>CACGNO010000014.1 GCA_902574335.1 uncultured Bacteroidota bacterium
GATTACAAAATTTTTACAAATTCTGCATCTAAATATACTATTGATTTTAGAGTTGCATCTGAATCAAATGGTGGTAAAATTGCACTTTCTTTAGTAGAGCAAAATTCATCAAGAGAATATGTGATTTTATCAGAATTGGATATTCCATCAACAGGCGGATGGCAAGATTGGGTTACTGTTACTGGAAACTTAGAAAATAATATTCCTAAAGGAATCTTTCTTCTTAGACTAAAAGTATTGGATGGAGGTTTTAATATGAACTGGATGCAGTTTAGAGATATGGATTCTGATTTAGATGGTATTGGGGATTCCCAGGACCAATGTCCAGACACTCCATCTGGTGCTAAGGTTGATACATCTGGTTGTCAGATTTTTGAGCTTCCTGTGAACAATTATAAGGTTGAGGTCAGCAGCGCCACTTGTATTGGTTCTACTGATGGTGTGATAGACTTGAGCGTTGAGGATGCTTCTTTTGATTACACAGTAACAATTACTGCTAAGGATAATGTAACAATAACAGGAACAAACAAAACTGGTTCAGTCACAGGACTTGCTAAGGGAACTTATGAGGTTTGCTTTAAAGTTGATGGTCAAGCGAACTATGAGCAGTGTTTTGAAGTTGTAGTTGGAGAGCCACCAGCACTGACAGCATTTATTGATATAGATAATGATAATAGAAGTACAAGCATCCAGATGGCTGGATCCAAGAAGTACAATGTAACGATCAATGGAGTTAAGAAGACGGTTACTGGAAATAGTTTTGAGGCCAACTTAGCTACAGGACTAAGTATTATAAGAGTAGATACGGATTTAGAGTGTCAAGGTTTTGTAGAGAAGGAAGTATTTATATCGGAGGATATTCATTATTATCCAAACCCTACAAGCAATGATGTTAAGGTTCATGTTGGAGGAGGGGACACAAGAGTTAAGGTTAGTGTGTTTAGTGAGAAGGGTGATCTTATCTATACTAGATACCAGGATATAGCAGATGTATCAAGGAAGACAAACATTGATTTAGTGAATCAAATCCCTGGAACATACATAGTTGTTCTGGAGAGTAACACAGTCAGAAAAACGTTCAAGGTTCTTAGGGAATAATTTTGTGATTTAAAATTTATAAAATGAAAAAGTTTACATATTTATTTATTCTACTACTAATCTTTTCCTGCGGAGGCGAAGATGGAGGAGGAGGAGATGGAGGAGGAGATCCACCACCACCATCACCACCAGGTTCTGTTACATTAACTGCACCTGCAAATGGTAAAGTTTGTGAGACTGGAACTAGTACTTCGGATACAAAAAGTAACGTTGATTTTTCTTGGCAGGCATCTTCAAATACCAGCACTTATGATTTACAAGTAACTAACCTGAACACATCAGCTGTTGTAAATAAAACTGGTTTAACATCAACTAATAGCACAGTTGAGCTTGATAAAGGTCAGCCTTATATTTGGAAAGTTATTTCTAAAAATACTGCAACTACTCAAACTGGTACAAGTACATCATGGAAATTTTATCTAGCTGGACAAGGTATTACGAATTATGCTCCCTTTCCAGCAGACTTGAAAACTCCTAACTCAGGATCTACTGTATCAAGATCTTCTGACGGTAAAGTTACATTTACATGGGAAGGATCTGATCCAGACCAAGGTGATGAGTTAAAGTATACTCTATATGTTGATAAAACTGATGGAAAACAATCACCAGCTAGTGATTTAACGAATATTTCAGCTAAGACAGTTGATGTTGCATTGAATGCTGGCACACTATATTACTGGAGAGTAAAAACTAGTGATGGTACAAATAGTAGTTTCTCAATAGTATACAGTTTTAGAACTCAATAAAATAATCTTTATCATTTAAAGTAATTAAATAGTTAACTGTTAGTTATTTCAAATACTGTATTTTTAAATAAAATTTTGGAATTGAAAAGACTAATATTAATTATAATCTTCATTACAGCTTGTTCAAGCTCAGAAAAAAAACAAAAGGATGTAATTCCAGAGCAAATACCTACTTCAATAAATTCTTTTTTTGATTCTAAGCCAACTGTTATAAAGTTAGACTCAACATTATTTAATTCATTTGAAAAATGGAATGCAATTATAAGTTTCTCTGAAAAATTTTCTGATTTAATTGATAAAGAAATTAATCATAATTCAAAAATTAAATCATTAACCGTTGATATAAAAAAAATAAATAAGGATAATATACCTATTGAGTTTAAGACATCTCCAATTATTGGTAGATTAAGAGTACTTAAAACATTCATGCAAAAAATAGATTCTTATATACTTGACCAGGAAAATTTGGAAGAATATGAGTCTGATATAGTAAATTTAGTGGAGTCCTATAATGCGTTGATCTATCAAATTAATTTGAGAGCTAAAGAAAATTTAGAAAATTAACCTTTCAGTTTTTCCACCTGGTTTTCAATTTCTTCGTCTTCAATCTTTCTAAAAATAAGTTCAGGTTTATTTATTTTATTTTGAGAATTTAAAATAGGATTATCGATATTTATTTCAGTCCATTTAGTTTCTTTCAAATTGATAATTTCTTTAATTTTTTTTGATGCATTTGGAAGAAATGGATGGGAAAGAATTGCTAACATTCCGCAAACTTGAAGTGAAACAAACATAATTTGTTTAACTCTTTCTAATTCACCAGATTTATATAATTTCCAAGGTTCTTCATCTGCTAAATATTTATTTCCTAATCTTGATAAATCAATTAAAAGGCTAACTGCCTGTCTAAATTTAAAATTATCTAAGGATTCAGAGATTAATTTTGGGTATTCATACGTCTTTTTAAGTACTTCTAAGTCAATATCATTTAAGCCATTATTTTCCGGAACTGATCCATCAAAATATTTATGGGTTAAAACAAAAACTCTATTTATAAAATTTCCAAAGGTTGCTACCAGCTCATTGTTATTTCTAGCTTGAAAATCTTTCCATGTAAAATCATTGTCTTTTGTTTCAGGAGCATTTACAGTTAAAGTGTAACGCAGAGAATCTTGCATTCCTGGAAAATCCATTAAAAATTCATCTAACCAAATTGCCCAGTTTTTTGATGTCGAAAACTTATTGCCTTCTAAATTTAAAAACTCATTGGCAGGCACATTTTCAGGCAGGATATACTCTCCATGTGCTTTTAAAATAATAGGAAATATTATGCAATGAAAAACTATATTATCCTTACCTATGAAATGAACCAACTTTGTGTTTTTATCTTTCCAATATGGTTCCCAGTTTTTATTTTCTCTTTCTGCCCATTCTTTAGTTGATGAAATATATCCAATTGGAGCATCAAACCATACATATAATACCTTTCCTTTACCATCTTCACTAGGAACAGGTATACCCCAGTCCAAATCTCTGGTAATTGCTCTTGATTCTAGTCCTTGATCAACCCACGATTTTACTTGTCCGTATACATTCGTTTTTGCTGTATTTTTTTTTCCTTCTAAGAACCATTCCTTTAAAAATTCTTCATAATTACCTAATGGTAAATACCAATGTTTAGTTTCTTTTTCAATAGGTTTTGAACCACTAATCTTTGATATTGGATTAATTAAGTCTTCAGGACTTAGTGAACTACCACAGTTTTCACATTGATCACCATAAGCATGTTCAAATCCACAATGTGGACACTCTCCTTCAACGAATCTATCAGCTAAAAATTGATTTTCTTTTGGATCATAAAGTTGTTTAGAATCCTTTATTTCAAAAACTTTTTTGCTTTCTAAGAATTTGAAAAATTCTGATGCTGTCTCGTGGTGGATTTTGGATGATGTTCTAGAATAATTATCAAATGAAATTCCAAAATCAGAAAAACTTTTTTTAATTAAATCATGATATTTATCTATGATTTCCTTTGGTGTTTTTTTCTCCTTTTTTGCTCGAATTGAAATAGCAACCCCGTGTTCGTCACTTCCACAAATGTATGCAACATCGTTGTCTGTTTCCCTTTTGAATCTCGCGTATATATCGGCAGGAATATATGCACCAGCTAGGTGCCCAATATGAATTTTACCATTTGTATATGGTAAAGCGGATGTTATTGTATATCGTCTTTTGCTTTCCATTTCAGTTATTCAAAAATAGTCATTTTACTAATGAAGTTCTGTTTATATTAAAATGTTATTTTTGCAATTATTTGTTTAAAATAAAACAATATTAATATGAAAACTATTTCTCAGGCTGTTAGTGAATATGTTAAATCCAAACCTTTTTTGAGTTCAGCTTTGTCTGATGGCATAATTAATTTCACTTCTCTCTCAAGAAAAATCAAACCTGATATTGAAGAAATTTTGAGAAAAAAAGTAAACAATGGGGCAATAGTTATGGCATTGAACAGATTGTCAATTAATTTAGAATTTCAACATACACAGAAAATAAAGAGAGTTATAAAAAAAATTCAAGAAATTTCAGTCCGCTCAAACTTGGTAGATTATAATTTTAAAGTTTCGAATACAATTTTAAATAGTCAATCTAATCTTCTAAAAAATGTTTATGAAAGTAAAAATGATTTTTATACATCATCCAGGGGAATTGATGAATGTAATATAGTTGTAAGTAAAAATTTGTGTGAATTAGTAGAGAAAGAACTTGTGAATGAGTTTTGTATAAATAAAACAGATCACTTATCTGCTATCTCATTTAAGTTACCAGACGAAAATGTTTCAGTACCTGGTATATATTATTATGTTTTTCAAAAATTATCATGGGAAGGTATTAATATTAATCAGGTTATTTCTACATCAAATGAGTTTACCATTTTAGTCTCGGAATCAGAGGTCGATAAAGCTTTTTCAGTTATTAATAAACTGAAATCGATCTAAATTCAATAGAGCCATATCAATCGATTTTACATTTTCAAAAACAAGATAAAGTTTACTTTTCTCCTTTAATTCACAATCATCAGATTTTGAAATATTATTAAGTATATTTTTAAAAACATCACTATCAAAGTAGCTGTTTGAATTGTCAGAAATAAAATAACACAACATCTTTTCTTTTTTAATTACGATTTTTTCAAAACCTAATTTTTGTGCAATCCATTTTAGCTTTACACTTTTTAATAGATTTTCTGATTCTTTGGGGATATTCCCGTATTTATCATTTAATTCATCTCTAAATTTTTCCAATTCATTTTCATCTTTTAGTTGAGAAAGCTTATTATATAATTTTAATCTTTCATTTACTTGGGATACAAACTGGTTTGGAAATAGTATTTCAAAATCAGTATCTATAATAACATCTTTTATAAAATAATTTTTCTCATCCTTATCCTTAAATAAATTCTTAAACTCATTATTTTTCAATTCTTCTACTGCCTCATTTAAAATCTTGTGATAAGTTTCAAAGCCAATATCATTAATAAAACCACTTTGTTCGCCACCAAGTAGATCTCCAGCTCCTCTTATTTCTAAATCTTTCATTGCTATGTTAAAACCAGCTCCAAGTTCTGAATATTGTCCAATTGCATCAATTCTTTTCTTAGCTTCAGAAGTTAAGGTTGAAATTTCAGGTGTTATGAAATAACAAAAAGCTCTTTTATTACTTCTACCAACCCTTCCTCTCATTTGATGTAAATCACTAAGCCCAAAATGGTGAGAGTTATTTATGAAAATTGTATTAGCATTTGGGACATCTAGTCCACTTTCTATTATTGTGGTAGAAAGTAATACATCAAATTTATTTTCAATAAAATCTAACATTATAGTTTCCAATCTTTTTCCTTCAATTTTACTATGAGCTATTTTAATTGTTGCTTCTGGTATTAAGTTTTCAAGCCATTTTCCAAATTCATTAATATTATCAATTTTGTTATGGACAAAAAATATCTGACCTCCTCTGTCCAGTTCAAATCTGATCGCATCTCTTATTGCTTTAGCATTAAATCTTATAACTTCCGATTCTATTGGAACTCGATTACTTGGAGCGGTTGAAATAATCGATAGATCTCTCGCAGACATTAAACTATACTGAAGAGTTCTAGGAATTGGTGTAGCAGTAAGCGTCAATACGTCAATATTTTCTTTAATTGATCGTATTTTCTCTTTTACATTAACTCCAAATTTTTGCTCTTCATCTACAATTAATAATCCTAAATTTTTGTATTGAATAGCATCGTTAACCAATTGGTGAGTACCAATGATCAAATCTAGTTTACCACTGTTAAGATCATCTATAATTTTATTTTTTTCTGTTTTTGTTCTAAATCTGTTTAGGTAATCAAATGCAACTGGAAACCCTTTAAACCTTTTAATTAATGTTTTGTAATGTTGAAATGCTAATATTGTTGTTGGAACTAAAATAGCAACCTGCATACCATTATCAATTGCCTTAAATGCTGCCCTTATTGCTACCTCAGTTTTACCAAAACCAACATCCCCACATATTAATCTATCCATGGGATTATCTGATTCCATATCTACTTTTACATCTTTTGTTGCTTTTATTTGATCTTCAGTATCAACATAAAGAAATGCAGCTTCCAATTCATTTTGTATTGAACTATCAATCTTATATTTAAATCCTTTAGCAATTTTTCTTTTTGCGTACGATTTAATTAAATCAAATGCCAGTTTCTTTATTCTAGTTTTTGCCTTTAGTTTTAATCTATCCCAAGCCCCAGATCCTAACTTAAATATTCTAGGCCTCGCCCCATCTCTACTTTTATATTTAGATATTTTGTGAAATAGGTGAATACTTAGATAAAGTGTATCATTATCACCATATAATAATTTAATTACCTCTTGTCTTTTGCCTTCAACATCAATTTTAGTTAATCCTTTGTAAACACCAACACCATGATCAATGTGTGTAACGTAGTCACCAACTTTGATTTGATTTAAATCTTCAATATTAACTTTTTTATTCTTGCCGTATTTTTTTTGAATTTTATATCTATGAAACCTATTAAATATTTCATGATCAGTATAACAAACTTTTAAATCATCATGATTTATAAAACCTTTATAAATAGGTTTAATAATGGTTTTAAATTCATAATTATAATTGTATTTAGATAAGATTTGTTTGAATCTATTTGACTGCTCTTTATTTGAAAAATAGATATTTATTTTATAATTATTTAAAGCGTGTTTTTGAAGATTCTCATTTAATATTTCAAACCTCTTGTTGAAAGCAGGTTGTTGTAAAATATTAAATTTTATATCCGCTTTTTTATCAAAATTGTTTACAGAAATTAATTTTTTTTCTTTTAATTCTTTTATGAATAATTTTTCTGAATAGTCATTAGAATTATTTATAATATTATCACCTAGTTTTTTCTTAATGGAATCAATTTCTTCAATAAAAATTAATGTATTTTGATCAATTATATTAATGATGCTATCTCCAGTTTTTATTAAGCTTTGATTTGATATATCTGGTGTTATTTTAGCAGACTTTAGTTGTTTAACTGAGTATTGAGTATCAATGTTAAATTCACGAATACTTTCAACAATATTTCCATCAAATTCCAATCTAAGCGGGTTTGTGTAAGCATATGAAAATATATCTAGAATATTTCCTCTAATTGCAAAATCTCCGGGTTCTTGAACATAGTCATCTTTTTCAAAATTTAACTCAAATAATTTTTCATTTAAATTACCAAGTTCTAATTCTTGTCCAATTTTTATATTTAAGCTTTTATCTTTAATTGCTTTTTCATTTGGTATTTTTTCAAAAATTCCCTCAGGATATGTAATTATAATTTTTGCTTTTTTTTCAGTTAAGTCTTTTATCGTTTTTGTTCTGTTTAAGACGTTGCTTTCATCTTTGATTTTATTATTGTAGTTTCTGTAATTTGAAGGTAATAGATTGCAGTTATCTTCACCTAAAAATTCAACTATATCAGTATACGTGTAAGAAGCACTCTCTTTGGAATTGCTTAAATAAAATATTTGTGTATTTAAAGATGAATAGATATCAATCAACAAGAACGATAAAGATGATCCGTATAATCCTTCAATTTTAACTTTAGCTTGATTTTGGGATATAAGTTTCCTGAGTTTCTGGAATTTCAGAGACCTATGATGATTCAACCCATTTGGATATAAACCGTTATTCATTTACTATTACAAAACTTGTAATTGACGTGCGAATATATGTAATACTTAGTTATATATATAACAAAAGAAAATATTATACTTTAATAATTGCAAAAATTAACCCTTTCAAAAGATTAAATTAGATTTGCAGTACAGTTATGGATTATATTATTCGTGATGCTAAAAAAAATGATATGAAATCAGTTCTTAAACTGATCCAAGAATTAGCATTATTTGAAAGAGAGCCTGATGAAGTAATTATTACTGAGGACCAATTAATAAAGGACGGTTTCTATGGACATCCAAAGTTTAAGTGTTTCGTTGCAGAAATTGAATCTGAAGTTGTAGGTATTGCTTTACTTTATCCAAGGTATTCTACATGGAAAGGAAATGCTATGCATCTTGAGGATTTAATTGTTACTGAAAAGCATAGAGGAAAAGGGATTGGTTTTGCTTTATTTTCAAAATTTATAAAATATTCACATGATTTAAACGTTAAAAGAGTTCAATGGGTTGTTCTTGACTGGAATACTAGTGCTATTGATTTTTATAAAAAAAATGGAGCGATAATTCTTGATGATTGGAGAGTGGCATTAATGGATGATAAAGCCATCCAAAAATTTGTAAAAAATGAAGGTATTTAAATTTGGAGGTGCATCTATTAAAGATATTTCCAGTATTAAAAATATTCTAAAAATTATTTCAACTTACAACGAAGATAGGTTGGTTATTGTAGTTTCAGCTATGGGTAAAACTACGAATGCATTAGAATTGGTAGTTCATAATTATTTTAATAATAAAGAAAATTTACAAGCATCAATTTCAGAAGTTTATAATTTTCATTCAGAAATTATTAATAATCTTTTTGAAAAAAGCCATCCAATCTTTTCAGATATCAGTAAATCATTTGAAAAGTTGAACTCATTTATAAAAGCAAATAAATCACCCAGTTATTCTTTTGTATATGATCAAATTGTGTCCCTTGGAGAGTTATTATCATCCAGGATTATTCATCATTTTTTATTAAATAATAATATTAATTGTTCATTTATTGATGCTAGAAATTGTATTAAAACCAATTCAAAATATAGAGGTGCAAAGGTAGAATGGAATATTACTAACAAAAAAATCAAGGATTATATAAGTGACAGTAAGATTATTGTTACCCAAGGTTTTATTGGAAGTGATAAAAATAATTTTACTGTTACTTTGGGAAGAGAAGGTTCCGATTATAGTGCCGCTATTTTTGCATACGTTTTAAATGCAGAATCCTTAAGCATTTGGAAAGACGTCCCTGGATTACTTAATGCTGATCCTAAGTTCTTTTCCAACACCAAGTTATTGAATCAAATATCATATTCTGAGACAATTGAATTAGCCTTTTACGGTGCCTCAATTATTCATCCAAAAACTTTACAACCCCTTCAAAAAAAGGAGATTCCCTTGCTTGTCAAATCATTTAAAAATCCTCAGTCTAAAGGAACCATAATATCAAAGGGTATAGATATTAATCCATTAGTTCCATGCTATATTTTTAAAGAAAATTTAATTTTATTAAAACTTTCTTCATTGGATTTTTCATTTATGGTAGAGGATAACATCAGTGATATTTTCAAAGAACTTCATAAATTTAAAATGAAAGTTGATGTTATTCAAAACTCAGCAATTAGTTTTTCTGTTTGTTTTTTTGATAAGTACAATAAGATCAAAGAATTAATTAAAAATCTTGAGGGTAAATATAAAATTGATCTACACAAAAATGTATCCCTTTTTACAATTAGACACTTTGATGAAAAATCGATAAAAAAAATAAGTAATAACAGAAAATTACTTCTTGAACAAAGAACGGAAAAAACAGTTAGATTAATTTTTTCTAATTAAATTTTTTTGAAAAATCAAAACAAAATTTTTTAATTTCTTCTCTACATTTTCTAAAAGCTTTTTCAGTATTTGATGAATTATTAATTGAGCTTGGATCGAAAAAATTTTTGTGTATTCTGGTTGTAGATTCTTTTGAATAAAATGCAGGACAAGTTTCATTTGCATGATCACAAACTGTTATTATGTAGTCAAAGTGTATATTTTCATATTCATTTATATGATTTGAAGTGTGAGTTGAAATGTCAACTCCATCTTCTTTCATAATTTTGATTGCATTTTCGTTTATTTTATGATTATTTACACCAGCACTGAACACAACAGCTTTACCATTTAAATATTGTCTTAAATAACCTTCAGCTATTTGACTTCTGCATGAATTTCCTGTACACAATACAAGTACATTTTTCATTTACTGTATAAATCTTTAATTTTTTTTAATATAATCTGAGATAACTTTAATTTACTTTCAAATGTCCATCCTGCTATGTGAGGTGTTAAAATAACTTTTTCTGATTTTTTTAAAAAATCCAAGTAACTATCCTGTTCAAAATTTTCAAATGAGCTAGATTCATTTTCAATTACATCTAAACATGCACCAAGTATTTTACCAGTTTTAATTCCCAAAATTAAATCTGATGTTTTAACACACACCCCCCTCGAGGTATTTATCAAATAAAAAGGTTTTTTACAATTATCAATAAACTGTGTGTTTACTAAGTGTTTACTTAATTTATTTAAATCAGTATGCAAACTAATAATATCACACTTGCTTTGAATCTCATCAATAGAAACCTGTTCAGCATAGTCATCGGCTATATTTTCAATTATATCATTACAAAGCACCTTTACATTGAATCCAGCCAATTTTTTTGCAAAGTTTTTTCCAGTTTTTCCATATCCAATAATACCCACTGTTTTATTCTCAAGCTCAATTCCTCTGTTCCCTTCTCTTTGCCAAACATTGTTATTAATCTCGTTATTTGCTTTTACAATATTATTAAATAGGCTTAGTATCAATGATAAAGTATGCTCACCAACTGCATTTGCATTTCCCTCTCCTGCTGAAAGGATTGTTATTCCTCTCTTTTTAGCAAATTCAATATCAATATTTTCTGTTCCTGATCCTACTCTTGCTATAAACTTAAGATTCATAGCATTATCAATAAGATCTTTATCAATTGGAATTCTGCTTCTAATTACTAATCCATGAAATTTTTCTATTTTTTTTGTAATATCTTTTTTATTTGATTTAAAATCAAAAAAATTTTTGAAACCTATTTTGGCCAATCCATTTTTTAAAATTTCATGGTTTTCATCTAAATGAAGAACTTTAATCATTTTAGAAACCTAGGATAATTTTTGCTACGTAGAAAAACAAAAGGATACCAACAACATCATTTCCTGTGGTAATAAAAGGACCAGTGGCAATAGCTGGATCAATTCCAAACTTATCTAGAATAATCGGCACGGAAGTTCCAATTAGTGCAGCTACTATTATTACTAAAACCATAGATGATGAAATTGCAATACTCATTTCAAGTGATTGATTTATTGCCATACCAAAAAGAATAAGAATTAAACTCAATATGAGTCCATTAATTATTGTTAAACCAATTTCTTTGACTAGTCTTGAAATTAAGCTGCCTTTTATTACATCATTAGCTAATCCTTGTACAACAATTGCTGAGGATTGAACTCCAACATTTCCTGCCATTGCAGCAATCAAAGGAGTATAAAAAAATAAAGATCGAAGTTCTTTAGAGCCCATTATGCTTTCAAAACTTTCTAATATAAATACACTACCTAATCCACCAAATAGACCTAAAATTAACCATGGTAATCTTGCCTTAGTTAAATCGAAAATTGAATCATCTGCTTCAACTTCTTCATATATACCGGCAGCCAATCGATAATCTTCTTCAGCCTCATCTTTTATATAATCAACTATATCATCAATTGTAATCCTACCTAATAATTCAATATTATTATTGACAACAGGTATGGCTTCTAAATCATACTTTGACATTAATTTAGCTACCTCATCTGCTGAATCATTTACATGTACATAATCAACCTTTGGGATATAAATTTCTTGAATTTTGCTTTTTGAAGGAGATGTTATTAAATCCTTTAAGGATAATCTACCAATTAGTACTTTCTTTCTATTTAACACATAAATTGAGTGTACCCTTGTAATATCTTTTGCTTGACGTCTAATTTCCCTTAAACATTTTAAAACACTCCAATTTTCATTCACACTTATAAGTTCCTTGGCCATTAATCCTCCAGCTGTATCCTCTTCATAATTTAAAAGCTCTCTAATATTTTCAGTTTTACTCTCATCTTTTATAAATGAAATAACTTTTTCTTGTTTCTCATCAGGAAGATCTGAAAGTATGTCAACTGCATCATCACTATCAAGTTCTTTTATTTCACCTGCAATTTCTTTAACAGATAAGGCTTCTAATATTTTTTCTCTAACATCTTCGTCAACTTCTGTAAGCACATCAGATGTTTTATCGCTATCAATTAGCTTAATTAAATATACTCTCTGATCAAAATCTAAGTCATCAATTATTTCAGCAAGATCTGCATAGTGAATTCCATCAACTATTTTTTTAATCTCTTTATTTTTTTTTGAGGAAATAAGTTGACTAATTTCTTGAATGATTTCTTTAGAAAGTTCAAATGTTTTCATTGCCAACCAAATTTGTTAAATAAATAAAGTCTGAAACACTCAGTTGTTCCGGTCTTTTTGCAAAGATAGTGTCTTCTTTTTTAATATCAGTTATATTGAATATCTTAAGACTATTCCTAAGAGTTTTTCTTCTTTGACCAAAGGATTGTTTTACAATTTTCTTAAAAAGAATTTCATCACAATTAATAGTATCATTTTTCTTACTTATTTTGATAACTGCTGAATCTACTTTAGGAATTGGTAAAAAAGAATTAGGCTTAATCTTTTTCATCATTTTAACTTCAAAAAATGCTTGGATTAAGATGGATAAAATTCCATATTTTTTTGTTCCATAATTTGAGCATATTCTCTCTGCAACTTCTAATTGAAACATGCCAATCATTTCGTTGACTATATTTTTGTTTTCGTAAATCTTAAATAATATTTGTGAGGAAATATTATAAGGGAAATTACCAATTATTGATAGAGGTTGTTTAAATGAATTTAGATTAATATTAAGGAAGTCATCATTAATTAAATGTTTCTCAATATTTGGGTATTTGTTTTTTAAATATGAAACACATTCTTCATCAATTTCAACAAATTTTATCTCCTTGTGAGAAATTTCTGAAAGATACTTTGTTAAAATTCCTTTACCAGGGCCAATTTCTATTATTGTTTTTGTTTTGGAATCAGATAAAAAAGAAACGATGTCTTTAGCTATATTGTCATCTGTCAAAAAGTTTTGACCAAATTTTCTTTTAGGTTTCAAAAAATTCAAATATATCTCTAAGATATAAATTTAAAACCTGTGTATTTATGTAGAATTTTTGGAATTTTAATTCCCTCAGGTGAGTTGTTGTTTTCAATAATAGCAGCTACTATTCTAGGAAGGGCTAATGCACTACCGTTCAGAGTGTGAGCAAGTTTTTTTTCTTTTTCATTAATTCTTAATCTCAATTTTAAACGATTGGATTGATAAGTTTCAAAATTTGATACAGAACTAACTTCAAGCCATTTTTTTTGACCTTTTGAATATACTTCAAAATCATAAGTTAGTGCTGATGTAAAACCTAAATCACCTCCACATAGCCTAAGTATTCTGAAAGGCAATTCTAATTCTTCAAGAATATTTTTTACATGTTCAACCATTTCATCTAATACTTTATATGAATCCTCCGGTTTTTCAATTCTGACAATTTCAACTTTATCAAATTGATGTAGCCTATTTAGACCTCTAACATCTTTTCCATAACTTCCTGCTTCACGTCTAAAACATGGTGTATAGCCTGTAAGCTTAATTGGTAAATCTGAGGAGTTAATGATACTGTCTCTATAGAAATTTGTTATTGGAACCTCAGCAGTTGGAATCAAATATAGATTATCATTACTGATATGATACATTTGTCCTTCTTTATCTGGTAATTGTCCAGTTGCAAAAGCAGAATTTTCATTTACCAAAATTGGAGGTTGAACTTCAGTATAACCTGATGATGTATTTTTATCTAAGAAATAATTAATTAATGCCCTTTGCAAGGCAGCCCCTTTACCTTTATAGACAGGAAAACCTGATCCAGTTACTTTATTTCCTAATTCAAAATCAATAATATTATATTCTTCACAAATACCCCAGTGCTCTTTGAGTTTTTCATCACTTAATTTGAAGGTGCTTTCAAATACAATTTCATTATCTTCTTCACTTGTACCTTTTTTTACTAGCTCATTTGGGATATTTGGTATTGAGCAAAGTAATTCTTGAAGATCTTCGTTATTACTATTTAACAAATCCTGCAATAGTTTAACTTCAGGCTTTATTTTTTCGACACTCTTTTTTAATTCATTGGCTTCCTCAACTTCACCATTTTTAAATAATTTACCTATTTGTTTTGATAAATTATTAACCTCTGAAAGCAAAGCATCTAATTTTGTTTGTTGCTTTTTCCTATTTTCATTAAAATCAATAATTTTTTTTAAATCAGAGGAGTAGTCTTTATTCCTTTTTTTAAGACTATCAATAACTTTTGAGAAGTTTTCTTTTATAAAGTCAACTTGTAGCATATTATTAACAAAACTAATTATTATATGTTGAATTTATGTTCTTAATGCAATTTTCTCGATCATTGATTAGTTGATTTTGTAAGTCTTCAGCATTATCAAACTTAATTTCATCTCTTATAAATTTCAAAAATTCAATTCTGATATTTTTGCCATATAAATCTCTATTAAAATCAAAAATATTAACCTCGATAGTTTTTTCATTAGATCCAAAAGTGGGATTATAACCGATATTCATCATTCCATAAAATTTATTTTTTTCAAAAAAACAACGAACAAGATAAACACCATTTTTAGGTATAATTTTATATTCCTCTGCTATATTAATATTAGCTGTAGGAAATCCAATAGATTTTCCGATAGATTTACCCTTTACAACAATACCATTGATATTAAAATTATATCCTAAATAATTATTACAAATATCAATATCACCATTATTAATCGCATTTCTAATTTTGGTAGAGCTGATTTTAATTTTTTCAACTTCAAAAGCTTTTATTTCAACCACTTCAAAATCATATTTTGTGCTAAAATCTCTCAAAACATCAATATCTGCAGATCGGTTCTTGCCAAACCTGTGATTATATCCAACTATGATTTTTTTTAGATTTAAATTATTAACTAGTAGCTTAATAAATTCCTCTGCACCCATTTCAGAGAATGATTTATTAAAGTTTTGAATAATTAATTCATCAAGATCAAGCTCAGAAAATATTTGAATTTTTTCATCAATAGTACTTATTGACTTAATTTTTTTAGAACTAACGATATTCCTTGGATGAGGAAAAAAAGTTAGAATTATAGATTTAAGTTCATCTTTTTTTGATTCACTAGTTAATTTTGAAATGATTGTTCTATGCCCCTTATGAATTCCATCAAATGTTCCTAATGTTAAAATACTTGGTTGACTTGAAAGCACGTTTTTTAAGCCTTTTGTAACCTTCATCTAATTATATTTATTCATTGTAAAATCTAACCCTTGTTTGATTGATGAAAAAATAATTTCAACATTTTTATCGATAAGGTGCCCAAGATTATTAGACTCTTCATTATTCCATTTACTCAGAACAAAATCAACCTGATCTTTCTTTTTAAAATTATTTCCGATACCAAATCTTAGCCTCGTAAACTTTGAAGTATTTAATGAATTTGCTATGTCTTTTAATCCATTGTGCCCACCATCAGAACCTGATGCTTTAAGCCTAGACATACCAAAATTTATATTTAAATCATCAACAACAACTATTAGGTTATTAATGTGAATTTTTTCTTTTTTAAGCCAGTATACAACTGCTTTACCACTTAAATTCATGAATGTATTTGGCTTCAACAATACAAGTTGTTTACCGGCATATTTTGATTTTAATACATGTCCGTACTTACCTGAATTGAATGTCCCTTTTAAAATTATACCCAGCTGATCAACTATATCAAATCCAATATTATGTCGTGTGTTTTTATATTCTTCTCCTATGTTACCAAGACCAACAACAAGAAACTTTTTATTATTGGAAGGAGTACTAGTTTTTCTAAAATATTTAAATATTGAGAACAAAATCTTAAAAATTTACAATAAAAATATGAAAGCTTTTCAAGCTTAAATAATTATTAAAGAATTTATAGTATTTATCCTTCTTTATTCTCAGATTCAGCAGGCTTATCATCAGATTTTTCAGCGCCTTCAGCGCCTTCAGCGCCCTCAGCGCCCTCAGCTCCTCCTTCTTCACCTTCTTCACCTTCTTCACCTTCTTCATCTGTTGTAAGTGACATTGATGCTCTTGACATCTTAACTTGACATACAACCATATTTTCAGGATGCACAAAACTGTAATTATCATTTAATAAGTCTTGTATGGTTACCTTATCGTTAAGATTAAGAGTAGAAATATCTACAGAAATAAAATCAGGAAGATTTTTAGGTAGTGCTTTGACATATAGTTTTCTTTTATTTTTAAAAAGAAGACCGCCTTCCAATCTAACTCCAGGAGCATTACCACTAAACTTAACAGGTATAGTCATATTGATCTCCTTGTTTTCAAACAACTGGAAAAAATCTATATGTAATATTTTTTCAGAAACAGGATGAAATTGAATGTCTTGTATTACAGCATTAAGTTCTTCTTTACCATCTAGTGAAATGATCACAGTGTGAGCATTTGGTGTATAAACTAATTTAGAAAAACTGATTTCATCTGCTGAAAAATGCACTGGTTTTTCCCCACCGTATACTACGCAAGGAACCTTTCCAGCATTACGTAAGGCTTTGGTCGATGACTTCCCTACGCTTTCTCTTTTAGATCCATTGATTGTGATTGATTTCATGATATTTTATTTTATAAAAAATGAATTGATTGATTTATTACTATTTACATTGTGCATTACATCTGCAAATAGCTTTGAACATGTAAGCACTTTTACTTTATCAGATTTTTTTTCTTGAGCGATAGAATCTGTAACTATCAATTCTTTAAGTTTTGAGTTCTCTATGTTTTCATAAGCATTTCCAGATAATATACCATGAGTACATATAGCTCTAACTGACTTTGCACCTCTTTCAACCATTAAATCAGCAGCTTTTGTAAGGGTTCCTGCTGTATCTACCATATCATCAACAATAATTACATTTTTTCCTTCAACTTCACCTATTAATTCCATATGGGAAACTACATTTGCTTTTTTTCTTTGCTTGTAACACACAACAACGTTACTTTTTAAAAATCTTGAGTAGGCATATGCTCTTTTCGAACCGCCCATGTCTGGTGAGGCAATGGTGAGATTTTTAAGGTTTAATGATTGTATGTAAGGGATGAAAATAGTTGATGCATACAAGTGGTCAACAGGTTTTTCAAAAAACCCTTGTATTTGATCAGCATGTAAATCCATTGTAATTAATCTTGTAGCACCTGCAGCTTCAATTAGGTTAGCAATCAATTTTGCACCAATTGGAACTCTAGGCTTGTCTTTACGATCTTGTCTAGCCCAACCAAAATATGGTATTAAAGCTGTAATATGTCTTGCTGAGGACCTTTTGGCAGCATCTATCATTAATAGAAGTTCCATCAAATTTTCTGAGTTTGGTTGAGTAGATCCGATTATAAACAATCTAGCACCTCTTACTGATTCTTCGAACGATGGCTGAAACTCTCCGTCACTATAGTGAGAAAAATTTACATTACCTAATTCAGCACCAAAATGTTTAGCAATTTTTTTAGAAAGCTCTATACTTTGAGTACATGAAAAGATTTTTGCTATTGGTTCCTGATTTGCCATCTTTTTTATTGGGGGTCAAATTTAATAATATTTTGGTAGAAATGATTAAAAAGAAAACTTTTTATAATTTTGGCCTCCATTGCTTCGGTGGCGGAATTGGTAGACGCGCTGGATTCAAAATCCAGTTCTGGCAACAGAGTGTGGGTTCGATTCCCACCCGAAGTACAATTGTTAAATTATTAAGAACATTTCTAAATAATTTAACTAGTTTTGAATTAAATGAGAAGATTTAACATCATTTTCCCTGTAATCTTTGTTTTGTGTGAGGCAATCATTATCACTTTTGTTTCATCTTTAATGCATTATTTAACATTTTCTACCTGGTCCTCATATAATACACTAATTGTAATTCTTTGGCTTATTATAGTGATATATACAAAGTCCTATAATATTGGGAGAGGAGTATTATATTTAAATACGGTAAGACTGGCGTTAAAGTCAATTTTTATTTTGTTTTCAATTGTTGCAATAGGAAATTTATTTGTCAATTATTATACTTTTTCAATTAAATCTATATTTTTTGCATTATCAATTTTTACTACTTCTGTAGTTGCATTTAGAATGTTAACACATTTTATATTAGATAGTTATAGATCTTATGGAGGAAATATAACCAATGTTGCAATATTTGGTTATGATAAAATGGGTAAAAATTTTTATAGAACATTAAAACAATATCCTCACTTAGGATACAGATCTAATGGTATTTTTAGTTTTAAAAATAAAAAAAGTAAAATCAATAATATTCCAAATCTTGGATCTTTTGATACTTTTTATAATAATTACACTCAATTTCAAGAGATATTTATTTCAACCAAAATACCGTTTACTTATCAAAAAGAATTAATTGATTTTTGTGATAAACATTTTATCCCTGTAAAATTATTACCTGAGTTGGTCAATTATGAATTTAAAAACTTCTTTATCAAAAAACTTTACAATATACCTGTTATTGATGTTAATTTACTTCCTTTAGACTTGTGGTACAACCAATTATTAAAAAGAATTTTTGACATTCTTTTTTCATTATTTACCATAACATTTTTTGTTTCTTGGATGTACCTGATTTTTGGATTAATAATAAAATTTCAGTCCAAAGGACCCATCTTGTTCACACAGAAAAGACATGGTCATGGAGGGAAAATTTTTTACTGCTATAAATTTAGAACAATGATTCAAAACTCTGAAGAGGATACTAAATTTGCAGATAATAATGACAATAGACTTACAAAATTTGGAAAGTTTTTGAGAATATCTGCATTGGATGAGATGCCTCAGTTTTTTAATGTACTTATTGGCAATATGTCTACAGTTGGGCCCCGACCTCATCCTGTTAAATTAAATGAAGAGTTTTCCGATAAGATTGATAAATTTAGTAAGAGACACCAGTTCAAGCCTGGAATTACTGGTCTAGCCCAAGTCCAAGGCTTTCGAGGTAAAATTTATAATTTTTACGACATGTCATCTAGGGTAAAACTTGACAGATATTATTTTAAAAATTGGTCTGTTTTATTAGATCTAAAAATCTGTATAAAAACTTTTTTTGGAATCCTAAGAGCCCATATTTAGGAAATAATTTATATTTGCCCAAGATTCGAGGTTAATTTGACTGATTGCTGCCTCTAAAAAATGTGCTAAAACAGATGAAAAATTATTCAAAAATACTTCATGAAATTTTAGAAAAAAGAATTCTTGTTCTTGATGGGGCTATGGGTACTATGATTCAAGGCTACAACTTTTCCGAAGAAGATTATAGAGGAAATAGGTTTAAAGATTATGAATATCTATTAAAAGGCAATAATGATTTATTATCAATAACCCAGCCCAAGGCAATTAAAGAAATACACGAATCATTTCTCGATGTAGGTGCAGATATTATAGAGACCAATACTTTTTCTTCTACAACAGTTGCAATGGCAGATTACCATATGGAAGATTTAGTTTATGAATTAAATTTTGAATCAGCTAAAATTGCAGTTGAGGCATGTAAAAAATTTACAGATTTAAATCCGCAAAAACCTAGGTTTGTTGCTGGTTCAATTGGACCAACAAATAAAACAGCATCCATGTCTCCAGATGTTAATGATCCTGGATTCAGAGCCATTACTTTTGATGAGTTAGTTATTAGCTACAGCGAACAGATTGAAGCTTTGATTGATGGTGGAGTTCATATATTATTAGTTGAAACAATTTTTGACACTCTGAATGCTAAAGCTGCTCTTTTTGCTGTTTCAGGAGTTTTTGAAAAAATTGGTTATGAGCTCCCTATCATGGTGAGTGGAACCATAACAGATGCAAGTGGAAGAACTCTTTCTGGTCAAACTACTGAAGCATTTATTACTTCACTTTCACATCTTCCATTACTTACTATTGGTTTTAATTGCGCATTAGGAGCAGATTTAATGTTGCCATATATGAAAAGAGTAAGCAGGTTCACAAATTTTTTCACGGCAGCCTTCCCAAATGCAGGGTTACCAAATGCTTTTGGAGAATATGATGAATCATCATCGCAAATGGGAAAAAAAATTAGAAAATTTTTAGATGAAGGTTGTGTTAATATTATAGGTGGTTGTTGCGGAACCACACCAGAGCACATAAAAGTTATTGCTGAATTAGTAAAAGATTTTAAACCCAGAAGAAAATGATTTTATCAGGATTAGAAGTTCTAAATATAAGAGATGACTCAAATTTTGTTAATGTTGGTGAGAGGACAAATGTTACTGGTTCTAAAAAATTTTTACGTCTAATCGAAAATAAAAAGTATTCAGAAGCATTAGAAGTTGCTAGAGATCAAGTAGAAGGTGGAGCCCAAATTCTAGACGTTAATATGGATGAGGGTCTTATCGACGGAGTGGAAGCTATGACAACATTTTTGAATTTAATTGCTTCAGAGCCAGACATAGCAAAAATTCCAATAATGATTGATAGTTCTAAATGGGAAATAATTGAGGCCGGTTTGAAAACAGTTCAAGGTAAAAGCGTAGTAAACTCAATTAGTTTAAAAGAAGGTGAGGAAGAGTTTATAAAACATGCAAAATTGATAAGAAGATATGGAGCTGCCGTTATTGTAATGGCCTTTGATGAAACTGGACAGGCTGATAATTACGAAAGACGAATCCAGATTTGTGAAAGATCATATAATATTCTTGTAAATCAAGTTAATTTTCCGCCAGAGGATATAATTTTCGACCCAAATATATTCCCTGTTGCAACTGGAATGGAAGAACATAAAAAAAATGCAATTGATTTTTTTAATGCAACAAAATGGATCAGAAAAAATCTGCATGGAACAAGTGTAAGTGGTGGTGTTAGTAATGTTTCATTTTCATTTAGGGGCAATAATAAAGTACGTGAGGCAATGCATTCATCATTTTTATATCATGCTATAAAACACGGAATGAATATGGGAATTGTAAATCCAACAATGCTTGAGGTTTATGATGATATTCCCAAAGACCTACTTGAACATGTTGAGGATGTTCTTTTAAACAGAACAGACGATGCTACCGAAAGATTACTTGATTTTGCTGAAACCGTATCAAATACTATTGATAAAGAGGAAAAAATTGTCGAGTGGAGAGCTCTTAATTTACAAGAAAGAATAAGTCACTCTTTGATTAAAGGAATAGATAAATATATTGATGAAGACGTTGAACAAGCGAGATTATTAGTGGAAAAGCCAATACAAGTGATAGAAATATATTTGATGAATGGAATGAATATAGTAGGTGATCTATTCGGAGATGGTAAGATGTTTCTTCCTCAAGTTGTAAAATCAGCTAGAGTAATGAAGAAAGCAGTAGCATACTTGCTTCCGTACATTGAAGAAGAAAAATCGGATGATAAAACTTCTTCTGCTGGTAAAATTTTGATGGCAACTGTAAAAGGTGATGTTCATGATATTGGAAAAAATATCGTTAGTGTTGTGTTAGGTTGTAATAATTTTGAGATAATTGATTTAGGTGTTATGGTGCCTCCTGAAAAAATCATTAATGAGGCAATTAAAAATAATGTGGACGTTATTGGTTTATCAGGACTAATAACTCCATCACTTGATGAAATGGTATACCTAGCAAAGGAATTAAAAAAACAAAAAATTAACATACCACTATTAATTGGTGGAGCGACAACATCAAAGGCTCATACAGCAGTAAAGATTTTTCCAGAGTGTGATTTTCCAGTTGTACATGTTAATGATGCTTCAAAGGCAGTTGGTGTTGCTGCAAGTCTAATAAACGATTATAAGAATGATAATGTTTTTAGTAAGTCAATTGAAAAAGAATATGA
>CACGNO010000015.1 GCA_902574335.1 uncultured Bacteroidota bacterium
AATAACAATTTCTTTATTCACAATTAATTTGTTTTTAATTAAACTTAATTTGTATCGTTAGAATATATATTTTTTAGATATTCTGATGTCAATGAACTTACTTAAATAATTTCAAAAATTATTTTTTCTTGTGTCTATTAGCTCTACTCCTCTTCTTTCTTTTGTGAGTAGCAACTTTATGTCTTTTCCTTTTTTTACCGCTTGGCATATGTATTTTTTTAGTTGTTGTTTTTTACATCCTCAACAAAGACTTTAGCAGGCTTAAAAGCTGGAATGGAATGGGCAGGTATTCTAATAGTTGTATTCTTTAAAATATTTCTACCTGTTTTTTCAGCTCTCTTTTTTACGATAAAACTCCCAAATCCTCTCAAATAAACATTTTCTCCCTCACTCAAAGAGTTTTTTACTTCGTCCATAAAATTTTCTACAGTAGCCAAAACTTCATTTTTTTCTAAACCTAAATTTGATGAAATTTTATTTACTATTTCTGCTTTAGTCATCTTTAATAGTTTTAATATTAGGTTGCCAAATATATAAATTTATATCATAAAAAAACTATTGTAATATTTATTATTTTTATGTATAACATTTATAAATAAATTGAATTTTTCTAATAAATTAATTAATTGGTATAATTCAAATAAAAGAGATTTGCCATGGAGAAGGACAAAAGATCCTTACAAAATTTGGGTATCTGAAATAATCTTGCAACAAACTCGTATAGAACAGGGTAAAAAATATTATTATAAGTTTTTAAAAAAATATCCAGATATTACATCCCTAGCTAATACAAATAATAATGAACTTTTAAAAATTTGGGAAGGTCTTGGATATTATTCAAGAGCATTAAATATGCTTAAGACAGCACAAATTGTTTTAGAAAAATATCATGCTATATTTCCTTCATCTTATAATGAATTAATTGATCTACCAGGAATTGGTGATTATACTGCATCGGCAATTAGTTCTATTTGTAATAACGAGGTTCAACCAGTTGTTGATGGTAATGTTTTAAGATTTTTATCAAGACTGTATAAAGTTGACTTAGTTATCGATTCTGCAAAAACAAAAAAATATTTCAAAAATTTAGGTTTTCAATTAATCAAAGACGCTAATCCTGGTGATTTTAATCAAGCAATGATGGATTTTGGCTCCACAGTTTGTAAACCTAGAAAATCTGATTGTTTTGATTGCATATTTTCAACTGATTGTAAGGCCTATAATACTGACTCAGTAATGCTTTATCCAATTAAAAAGAAAAAAATAAAAATTAAGGATAGATATTTAAATTATGTAGTTGTAATAACTAAGGATAGAAAAACAAGAATAAAAAAAAGAAATGATTCCGGTATATGGAAAAATCTATACGAGTTTCCACTTATAGAAACTAAGACTGAAATTTCTTCAGATAAAATTATAAATAAACTTGATATAAATTTTCTGAAATTATCTGACATAAAAAAAACCAAGCACAAATTGTCACATCAATTATTACACATAACTTTTTTTATGTTTACAGTAAGTGATGCTCTTGATGATTTTATTTCTATTGAATCTTTAAATAAATATCCTTTTCCAAAGCCAATAAATAACTTTATTTCTGAATTGGTCTGACTTTTTTTTTATTTATATTTGAGTATTATGAGTGGTTCATTAAACAAAGTAATGCTAATTGGAAACTTAGGTGATGATGTTAAAATACATCAATTTGAGGATGGTGGGTCCATCGGTAGATTCCCGATTGCAACCAATGAAAGTTATACAAATAAGCAGACTGGAGAAAAAGTAGACAATACTGAATGGCATAATATTATAGTAAGAAATAAAGCTGCTGAAATTTGTAATAAATACCTTAAAAAAGGTGATAAGGTTTATGTTGAAGGAAAATTAAAAACAAGAAAGTGGCAAGGAGAGGATGGAATTCAAAGATATACGACTGAGGTTCATGTAACAGAGTTTAATTTCTTAAATAACAAAGCAGATTCAAACGAATCTCCTAAACCACCAACTACCAATATTTCCGAACAACAAAGTAATACTGATAACACTCAAAGTCAAGTTGACGATCTTCCATTTTAATTATTTTCTTAATTGAGGATTTTATTAATTTTTTCTTTTTTAACTTTTGTTTCATGTGATGATTCAACTCTTCCCAAACAGAAAGGATTTTTTGCACCAGAGTTCAGTTATCCAACATATGAAAATCAAGCATTATGTAATTTTAAATTCAGCCGTAATTTATCCTCCAATATTATTAAAAAAAATGAATGTAATTACGAAATATATTATAAAGAGTTGGATGCTAAAATTTATCTAAATAAAATTAAATTGACTAACAACTTAAACGAAGTTTCATTAAAATTTGATAAAAAAGTTTTTAATAATTCTGAATATGCCGATCAAATTTTAACTA
Organism: uncultured Bacteroidota bacterium; assembly: GCA_902574335.1. GTDB lineage: Bacteria > Bacteroidota > Bacteroidia > Flavobacteriales > Flavobacteriaceae > Eutrophosalina. Next base: position 2,414 of record CACGNO010000015.1, read on the forward strand.
GTGAATATTCAGACCTATCAAAAAAAGTTTATTCAAGAATTTATTTTTTTGTTGGTGATACTCCTTCCAACATTCAATTTTATATTACTGATTCAATATCAAATTATATATCATCAAGTACTTATTTTAATTCAAAACCTAATTATGATTCATTATTGCCCTACATACATTATATTCGCAGCGATATTAAAAAAATCATAGAAAGTTTTGATTGGATCAATGAGTGACAATAGTAAAAAGTGGTTTTACCTAGCAATTCTATCATTAATTTGGGGAAGCTCATTCATATTAATAAAAAAAGGTTTAGTAGGCCTTACATCATTTCAAGTAGCTAGTTTAAGAATTATTTTTGCAGCTACAGTTATTTTTTTATACTCATACAATTCTCTAAAAAAAATCCCAAGAGAAAGTTGGAAATGGATTTTAATAACAGCCTACACAGGTACTTTTTTCCCTGTTTATCTAATCAGTTATGGGCAAACAGAAATTGAAAGTGGTTTAGCTTCGATAATTACAACAATAACTCCAATTAATACCCTTTTAGTTGGAATAATATTTTTTAGTTTAACATATACAACCAAACAATTGTTAGGTTTATTCATTGGACTAGTTGGTGCAATTCTTTTAATTTACGAAGCTAGCGAAGCAAACTTCAGCATAAATATTTATTATTCATTCTTTATTTACATGACTACTGTAGGCTATGCTGCATCAGTTAATCTTATAAAAAACTATTTGACTAATATTTCGCCAGAAGCAGTTACAGCGGGTATTTTTATTTCAATATCACCACCTGCACTAATTGTGCTTTTTCTTTCAGATTTTTCATCATTGAATTTTCAAGATTCTAATGTGATAAGCTCAATTGTATTTGTTTTTATTTTGGGTGTATTTAGTAGTGCTATAGCCCAAACTTTATTTAATAAGTTTGTAAAAATAGCATCCCCACTATTTGCATCTGCAGTAACTTATACTATGCCTATAGTTGCAATATTTTGGGCAACACTTGATGGTGAGACCTTAACACTCATGCAATTTTTTGCAACCGCTATAATACTTGCAGGTGTTTATATGGTCAATAAAAAGAAAAAAATCTAATTAAAAAATTCGTCAGGAATCTCTTCGTTAACAATAACTTGATCAGCCTCAATTACAATTGTTTGTGGACCTGTTATAATTTCTCTTTTAAATGCAAACTTAACACCATCAACTTCTTTGTAATCAGAAAACTTAGTAATTGTTTTTACCTCATTACCCATAGCTAAAGTAGTTTCCTCCGTCATGATTAAAAGACCTGAATCAGCCTCGTAAAATCTAAAAGAATTCTCTTTAACTTGAACTTTGTATATATCCTTTCCGTCAACAGGGGATAAACTTACTATTTCTGCAGAACTATCATCTAGGTAGATTTCTTCAAAAAGACCCTTTTTTTCTTTCTGTTCATTTTTTTGTTCATCCTCATATGGGATTTTTTGACCCATTTGCTGTATATATCCATCTTCACCATTAAATTTTTGGGTCATTAAAGTACCCATATTAGGGACTGACATTTCCATTGATGATTTATTTGGATATTTTTCTTTAATTATGGCATTAGGCTTGAACGGAGCTCCAGGAATTGTTACTGCGGCAGTAATTGAAATTGACGTTACACCATTTAACTTATCAACTCCACCAATAGCATTTAAGTGATTCTCAAAAATATTTTTAACTGTTACACTAGCATCAATTTCTTTAGCAAAAACAGGTTTGTCAATTTTAATTCCAACTTTATTAAAATAATTTACTGGAATTAAATTGTCATTGTACTCAATTTTTTCAAGTTTATCAGCTACATCAACACCCTTACCAACTACTATTATTCTCAAATTTTCAGGCTTGAGATATTTATTGGCAACTCTTTTTACATCTTCTTTAGAAACTGCATTAATCTTCTCAATAAATGTTTCATAAAAATCATTTGGAAGATTCAGGGTTTTAATATTAACTGCAAAATCAGCTAATAGTGCTTTGTTTTCAGTTGACATTATAAAATTACCTAAGTATTTAGCCTTGGCAGTTGCAAGCATTTCATCACTAACAAACTCATCTCTAATTTTATTTATTTCTTTTAGTGTTTCAACAACAGCACTATCTGTAACCGCATTTCTAACAGATGTAGTTGCCCTAAAGGTTGCACTAGTCCATTTATTTCGTGCTATTGAACTTCGAGCCCCATATGTCCAACCATTTGCCTCTCTTAAATTCATATTCAGGTAGCTATTAAATGCACCACCTAAAATATAGTTTGCGACAAGAGCAGCATGGTGATCTTCGCTGTTAGTCTGCAAATTTGTAATATTTAGAACAGCTAATTCAGATTGTACAGCATCAGGCATATCTACAAAATTTATTTGAGTTGTTGCTACATCTTTAGGATTTTCAATTATTGAATTGGATTTATTTTTTGAAGTTTTCCACTTTTTAAAATATTTAGAAACCAAAACTTTAATTTCATCAACATCAACATCACCAGATACAACCATATATGCATTATTAGGATTGAACATTTGTTCGTAATTAGCTTGAATATCATTGATAGTTACATTATTAATGCTTTCCTCTGTACTGAACTCACCATAAGGGTGGTCAGTTGAGTATGTTAAAATACCAGTAACTCTTTGAGCAATAGCTGCTGGACTATTTTCCTCCGATTTAAGACCTGTAATTAATTTATCTTTTTCTTTATCTAGTTCTTCCTGATCGAAATTTGGATTTAATGCAGCATCAGAAAGAAGTTCAATAATTCTTTCTTTATGTTTGGATAAACCATTGGCATAAGCAAAACCCATTCCCATAGAAATAGTTGCACCCAGATAATCTACTTCCTCATTAAAGACATCTTTACTTACATTTTCCGATCCCTCACCAAATAAAGCACTTGAAAGTTGACTTAATCCAGACTTATCTCCTTCATTAGTTGGTGGATTATCAATTGAAATTCTTAAGCTAAATGTAGGGAGTTTCTTATTTTCAACTACAATTACTGTTAATCCATTTTTTAAAGTGAAAATTGTTGGTTTTTTTAAATCGATTGTAGGTGTTTTTCCTTGTTTAGGCTGAATACTTCTGTCGATTGGTTTTACATAATCACTTTCCTGACCGTAAATGTTAATTGAAAATATTAAAGTTAGGACGAATAATAATTTTACTTTTTTCATATTTTTTATTTTTTTGGAAGGTAATCCACTTCAACTCTTTGATTTTTGTTAAGATATTTATTTGCAACTTCTTTTATTTCTTCTCTAGTTACGCTTCTATAAATATTAATTTGATCATTTACAACATTGATATCACCAAATAACATATGGGATCTTGCAAGACTATTAGCTATCCCTTCAATTCTTGTATTACTTTGTATGAATTGAACTTCGAATTGATTTTTTACTTTTTCATATTCTCGTTCCGTAATTAATTCTGACTTTATTTTTTCTATTTCTTCATCCATTGTTGACATTAACTTTTCAAGAGATGTATCACCTACTGGTAATGAAATCATCAAATATTTTCCATAATCTTCTTGTGGTTGATTGAAAGCAAGTACTTGTAATGCTAGTTTTTCATCATCCACCATTCTTTTAAACATCCTTGAACTTTTACCACCTGTTAAGACAGCTGAAATATATTGTAGGACGTATGAGTCTCGATTTTTCATACTAGGTGTTCGGTAGAGGAAAGCTTTAGCTGGAATTTGAATATTACTATCATATTCAGTCAATTTTACTGTCTCAGTAATTGGATCTTCTATAATCGTCTGTCTAACCGGAACAGGGCCATTATTTGGTATATCACCAAAATATCCCTCAACCAGTTTTTTAGTGTTATCAATATCTATGTCACCAGCAACTACTAAAACTGCATTATTTGGATTATTCCATTGATTATTAAACTCAATAAATTCATCTAATTTTGCTGCATCAAGATCTTCCATACTTCCTATAACAGATCTTCTATAAGGATGTTTTTTATACAAATATGGGTCCACAGCTGTACCATATATTAAAGCTCCATATGGGGCATTATCAATCCTTTGTCTTTTTTCTTCTTTAACAACTTCATTTTGAGTATCAACACCAATCTGATTAATTATTGGATGAAGCATTCTCTCACTTTCCATCCATAGCCCTAGTTCTAAGCTGTTTGATGGAAATGTTTCATAATAATAAGTTCTATCATGGGAAGTGTTTGCATTATTTGATCCACCATTAGACGAAACAATATCAAACCATTTTCCTCTTTCAATGTTTTTTGTTCCTTCAAAGAGTAGATGTTCAAAAAAATGTGCAAATCCAGTTCTGCCCTCAACTTCATCTTTAGCACCAACATGATACATTACAGAAACAGTCACAACAGGTGAGCTATTTTCCTTATGTAAAATAACATCAAGACCGTTGTCTAATGTATATAATTCATAATCAATTGATTGAGCACTTACATTAAAAGCAAGTAGTGTAAGTAAGTAGTATAAGAAATTTTTCATAGGAGTGTGAATTTACTAATTATTTATAACATAACATATCTTTTTGTAACGTTTAAGTTACTTTTTATTGGCTATAAATCTTATTTAGTTATTAGATTTGAAAATAATTATAAATCTGTATATTTGCCCCGCAATAATTATGAATGCAGTAGTTGAAATTTCTGGAAAACAATTTAAAGTTTCAAAAGATTCTAAGCTTTATGTGCATCGTCTTGATGCTAAAGTGGGATCTAAAGTTTCATTTGAAAATGTTTTATTATTAGACAATGGAAAGAAATTGATTGTTGGAACGCCTAATGTTCAAGGTGCTTCTGTTGAAGCTAAGGTTGTAAAACATTTAAAAGATGATAAAGTAATCGTTTTTAAGAAAAAAAGAAGAAAAGGTTACAGAGTAAAAAATGGTCATCGTCAAGCGTTAACAGAAATAATCATTGAAAAAGTAACTGAAAAAACTACTAAGGCTAAACCAGCTAAAAAATCTGAGGAGAGTAAAACTCCAAAAGCAAAAGAAGCTGCCCCAAAGGCAAAAAAAGCTACCCCACAATCAAAATCTAAATCTAAAAAGTAAAATAATATGGCACATAAAAAAGGAGTAGGTAGTTCCAAAAACGGTAGAGAGTCAGAATCTAAAAGACTTGGAGTTAAAATTTTTGGTGGTCAAAAAGCTATCGCCGGTAATATTATTGTTAGACAAAGAGGAACAAAGCACAAAGCTGGGGATAATGTTTATCTTGGAAAAGATCATACATTACATGCTAAAGTTGATGGGATCGTAAAATTCACTAAGAAAAAAGACGACAAATCTTTCGTATCTATTGTTCCAGAAGCATAAAACAATATATTTCTATATTTAGAACTTGTATGCCTCTACAAGTCAGTAAATCATTTTTCAAAACCATCTACTTGTCTATTTGGAATATAGATGAATCAGAAGATTTTTTTCTATCTCAAATCAATTTAACTGAAAATTGTACAAAAAGACTCGAATTAATCAAATCCCCCCAAAAAAGAAAACAATTTTTGTCAGTTAGAAGCTTAATTAAGCTAAACGATATTCAGCTGAATGATTTATATTATGATGAATTTGGTGCTCCTCACCTAAAAACGAAAAAATACATATCTATAAGTCACACTAATAATTTTAGTGCTATTGCAATTTCTAATAATCCAGTTGGTGTTGATATTGAACATTACAGAGAAAAAATCAAAAAAATAAAGCATAAATTCATAAATCATGCTGAAACAAAGTTAATCGATATTAATTCAGTTAGGGATTTAACTTTGGTGTGGTCTGTTATTGTAGGAAGTTATGGTCCTTTCACACTTGGGATGATTTTAGGAATAGTTTCACTTATTTTAATGATTTTCCTAACCAATAAGAATAAAGAGATAATAAAGTTAAAATTAAAAGAGCTTACTATTATAAATGAACTTTCACTTACTGTAGGTTTGATTATGTTAACAATTGGAAACTTTTTAGGTGGAATGTGGGCTAATGAAAGCTGGGGAAGATATTGGGGTTGGGATCCAAAAGAAACTTGGGCACTAATCAGTATTTTGATATACGCATTCGTTCTTCACATGAGACTTATTCCTAAACTTAGGGGTAATTGGTTGTTTAACCTAATGTCAATTATAGCTTTTGCTAGTATTATGATGACATATTTTGGAGTTAATTTCTATTTAGTTGGATTACATTCATATGCATCAGGAGATAAAGTAATCACTCCAAATTTTGTCTATTGGAGTATAGTATTTGTTTTTGTATTGGGAATTCTTTCTAAATATAAATACAACAAGCACCTAGCTAAATAATTGGAATAATTTTTGTTTAGATATATTTGTTTTAAGTATAATATGAAAAAACCTATAATATTTATTTTTTTTCTACTCTCAATTTTTTCCTATTCACAGGTAGAAAATCAAAACAGAAAAATAGATATTGCACCACCTAAAACTAAAACTGTATTACCTAACGTCACCTTATTAAATCCTAATGCTTTTACAATTAAGAAGGAGGAAAAAAAAGATTTACCTAAAGGTATGATGAATCAGAATAATGAATATTTTTTGAATCCTGGAGATGCTTATGTAAAAAAATTAAATAAGGAAAAAGAGAAAAATCCTAATAATTACTTGGGCGATGCATATTTAGGGGATATTGCAACAGTTTCCGATGCTGCTAACATAGTGTGTAGAGATTTTGAGTATGTTGATGGTGATAGAGTAAGAATCATGGTTAATGATGAGGTTGTTGTTCAAAATCTTACTCTTGATTCAAGTTTTAGAGGAATCAATCTAAAGTTAGGAGAGGGGTTCAATAAAATCGACTTTATAGCATTAAATCAAGGTGACTCAGGGCCTAATACTGCTGAACTTAGGATTTATGATGACAATAAAAAATTAATTTCTTCAAATCAGTGGAATCTTGCCACTGGAGCAAAAGCAACCTTAATTATTGTAAAAAAATAAAGTTACATTCTTAACATTAAAGAAATATCTATTGTTTAGAATTGTTTTAAATTAGCACAAATTTTAACAAATCTAACATGAAAAATATACTATACTTATTAAGTTTTTTATTTGTTTTTTCTCTAAATGCTCAAAAAAACAAAAATGGAAATTTATATGATAAACATCCTGGGATTGATTTAGTTTCATCATTTCATCAAGCAGTTGCTAGTGGTGATTTAGAAAAAGCTTCTGAAATTTTACATGAAAATGTAAAATGGTATGATGGAAATACAAATGATAGAGAAATTGGTGGTAAAGAAGCAGTTCTAAGAAATATAAATTGGTTTAAAAATTACTTTGATTATGTTTCCTTCGACGATTCTCCTGGAGCATATCCAGATGCCTTAGAATATAAGAAAGATGGCAATTGGGTTCAGTCCTGGTTTAATGTTTATGGTGTACATAAAACAACTGGTGTTGAATTGGACCATCCAGTTCTGAGACTATATAGCTTGAATGATGATTCAACTAAAATAGCAGGTATAATTGAGTACAGTAACAAACTTAATTTCCGCCAAATCGGAGATGCTAGAACTGATATGAAAAATGGTGTTGTTTACATGAATCATGAAAACATAAATACAGTAAGAAAATGGATATACTCATTTTTAAATAAAGACTATGAAAAATCTTATTCTTATTGGGCAGAAGATGCTGTTATTCGAAACATAAATCTTACTTGGGGAGAATCATTAACACTTGAAGATGCAAAAAAATCTAATGAAGATTTTTTAAAGGTTTTTGATTTGGTAGGAATTGATGAAATTGGTTACCCAGATTATATTGAATATGATTGGCGTGATAGTAAGAGTGTTCTGTCTTGGTGGATGTATAAATTCGTTAGAAAATCAGATGGTAAGGAAATTGAACTCCCTGTTCATCATTCAATTGATTTTAACGATGAGGGCAAAATTAGCGGATCCTTTTCTTATTGGAATCAATCGTTACTTGACTAAGAAAACTAATCTTAAAAAAAAACCCGCAATCTGCGGGTTTTTTTATGCTTAATCAGGAAAATTTTCCTAACAAACTTTTTTGATCTTCTATAGCATCTACAAACTCTTCTTTAAGTTTATCTACCAGATCTTTAACACTTGGAGAATCTGTTATACTAGTTACTCCTTGACCTGCTGACCATATAGTTTTCCAAGCTTTAGCTTCAGCTTCCGCTGCACTCAATTCTTTTCCAAAATCAATTTTCTTTGAATTTTTCCACATATCTTCAGTTATTCCCATTGCTTCAAGACTTGGTTTTAGAAAATTAGCATTAACACCTGATACAGCTGCAGTGTACACAATATCATCTGCTTTTGAATTTATAATCATGTCTTTATAACCTTCGTCAGCAAGACTTTCTTGCGTGTTTATGAACCTAGTGCCCATATATGCAAAATCAGCTCCCATTTGCATCGCAGAGGCTATATCACGACCTGTACTGATACATCCTGAAAGAATTATTGTCTTTTTAAAGAATTTTTTGATTTCTGCAATAAGTGACATTGGATTAATGGTTCCTCCATGTCCACCTGCTCCTGCAGATACCAAAATTAATCCGTCAACACCAGCTTCTGCTGCTTTTTCAGCATGCCTTTTCTTTATTACATCATGATACACAAGACCACCATAAGAGTGGACAGCACCAACTAACTGTGAAACCGCACCCAAGGAAGTTATTATTAAAGGTACTTTGTGTTTCATACAAATTTTTAGGTCATCTCTTACTCTTGGATTTGTATTGTGTACAATAAGGTTTACTCCAAAAGGTGCAGGCTTTGTACCTGTTTCCTCTTCAAATTCTGACAATTCTTTTTTAATTTGTACAACCCATTCTTCAAAACCCTCGCTAGTCCTTTGATTTAATGCTGGAAAAGTTCCTATAATTCCGCTTTTGCAACACTCAATTACTAATTTGGGACCAGAAACTAGAAATAGGGGAGCGGCTATTGCAGGTAGCTTTAAGTCATCAAAAAATTTTGGTTTACTCATATCATTAAGTTATTAAATTAAATCTGTTTTAAATTATAGTTTTAAAATTAGTTTACCCTTTTTCTCTCCGTTAAAAAGCTTTAGAAAAATTTCATGAAAATTCTCAATTCCCTCATATATATCTTCATTTGATTTTAATTTTCCAGTTAAAATCCAATCTCTCATTTCTTTTTGGGCTAAACCATAGTCTTTTACATAATCAAATACCACCATTCCTTTCATTGAAGCTCTATTTACTAATAATGATAAGTAATTACTAGGACCAACTACTTTTTGACTATTATATTGGGATATTGCACCACAAATAACAATTCTAGCTCCCTTTGAAATAAAAATTAACATATGGTTTAATAAGCTACCTCCAACATTATCAAAATACACATCAACACCACCTTTACATTTATCTTTAAGTTCACTAAAGAAGTTATCACTTTTGTAATCTAAACAATGATCAAAGTTTAATTCCTCAGTCACATATTTACATTTATTTTCACCTCCAGCTATTCCTATTACCTTACATCCTTTGATTTTTGCTATTTGTCCAACTACACTTCCAACAGCACCAGCTGCTGCTGAAACTACTACAGTTTCCCCTTCTTTGATTTTTCCTTCTCTCAGTATTCCAAAATATGCTGTAAATCCTGGCATTCCTAAAACACCTAAGTAGGATTCTTTTGCAACTTTATCATCATTTATTTTTTGAAAGTTTTCACCATTAGTTATTGTATAATCCTGAACACCTCCCCAACCTGACACATAATCTCCTTCATTATAATACTTATTATTTGATTTTATAATTTTTCCAACTGTACCAGCTCGCATAACATCCCCAATATTTACAGGTTTTATATATGACCTAGCATCATTAAGCCATCCACGCATTGCTGGATCTAGTGAAATAAATTCATTTTTTATAATAAATTGATTGTCATCTAACTTAAGATCAAAATTTTCTTCATTAAAGGACCAAATCTTTTTTTCTGGTAATCCATTAGGTCTCTCATTGAGCCTTACTGTTCTGTTATTTATTTCCATTTAGGTTTTCTTTTTTCTTTAAATGCTTTAATTCCCTCTAAAAAATCATCTGATTTTTTTAATTCATTCAGTTCCTTATTCAATTTGTCTATTTTATCATTATCAATGTATAATTCATCATACACCTTAAGTCCAGTTCTTATTGCGTTAGGTGACATTGATAAAGTTTGATCAATCCAATTTTGACATAAATCCATCAAATTACTTTCAGAAACTTCATTTATTAAATTTAATTTTTTACATTCTTCTGCTGTCATCTCTTTGCCATTTATACACCAATCTATTACAGATTTTTTGGGCATCGATCTAAAAAGTGAGTCCATTACTTGAAGTGGGTATAAACCTCTTTTGATCTCAGGTAGAGAAAGCTTAACATCGTTTTTAGAAATTACATAATTAGCACAAGCAACAATTAAAACTCCACCTGCATGTACATCACCCTCTAAAAGAACAAGCTTTGGTTTATGAAGTTTATTAAAAATATCTGCAATTTGAATACTACTAGAATTTTCTTTAAAATCAATTAAATCAAGACCTGAGCAAAAAACATTACCATTAGACTTGTAAATTACAGCTCGAATCGAATCTTCATGGTTAGCATAATCAGTGCAAAGCGCTAGCTCATTAATCATTTCTGAGTTAAGAGCATTTTTCTTTTCAGGTCTATTGAGTGTTATTTCAAGATGATGATCACAAATTTTAACTATCAAAAAATTGAATTTTTTTGTATTAAAACTCTTTATTTCTTCTTTTTTGAAAAACATTTTTTACATTCTAAATGTACCAAAGGATTTTGAACCTTTGATCTTTTCTTTATAAATAATTTCAAGACACATTTTTAAATATGATCTTGTTTCCCTTGGATCAATAACACCATCATCCAAAACTTCAGATGTAGTGTGCCAAATACTAGCCTTTTCTTCAGCCAATAAAATTAAATTTTTCTTATCTCTGTTGAGCTGTCTTTTATCCAGCTTTTTATTTTGTTTAGCTGCTGAGTTAACCTTGATTATTTCCATAACACCTGCTAATTGTTCAGCACCCATTACACCGGATTTAACATTAGGGTATGCAAATAAAAATCTTGGATCAAAAGACCTACCACACATTGCATAATTACCAGCTCCGTATGAATTTCCAACCAATAAAGTAATGTGGGGAACCTCGCTTCCTGCAACTGCATGAATCAGTTGAGCTCCATGATTTATAATACCTTTCTGTTCATGTCTTTTTCCAACCATAAATCCAGTTGTATTATGAATAAATAAAATAGGAATATTGCTTTTATTTGCTAATTGAATGAATTGAGTAGCCTTTTTAGCTGATTCGCTGAATATAACTCCGTTGCTAGCTACAATACCAATCTTTCTATTGTTCACTTTAGCCCATCCACATTTCATAGTTAATCCATAATTTGTCTTAAACTCAGTAAATTTAGAATCATCAACAAACCTTACTATAAGATCTCTAATATCAAATGGTGTTTTTAGATTTTCTGGGATGATGCCCATAATTTCCTCCTTATCATATTTAGGAGGATTTTGATCATTTATTTTTTCAATTGGGTTATCCTTAATATTAAACTCAACAACATCTCTTGCAATCTTAATTGCTTCATCTTCACTTTCTGCTAAAAAGTCAGAAACACCAGACAAGTTACTGTGCATAATTGCTCCGCCTAGTTCTTCATCTGTTGATTCCTCATTTGTTGCCATCTTAACTAGGGGAGGACCAGCTAAAAATACTTTTGCTTGGTCTTTTTGCATAATGGTATAATCAGACATTCCAGGAACATAGGCTCCACCAGCAGTAGCATTTCCAAAGACTATTGAAATACTCAAGACCCCATCTTTACTTCTTTGAGACATTTCTTTAAACATTGCTCCATAGTTATTGAAGACTCTATCTTGATCTGGAAGGTTGGCACCGCCACTTTCAACTAAATTAACTGTAGTTAATTTATTCTCTTTTGCAATTTGAGATAATCTCAAGTTTTTTAAACTTGTAGCATAGTCAACTACACCACCTTTTTTTGTCCCTATGTTAGCATTGATTATACAAAGCTTATTTTTTACCAATCCTATTCCAGCTATTGTAGTTCCGCCAGGTCCAAATCCATTTTCATGCTTTAAACCTGCTAAAGGCATCAATTCAAGAAATGGGCTGTCTTTATCTAAAAGTTTAGCTATTTTATCTCTGGTTATAGACTTTCCTCTTTCCTTGGCTCTTTTTAAAGCAATTTCATTACCCTGTAAATGACTAATTTTTAAATATCCATCCAGTTCATTAACCAAAGATTTCATTGCTTCTTTATTATTCCTAAAAGAAGCACTCTTATTGTTAATTGTAGATTTAAAATCTTTCATTTCCTTTCAATGCCTATAAAACAAAAGAAAGAGCAAACTGTGTTGCTCTTTCTTTTATTTATAATTGATTTTACTAAGACTCGAAGACTAGTAAAATAATTTAGTTGGTACTAGAAATTGTATCTCAATGCTGCAACAGCAGATGTTCCAATTTCCGGCATACCGTTATACACTCTATATCTTTCACCCATAAGGTTAGATATATTAACATTTAAGTGTGTTTTTTTGCTAAACTTATAGCCAACATGAGCATCCCATACAGTTCTTTTAGGTACAAATCCACTGTACCATCCTTGTTGAGCTGTAAATGAGTTTTGATATCTCATGGATAAACCACCTGAGAATCCTTTGCTTGGATAATAAGTTAATCCAGCTTTTACTCTGTGTTTTGGAGTATTTAAGCTGTATTGTCTTGTACCAGCTTCTCCTTCTCCTAAATCAGCTTTTTCAAACCAGTTTTGAGATAACCATGAATAATTTGCAAACAAGCTTAAGTTATCAGTTGCTGCATATTCTGTAGATACATCTGCTCCGTAGAATTCTATATCTCCAAAGTTTCTGTAGCCTAGGTTAATACCACCTCTTTGTGATGATTGATCTGAGTTAACAATTCCTAGGGGTTGTCCAGTTAGAGCTCCATAACCTTGTGCATAAGCATTACCCATTATATCACCTAATAATTGAGCTAAGAAACTTCCTCCAAGGGCTCTAGAAAATACAAACGAATAATCCATGGCTAGACTAGTTGCAGCAGATGCTGGAAGTTGTGCAAATGGACTTATGATTTCTGGAGCTGAAAAATTCTCCTTTGTTTGTCTATATACATCGATACCAAATTTGAATCTTTTAAATTCACCTTTATATCCTAATTCATATGTTGTTTCAGTAGCTATTGTTGCTGTATCAGTTGCTTCTAAACTTGTGTTAGCTCCAACTAAATCCACAGGAATGATTGTACTATTAGCAACCAGTGAGTTATATAGAGTTTGGCTTGTTAAAAATGCTGGAACATTAACAAATAACCCTACTACTGACTGTGACAGTAATGGTATTATTTGAGGAGATAACGCTAAAAAGATAGAAAAACTATCCATACCAAGTCCTTGATACCATACTGGGTTTGCAGCTATAATTGGGTCAAATGCAGGTGACCATGTAACATAAGGATTATTAAATGTTTGTTGAGTAGCATTACCCATTAACGTTGCATTACCACCTCCCCAATGTGCAGGGCCATGATCACGGAACATTGTTTGAATATCACTACTTGTAGTTGCTTGACTAGCAGACAATCTAAATGAGCTATTATCACCAGCTTTGAAAACAAATGCAGCTTTAGGTGAAAAAGCACCTTCATTTATATTTGTGTATTGATCATATCTTCCTCCTAAGACTAGGTGAACATTATCTGAGATTGCAGTTCTACTTTGGAAGTATGTTCCGTAAACTCTAAACTCTGATCCTGTAGCATCATTTCTTCCAAAGATACCACCTTTACTTTGCGTTTCAGGTGATGCACCTACAGGCCAGTTAGAATTAAACTTACCCATTTTGTGCTCAACACCAGCACTGAACGAAGTATTAATTGCATCAAATGTTAAATCATATTGAGCTGATACGTGACTCTCAGAGTAGTCAGTTGTATTTTTAAACGTTGTTCTGGGTGTAGTTCTATAATAAAATCCTTGATCATCTCCTTCGAAAGGACTATTGCTTTCAGAAAAACTATACTGAGCAGTAAGGTTACCACTTTTCATTCTTACATTAAAGAATTGATTACGGTTATTTTCAAGTGCCTCAGCATAGAATTCACTCCATGAAACTCCCTTTCTTCCTGTTATTCCAGCTTGTGCTGTAACCTCAAGACCAGATGAGGGTCTAAAATATAAAGTTGCATCAACATTATATCCTGTAGCTTTGTCTAATAACTGACCTCCAGTTTGTAATGCTGTAGCATCGTCGATTTCATATTCACCATTTTCACTATATCTTGCATTAATTTTGTAACCAAAAGTTCCATCATCATTTGCAGCAGCATGTCTTAAAGATGCTTGAAATATATCCCAGTTTCCTTTTCCTAACATTGATTCTTGATTTGCAAGTCCTCCTGAAGATAACTCAATTGAAGTTCCAGGATGTTTAAAAGGATCTTTTGTCATAAAATGTACAACACCAGAATTTGTGTATGCACCATAAGTTGATGAAATTGTACCACCTCTTACTACTTCAATTTTTTCAAGATCAAGTCCTGATAAACTAGAATTGGCAGCATCAAATACCTGTAAACCAATTGTTGAAATTTGTCTGTGATCCAACAATACTACAGTTGATGTGTTAAAAACACTAGCTCTGTCTCTAAGAGTTATATTATATCTGTTAGCACCTTGTCTGTCTAGAGTAAGTCCAACAACATTATCCAATAGTTGAGTTACATTGTTAGTAGGTCTATTTTCAATTGTTTTGGAATCGATTACTGTTACTGAAGCAGCAGCATCAACAGATTTTTCTGTTTTTTTAGATGCAGAAAAAACTTCCTCTCCAGAATTTCCTTTTTGTTCCTGAGCATTCACAAATAGAATACCAGACATTATAAAAAGAAAGCTAGATAAATAGAATTTAAGTTTCATAATATTTTGTTTGTTAATTATTTTCTCGGGTCTAATTTAAGAATATTTTCATATTCTAGAGTTATTTTGTGCAAATTTACACATTATATTGTAAATCGCTTATCTGTTAAAACTCACTAATCGGGGTTTATTCCCAGATTACATCTTCTGTAGAATTATACCATTCTTGATAGTTTACAGAGAATCTTTCATCAATTTTGGCACGTTTAATTTTTAGAGTGGGTGTAGTCAATCCATTTTCAGGAATCCATTCTTCTTTTACTAATATGATTTTTTTAATTTTTTTGTAACCATCTAAATCAGAATTAACATCGGATAAAAATTTAGATAATTTTTTAGATACACCATTTTTATCAGATTTAGCTTTTTCAGATGGAACAGCAAGTAATATAGGTTGATCAAGACCAAGTCCAACTACACACATTTGTTGGAATTCAGTAATATTTCCAAAAAGTGATTCTAAAACACTTGGTTCAATATATTTTCCTTTGCTTGTTTTGAAAATATCCTTAACTCGTCCAGTTATGTAAAGAAATCCATCATCATCTATGTATCCTAAATCACCAGTATGAAGCCACCCATCCTTCAAAGTTTCATTTGTTACTTCTTCGTTCTTGTAATAACTGTCTAGTAAAAATGGCCCTGTCATACATATTTCTCCTTCATCCGTTATCTTTAATTTCACACTCGGACTACTTACTGTGCCTACAGATCCAACTCCAAGAGGTTGATAAGGGTCCAGGGCAGTACAAACACAACAGTTTTCAGTCATACCATATCCATTAAAAATATAAATTCCAATAGTCTTATACCAATCAATTAGAGAAACAGGCAATGCTGCAGCTCCAGAGACTACTACTCTAACTTCAGTTAAGCCCAACGCAGCTTTAAGTTTTTTCTTAATTAAAGATGAAACTAAAGGTATTTTTAAAAAAATATTGAGTTTCTTTTGGGACATTTTAGCTAAAATCTTTTCCTGGAATTTTGTATAAATTCTTGGAACACCTTGGAACGTTGTTGGTTTAGTATCTGCTAGGTTTTGACCAAAAGTTTCTAATGATTCAACAAAAGAAATACTTCCACCGTATCTTAAAGCTGTCCATTCAATGCAAATTCTTTCAAAAATATGATTTAAAGGCAGGTATGAAATAAATCTGTTATCTCCTCCTACATCAATCGCTAATGGATTATAAGCTTCATGAATTTCTCTTGTGTTCATTAAAGATTGATACTTGATAACAGCCCCTTTAGATGCACCTGTAGTTCCTGATGTAAATATTATCGTCCATACATCATCAACCGCTGGATAATAATTTTCAGTTTGTGGTTCAAACTTATTTATAAAGTCATGCCATTGGTGCCCTTCATCAACTTTCGAATTACCTTCATAATGTGGAAATGCAATTATTGGCAGATTTTCTGTATCAATGCCTTTTTTCATTTCATCCCAATTTCCCTCAAGCTTACCAACAAATAATGCTTCTACATCACCAAATTCAATCAAATGATTCATTTCATTTGATTTGAGCGTTGGGAAAAATGGAACAGATACATAACCAGCCATAGTTATTGCTAAGTCCGCTATAATCCATTCACTACAATTTTTTGAAACTAAACCAATATGACTCTTTTCTTTTAGACCTAGACTTTTTAATCCGGTTGCTAGTTTTCTGGCAGTTAAACCTACCTCTCCCCATGTGTAATCATTCCAATCATTACCTTTGGGTTGTCTCAGAAATACTTTGTCTTTTAGTTTGGTTTCACAATCGTAAAAAGGAAAATCGAATTTTTTGGTTGACATAGTTCACAATTTATAAAAAATACATTAAATGACTATATTAATGGTAAATTAATTATTATCAATATGAGTAATTCAAATTACAAAACTGAAATAGATAATTTAAGTGATCTTTCAAATTATATAGGAAAAGAGGTTGGATTGAGTGAATGGTTTAAGGTAACACAGGATGACATTAACACATTTGCTAAGTTAACTCATGATGAACAGTGGATACATATTGATATCGAAAAGTCTAAAAAATATTCACCCTACAAAACAACTGTTGCACATGGTTTCTATATCTTATCTCTTGGGACTAAGTTCGTATATGAAACATTCAATGTTAAGAATGTAAAAATGGGAGTTAACTATGGTTTGGATAGAGTTAGATTTATGAGTCCGACTCTTTCCGGTGGATATGTTAGAGGACGAGTTGCCTTGATGAATGCTGAATATTCACCTGGAACAGCTAAATATAAAATGTCAATTACTTTTGAGTTTAAAGGACAAGATAAACCTGTTTGTGTGGCTGAATTTTTGGCAATGGCATATGAGTAAAAAATACGTTCTGTTTAAACTCATTTTTCTTATTTTAGCTAGGAAAATTTTAACCCTTTAAAGATTTAACCTTTTTTAAATTATGAGTAATAAATACATTGATTTTTGTAACAATAGCATTCTTCGAACATCTGGATGTTCTATAATTAATGATGGTTTTTCATCAGGATTTTTCTTTCCTGATGCTGACAGTTTTCTACCCTGAGGTCTTTCATTAGCATAATTTAATGAAGCATGATATGCAGCTGTTGCAATTGCTGAGGCTCCTCTTCCAACAGCAATCCTAGCAGCATTCATCATTAAAAACATGTAGTATAGTCCTTTATTTTCTTCTCCCACTAGCCATGCCCTACAATCGTTATTATCACCAAAACTCAGGTGAGATGTACAATATCCTTTTTGACCCATTTTTTGAAAATCTCCAATTGTATTTACATCATTAAAATCTAAAGATTCAGTATCATTAGGTCTATTTTTTGGCACTATAAATAATGAAATACCCTTTGTTCCAGCTGGAGCACCTTCAATTCTAGCTAACAATAGGTGGACAACATTTTCAGTAAAGTGATTATCACCCGCTGATATGAAGATTTTTTGTCCAGAAATATTAAAATACCCATTTTCAGTTCTAGATGCTTTAGTAGTGATATCT
Organism: uncultured Bacteroidota bacterium; assembly: GCA_902574335.1. GTDB lineage: Bacteria > Bacteroidota > Bacteroidia > Flavobacteriales > Flavobacteriaceae > Eutrophosalina. The sequence goes on from CACGNO010000015.1 coordinate 20,451, forward strand.
GAAAGTGAACTGCCTGCTTGAGGTTCAGTTAAACACATTGTTCCACCCCATTTTCCACTAAGCATATTTGGAACATATTTTTTGTTTAGATCTTCATCCGCAAAATGAATGATGAGCTCAGCCGCACCTTGAGTCAAACCAGCATATCCTGGTAAATGATTATTAGCAGCTTCCAATATAAACATTGCTGCTGTATGCGCTAATAATGGCATTTGCATCCCACCATCTTTATAGTCAAATGAAGCAGAAATAATTCCCATTTCTCCACCTTGATACATTAATGTTTTTACCTTTTCATGAACATATATTTTACCATCTTTATAATAAGCAGGATTTTCATCCATTTCTTTAAAAACAGGGTATAATTCTC
>CACGNO010000016.1 GCA_902574335.1 uncultured Bacteroidota bacterium
CTTTATTAGTTTCTATTGATGCATAAATTACACCGTCGTTATTTTTTTGTGACATATTACATGAAAAATTAATAGTTAATAATAGTATTAAAATGTATTTTTTTGAATTCATAATTTAATTTTAAAAATTAAAGTCTGTTAATGATTTTTTAAACTTTTCAACTGCATCATCAATTGTGCCTGTATATTTACCTCCAGCAGCGTTTTTGTGACCACCACCATTAAAGAACTTTTTTGCAAATTTATCGCAAGGAAAGATATTTTTAGATCTAAAAGATATTTTTACATTATCCATTTCCTCAATATCCTCAATAAAAATTGCTGTAAAGTCAATATTTTTTAGGGATAGGCCATAATTTACAAGACCTTCTGTATCACCTTTTTTATAGTTATTTTCAATTAGTTGATTCTTAGAAAGTCTCATGTATGTTGTTTTCTTTTCTTTAATTTGATTTAAGCTATTTAGTGCAGACCCTAATATCATTAGTTTACTGAGATTATTGCTATTATAAATATTGTTATAAATTTTCGAATGATCTATCCCTTTTTTCATTAAAGATGATAAAATTGAGTGAGTTTCACTATTAACACCATTATACTGAAATGATCCTGTGTCAGTCATCATCCCTAAATAAATACATGTAGATATGTCTCTGTCAATTAAATCAGTATCACTAATCTGTGTGATTATTTTAAAGATTAATTCACAAGTTGAGGATATATCAGGATACGAAAATGTAATGTTGGAGTAATCTGAAGGAGATTGATGGTGATCAATCATAATAATTTCATGTTTTTTCAAATTGATTGCTTCACCTACTAAACCACATCTATTTAGGTCGTTAAAATCAAGAGTAAATACAATATCAGAGTCAGCAATCAGTTTGTTAGCTCTCTCTACATTCTGATCAAAGATTATAATGTTATTGCACCCTGGAATCCAGTTTAAAAAATCTGGATGTTTATTAGGAGTAATAACATTAACATTATGATTCATTTTTTTTAGAAAATGATATAATGCTAAACTACTTCCTACAGCATCACCATCCGGGTTGCTATGTGTTGTAATAATTATTTTCTTTTCTTTGGAAAGTATCTTTTTGAGTTCTTTTATTTTTCCTAGCATAATTTTTTCAAAGATAAGGATTACTTTAGGAATTTTTAAAGTATACTTGGAGGCATTTTTTGTAAATTTATTTAAAATAAAAAATTGAGTTTAATAGATATTTTTAAAAGATCGAGGAATAAAAAGTTTAGGTATTCACCTAGATATTCAAAATCAAATAAAACTAATTTATATGGTTTTGATTCAGCCTATTCAAAACACAGAGAGTCGAACAGTGTTTTTGACAAATCAAATGCATGGGATGAGGCTAGATTAAGGTCAAGAAATCGCTCAAATAGTTTGTTCTCAAAAACTATACTTTTTATTATAATACTTCTTACCTTAATTTTTCTCTATATAATTGACTTTGATTTATCAATTTTTTTTAAATGAAAGCAACTATTAATAAATTATCAATTGATTTAATCAATAAAATTGCAGCTGGAGAGGTTATTCAAAGACCATCTTCAGTAATTAAAGAGCTTGTTGAAAATTCAATTGATGCAGAATCAACTAATATTAAATTATTGATCAAGGATTATGGTAAAACCTTAATTGAGATAAGTGACAATGGGGTTGGTATGAATGAAAAAGATTTGAGATTATGTTTTTTAAAGCACACAACGTCTAAAATTTCAAAATCGAGTGACCTTTTCTCTTTGACTACCAATGGTTTTAGAGGTGAAGCAATATCAAGTATTTCCTCTGTTGCTAAAATTAAAATCTCATCATCTAATAATAATGATGGAGTTAGAAATGTTTTATTTATAGAAAACGGAGAAATCACTAAATTTAATCAAGAAGGTGGTTTAAGGGGAACTACAATTAGTGTAAATAGTCTTTTTTATAATGTTCCTGCCAGACGAAAGTTTTTAAAGTCAGACAATGTAGAGCTCAGACATATAATTAGTGAGTTTTCACGACAATCCCTTTGTAATCCTGGCTTATCTTTTTCTCTAAAACATAATGCTAAAGATTTATTTGTTTTAAATAAATCAAATTTGAAAGAAAGAATTACTCGATTATTTTCTAAGAATATTGATAAGAAGTTGGTGCCAATAGATGAGGTAACTGATATAGCATCAATTAACGGCTACGTATTTAAACCTGAGTTCCTAAACAAAACTAATTCTCTTCAGTTTTTTTTTGTTAATGGTAGATTTATAAGAAATAGTTATTTAAGTCATTCTATAGCTACTGCATACGAAGGTTTGATTAAGCCTGAGCTACGACCATCATATATTTTATTTATTAAAACACCTGCTGATCAAATTGATGTTAATGTTCATCCTAATAAAATTGAAGTTAAGTTTGAAAATGAAAGTTCTTTATATTCCATAATTCGCTCCAGTGTTAGACATGCTCTAGGGAAATTTAATATATCTCCAAATATTGATTTCAGTGACAATGTTAATATTTCTATACCAAATGTTCATAGTTCTAAAATATCTAAACCATCAATAGATTTTAATAATGATTTTAATCCTTTTAAAAATTTGGGAGGAAATGTTAATGATGAAATAAAGGAAATAAGTTCAGATTTTAAAGATCATAAGCTCTCATCATCAATGGGTATCTTTAGCGATCATGAATTAAGAAGTTCATCAACATATTCAAGTTTTAATTTTTTAAACAAGTTTATTGTTACAAAAACAAAGTCCGAGCTGTTGATAATTAACATAAGAAAAGCATATCAAAGAATATTATATGAGAGAATTTTATCTGAAATGAACAATAAAACGAATGTATCTCAGACCCTTCTCTTTCCTGTAAAATTCAGTTTTAGCGAATCTGATTTTAGCATATTAATTAAATTAAAAAAGGCTTTAAGTCATCTTGGCTTCATTTTTGAAAAATTTTCAGACAATGAGATAGAAGTTTCTGGAATTCATCCTGTATTTAAGCATGATGGGTTAGAGGGGTTTTTTAATGAACTCATTGAAAATGAAATTTTAAATTATAAAGAACATTCCTCAAGTATGAATGATTATTTAGCCAAATTAATTTGTTTGTCTAAATCTATTAATATTAGTCATTTAGTAAATGAACAAGAACAAATTTTACTTTTAAATCAGCTTTTTGCTTGTAAAGACTCAAGGTTTACACCTGAGAATAAAAAAATTTATATTGCAATTGAGGATAAAGAAATTAATACAAAGTTTAAATAATGGGAAATACACCAAGAGTTATTATACATTTGTTGATAATTAATGTCATTTTTTTCTTTGGCTCTAAAGTATCAGGTGCAATAAGTAATGATTTTTTAGCTCTTCATTACTTTGAAAACGATAAGTTTATTATATCTCAATTATTTACACATCTTTTTATGCATGGTAATGAAGCTCACCTATTTTTTAACATGTTTGGCTTATGGATGTTCGGTTCAACTCTGGCAAATATATGGGGAACGAATAAGTTTTTATTCTTCTATATATCCTCAGGGTTAGGGGCTGCAGTAGTTCAAATGATAATGTATTATTTAAATATTGATTCCGTGACATCTACATTGTTAGAATACGGCGTTTCTAATGAAATAATTTTAAATATACTTAAAACAGGATCTGCTAATCCCATGATTTTTGAATATGTTCCTCAGTCAAAACTCGCAAGTATGGTTGGAGATTATAATGCAGTTATGGTTGGAGCCTCTGGAGCAATTTATGGTGTTTTAGTTGCATTCACATTTATGTTTCCAAATTCTAAATTGATGTTGTTGTTTCCTCCAATTCCAGTTAAAGCTAAGTACTTAATTCCTTTTATAATTTTAGGAGATTTCTTCTTTGGATTTACATCTGCTTCCATTGGACCAATTGCGCACTTTGCTCATATTGGTGGTGCATTTACTGGCTTTGTTATGATGTGGTATTGGAAAAATAATCAGTTTAATAAAAACAGATGGAATTAAAGAATAAAATTAACCTTTATATCTCGGGGCTGAATATTGTAGAAAAAATTATTCTTTTCAATATTACAGCTTACTTGCTTCCATTTATTTTAAAAACAGTGTTATTTCTTTTCAACATAAAAGGAATATCTCTTATTAATTGGTTTACCATAGACGCAACTCTCTCAGAATTCATATTAAAGCCATGGTCTCTTCTTACATATGGCTTTATTCATGGCAGCTTTAGTCATATTTTTTGGAACATGTTAATGCTATATTATTTTGGAAATATTTTAAAAAATATTTTTGGAGAAAAACTAATATTGAATTTGTTCTTAAGTGGAATTGTCGCTGGCGGATTAACATATTTAATTAGTTATAATCTTTTTCCTGTCTTTAAGGGTATTAATTCAGTGATGATTGGTGCTTCTGCTGGCGTGATGAGTGTCTTGTTCTTTCTTGCTGCATATGATCCACAGTATAGAATTAGGATTATATTTTTTGACATAAAGATTCTTTATATAGCTCTTTTTCTATTCTTTTATGATATAATACAAATTCCATTGAATAATTCAGGAGGCCATATTGCTCACATTGGTGGTGCTCTGTGGGGATACTACTATTCTGTCAAATACAATAATGGTAGTGATTTAGTAAATTCAATTCTTTCTTTCTTTAAAAAAAATATAAACAACAAACCGTCTTTAAAATCTAAGAAGGACACTAAAAATTTTGACCAGAATAAGATTGATGAAATTTTAGATAAAATTTCAGATTCAGGTTACGATTCTTTAACAAAATCTGAAAAAGAATACCTTTTTAAAGTAGGAAAAGACGATACTTAAAAATTTAATTAATTAAATTAATTATCTTTAAAGAAAATGCTGAAAATCAGTTATTTATATATTTATAAAAACTAAAATTTGAATCACCGTATTTACGATTTTCAAAGAAGAAATCATGTTGGTTTATTTGGGTTTTTGATGAATGTTCAATTATTAAAAAACCACAATTTTTAAGTATTTTATTTTTAAATATTATATTGATTATTTCGTAATATTTTTCATTCTTTATATTATAAGGCGGATCAGCAAATATTACATCAAACTTTTTGTCTGTTAATTTTAAAAAATTTAAGACATCTATTTTGATTGCTTCAATATTAAAATCATTTATTTTACTAAAGTCTTTTATAAATTCTATTGATTTTTTATTTATTTCTACCGCACATACATATTCAACTCCTCTGGAGGAAAATTCATAACTAATATTTCCAGTTCCGCTAAATAAATCTAATGCAGTAATTTGAGTATAATCTAATTTATTATTTAAAATATTAAATAAAGCTTCTTTAGATCTGTCAGTAGTGGGTCTTAGCTTTAATTTCTTTGGTGGAGAAATCCTTAAGCCACCCTTATTTCCTCCAATAATTCTCATTAACAATGTAAAAAATCAGTCTCAGATTTTTTATTTAATATTTTATGATTATCAAAGAAATTATTTGAAATATCATTTAATTCATCATAATTATAATCTATGATATAATTTATTTTTGTTTTTTCTATTTCAAGTTTCTGTTCTTTTAGAGTTAGTAGAATATAATATACAATATCAGAGGAATTTTCTATTTCAAATGAGTTAAAAAATTTAAACCCATCTTTTTTAAATACAACAATTTTCATTTTCCCTTTTTCTATATGAACAAAATACTCTTCATTTACCCTAAATTCATTAATCCTCTTGAGTAACTCAGTGTTAAAATGATAATATTCAATATTCTTAAATTTATCTACCAAGAAGTTATTGACATTTATATATGGTATGTAAATATTTTTAATTTTAAGTCTCTCAATGTCATCAACAGCCAAGTAGTCATTTTCTTGAATCTTGGTGTTAAATTTTAAATAATTTTTTTTCTCTTTTGAGCTGTAAAGCTCGTCAGGAACAAAAACAAATAAATCATTTTCCTGAATTAATTTTATTTTATTAAAATTCTCATTTTTAATATTATTATTATCTAATATTTTTTCCAACTCATCAGTTATATTTTCAACAGAGATAGGCTTATCAAAACTTTTCTTTTTAAAAGTTATTAAACTATTTGTTGAAAATTCACTTTCTGAGAGTGAGATAAAATTGGTGCTTACTGATATGGTAAGATTTTTTTGATTGTAGTTATTTTCTTTCAAAATCAAATGTTGTAGGCCAATTACCATTGGTACTAACGTCTGAAAGAGAGCCTAAAACAATGTCTGGACCATTAACTCCATCGACTGATAATGTTTGCTTTTCTTGAGTGATTAAATCTCTACTCTGATCAAAAAGAATTAGATCTTTTGAAACTCTAACTTCAAAAACAGGGACATTGTAGCCATTTTTATCAATTATGTCAGCCTTTAATTTAAATTGTTCATCAACTCCATCAATAGGTACATATGCCATTTTTTTGTAGGAATCATTACTTGAGAATAGAGAGTCTTTTACAGAGACATAGCCTAGAGTATCAATAACTATAACTTCTCTTAGCATATCGATTCTGTAAACCCTATCATATTGCATGTAGCTTGAATCTCTTTTTTGTACTATAGTAAATTGAGCTGAATCAACAAATTTGATTAATTCATCAAAACTACTTGAATAAATACCATTAACGCTTTTAAAAGCGACTTGAGCATTACGTATGTCTTTAAGTCTATCAATAACTTTTAGATATCTCTCGTTTTTAACCTCATTAAATTTGATAGGTGAGTTAATTGACTGATATATTTGATATACTAAAACAAGAGAAAAGAAGAAAAGTGCATATGTAATATGTTTTCTATATTTTTCAATAAAATCTGCTAGTTCTGAGAGTAATTTTTTCATAGGTCAAAACAAAACTACAATTTTTTTTAATTTATGAAAATAATTTATCTGAATCATATTTTATATGTTTTTATTATCTTTCGTCAAATTAATAAATGACTGTCTCTGCTTTAATTCCTGCAAGATTAAATTCCTCAAGACTTGAAAAAAAATTGATAAAAGATTTGGATGGAATTCCGATAATTGTGAGGACATATAAAAATGTAGTTTCTACAAATCTATTTAAAGAAGTAATTGTCATAACTGACGCTGATGAAATTGTAGAAATTTTAAAAAAACATAATATAAAGTTCTTAAAAAGTTTGAAATCACATAATACTGGAACAGATAGAATTGCTGAATTTGCCGATAAATTTAATTCTGATATTATAGTTAATGTTCAAGGAGATGAGCCATTTATTAGTAAAGATGATCTAATCAGTATAATCAACGAATTTAAGTGTGATTCAAATAATCTTGTTAATGTAGTTTCATTAATGATCAAACTATCCAATATTGATGAAATAAATAACCCAAATAATGTCAAAGTAGTAGTTGATAATAATAATGACTCTATTTTATTTTCAAGAAGTATCATCCCATTTGATAGAGATGATTTAAAACCTAGTTATTATAAACATATAGGAGTATATGCATTTAGAACATTATACTTAAAAAAATTCGCAAAATATGATCAAACACCATTAGAAAAAGCTGAAATGGTTGAAGCTTTAAGAATAGTCGAACATGGTGAGAAGATTAGAATGATTGAGATCTTTAAAGAGCATGTATCAATTGACACTATTGATGATCTAAAGATGGCTGAATCAATTCTTAAAAAAAAATGATAAAATTTATATTTCACAAGATTTTAGGATGGAAAATTAATGGATACTCAGAATTACCTGTCAAGTGCGTTTTGATTGCTGGTCCTCATACTCATTGGATAGATTTATTTTTAGGTTTTGCAATTAGAAATTCGATAGGTGAGGATATCAAGTTTATCGGCAAAACGGAGCTTTTTATCTTTCCACTAAACATCTTGTTAAGATATCTTGGTGGCATACCTGTTGTCAGAAATAGTAAAACAAAAACAGTTGATCAAATTTCAAATCTAATTAAAAGTAAAAAGGAGTTTAAATTAGCTATTTCACCAGAGGGTACTAGAAAAAAAGTATATAAATGGAAATCAGGCTTCTACTATATTGCAAAAAAATCCAATATTCCAGTTATATGTATTTCTTTAAATTTTAAAAAAAGGATAGTTACATTCTCTAAACCATATTTCCTAACTGGCAATATAGATAAGGATACGGAAAAATTGAAAATTAACTTTAAAGATTCGATTGGAAAAATACCAGAATATTCTTAGTTATTTCATGTTGTGATGGACCTTTTGAACATCATCATCATTCTCACAAATTTCTAAAAACTTTTCAAAATCATTTTTTTGATCATCATTTATATCTTTATAATTGTTTGGAATTCTTTCAAACTCAGACTTGATGATTTCAATATCTCTATTTTCTAGTTCTTTCTGAATTAATCCAAAAGAATCATAATTGCCATATAATAACAATTCATTGTTAACTTCATCTTTTATAATTTCCTCTAAACCATAATCAATTAATTCAAGCTCTAAACTATCCAAATCCAGATTTTTGTTTTCTATTTTAAATGAACAACATCTTAAAAACATAAATTCAACTGACCCATTAGTTCCAAGGTTTCCACCTGCTTTATTAAAATAACTTCTAATATTCCCAACAGTTCTATTATTATTGTCTGTTGTACAGTCAATTATTACTGCAACTCCATGAGGTCCATATCCTTCTAAAGTAATTTCCTTATAATTTTCAGTACTTTTTTCAGATGCATTTTTAATAGCCCTTAGAATATTATCCTTTGGCATGTTTGCTGCCTTTGCATTTTGTATAATTGCTCTAAGTCTTGCGTTGGATTCTGGATTGGGCCCACCTTCTTTAACAGATACAGCAATATCTTTACCAATTCGGGTAAAGGTTTTAGCCATTGTCGACCATCTCTTTAACTTTCGGGCTTTTCTAAATTCAAAAGCTCTACCCATTTTTTAGTGGAAGTTTAGTGATTTCAGCTTTAACCAATTTATCTCTTATTAAAAGATAAATTTCATCACCCAATGAATGTTTGATATTTACATAGCCAATTCCTATCCCTACTTTATTAGTTGGTGAAAATGTTCCTGATGTTACATTACCGATTTTATCTCCTTCTTTATTACATATGTCATATCCATTTCTTGGTATGCCTCTGTCTATCATTTTAAAATTTATCATCTTTTTGGATGATGAATTTATTGAAATAAGTAATTTTTCTTTACCTATAAAATCTTTTTCAATATTTGTTACCCACATTAAGTTAGCCTCAAATGGGGTAGTTGTATCATCAATATCATTACCATACAAACAATAACCCATTTCCATTCTTAAAGTATCACGCGCTCCTAAGCCTATAGCTTGTATTTGATATTTCTCACCATTTAAAAATAATTGATCCCAAATATTACTTACCATATCCACATCAATGTATAATTCATAGCCTTTCGATCCAGTATAACCTGTATTTGAAACTATAATTGATTTATTATTTATTTTAATATTATGGAAGGAAAACTTCTTTAATTGACTAAAATCAAAATTAAATACTTCATTAATAAGATTTAATGAATTAGGTCCTTGTACAGAGATAAGACCAATTTCATCGGATAAATTTTTTACGGTACAATCATGATTTTTTAAATTCTTTTGAACCCATTGCCAATCTTTTTCAATATTAGCTGCATTGACAACTAGCATGTATTTTTTCTCCTCAATTCTATAAACAATTAAATCATCAACTATACCACCGTCATTATTAATAAAACAATTGTATTGAGCTCTATTAACTTCAATTTTTAAAATATCATTAGAGCAAATGAAATTTAGAAAATCTTTGGCTTCATTTCCCTCAATACAAAACTCACCCATGTGTGATACGTCAAATATTCCAACATTATCACGAACACATTTATGCTCAATTGAAATTCCTTCATATTGTATTGGCATATTAAACCCACCAAAATTTATCATTTTACCACCATGCTTAACATGTTGATTGAATAAGGGTGTTTTTTTCATTATATTATATACAAATTAATGGCAAATTTTATTACTTTACAAAAATGAATTTAACGTTGAAATTTACAATTTTTGCTTCTTTATTGATAATTTCATTAAATACTTTTTCTCAAATTTCAATTGACCAAGAGCTTAAGGGTAGGGTAGCAGGTTTAACAGTTTTTTCACAAGGTGGAAGTCCAGGAACACCGAGCTACATAAGAATTAGAGGAAATGGTTCATTGCTTGGAGGAAATAGACCTTTATTTATACTTGACGGAGCACCTCTAGAAGACCAATTTATAGGTGCTAATCCAAGATTTCCAGGCTTGGATTTATTATCCCTAATAAACACATTAGATATTGAAAGTGTTGCTGTTCTTAAAAATGCTAAAGATGTTGCACCATATGGTGTTAGAGGAACAAATGGAGTTATAGTAATAAATACTAAAAAAGGTGTTAGACAAGGACCAACTTTAAGAGACTTATTAATTGACATGGAAATTCTAAAATAATTAAGATGAAAAAATTAATAAATTCAATTATTTTAACCATACTGCCTATATTAGTATTTTCCCAAAACTTTACCCGTCAAGATTCTCTAAGAGGCTCGATAACACCTCAAAGAGCTTGGTGGGATTTAACTTATTATCATTTAGATATTTCAGTAGACCCAGACAACAGATTTATCAAAGGAAGTAATACTGTGCAATATAAAGTGTTAGATTCCAATGATGAGATGCAAATTGACCTTCAAGAACCTCTAAAAATCACAAAAATAACACAGGATGGGAATGAACTAAATTTCAGATCTGAGGGATATTCTCATTTTATAAAATTGAAGAAAAAACAAAAAAAGGATAAAATCAAATCTATTAAAATTTATTACGAAGGAAATCCAAAAATTGCAGTCAATCCTCCTTGGGATGGTGGTTTGACATGGACAAGAGATTTTAATGGTAAACATTTTGTTGCAAATAGTAATCAAGGAATTGGTGCAAGTATATGGTGGCCCAATAAAGATCACATGTATGATGAGGTTGATAGTATGCTTATAAGCGTAAATGTCCCAAAGGATTTGGTTAATGTTTCAAATGGAAGATTAAGATCTATTGAAGATTTTGGTGACACCAAAACATATCATTGGTTTGTTTCTAATCCTATTAACAATTATGGTGTAAATATTAATATAGGAGATTATTTAATGTTTTCTGAAGTATATGATGGTGAAAAAGGTGATTTAGATATGGTTTATTATGTCTTGAGAGATAATATTTTAAGAGCTAAATCACATTTTAAAGATGCGATTAAAATGATGGAAGCTTTTGAACATTGGTTTGGACCATATCCATTCTATGAAGATAGCTTTAAGATTGTGGAAGTGCCTTACTTAGGAATGGAACATCAAAGTTCAATAACATATGGTAATAAATATATGAAAGGCTATAAGGGTATGGATTTATCTCGAACCGGTTGGGGATTAAAGTTTGATTATATAATTATTCATGAAGCTGGTCACGAATGGTTTGCAAATAATATAACATACAAGGATATAGCTGATATGTGGGTTCATGAATCGTTTACTACTTACTCTGAAAATCTTTTTTTAGATTATCATTATGGAAAAGAAGCAGCTTCTGAATATGTAATTGGAACACGAGCATCTATTAGAAATAAATCTTCAATTATTGGAAAGTATGGTGTAAATCAAAGAGGAAGTGATTTATATTCAAAAGGTGCTAATATTTTACACACACTAAGACAGATTAGTAAAGATGATGAGAAATGGAGAAAAATACTTAGAGGATTAAATGAGGAGTTTTATCACAAAACTGTTACAACAAAAGAAATTGAGGATTATATTTCTGAAAGAATGAATTATAATTTAACTCCATTCTTTGACCAATATCTTAGAGACTTTAGGATACCTACTCTTGAGTATTCTATCAATGATGGTTATTTAAATTTAAGATGGATTAATGTAATTGATGATTTCAAAATGCCAGTTGAAATCGAAATTGACAACAGCAAATTGTTTATTGAATGTGAAACATCTTATAAGAGAATACCTATAAAATCAGATAAAATAAAAATAGATAAAAACTACTATGTGTTTTCAAAAAAAATCTAAAAGTAACTAGGAGGATATTTTAGCACTTCCACATCTGATTACGTTAGGCATTTCAGCATCAAATATAGCATTAGCCTCATGTTGATAAACAGCATTTACATTACGAAAAAAATATTTTCCACTTTTTTCTAGTTTGTATCTAACAACCCAAGTATTCATTTGGTATTCTCAATAAATTCTTTAGCTAATCTTAATATCTAGAGATTCTGAATCTTTGATATGTGAAATTTCGATTTTATCACCTTTTTTAATTTCACCAGAAACAATTTTCTTTGCTAGTGGATCCTCTAGGTATTTTTGGATGGCTCTTTTTATTGGTCTTGCTCCAAATTCTTTATCGAAACCTTTTACAGAAATAAATTTAAGAACCTTGCTATCAATTTTTACATCGTAATCAATTTCTTTTAACCTTTCAACAAAGTTGTTTATTTCTATTTTGGCAATTTTCTCAATTTCTTTGGTGGTCAGTTGATTAAAGACAACTATTTCATCAATTCTATTTAAAAATTCGGGTGAGAATTTTTTACTTAAACTTTTCTTTAAAACTTCTGATGATAATTTATTCACATCTTTCTTCTTATAATCAGTATCAAAACCAACGCCAGTTCCAAATTCTTTTAACTTTCTTGTGCCGATATTGGAGGTCATTATTATTACCGTATTTTTAAAATCTACTTTTCTTCCAACACTATCAGTTAAGTAACCATCATCCAATACTTGTAATAACATATTGAAAACATCTGGGTGTGCTTTTTCAATTTCATCCAATAATACGACTGAGTAAGGTTTTCTTCTTACTTTTTCACTAAGTTGACCACCTTCTTCATAACCGACATAACCCGGAGGCGCTCCTATCAGTCTACTAACTGAAAATTTCTCCATATATTCACTCATATCTATTCTAATTAATGAATCTTTATTATTGAATAGTTCTTCTCCAAGAGATTTAGCAAGTTGAGTTTTACCTATACCAGTTTGTCCAAGGAAAATGAATGATCCTATTGGTTTGTTGGGATCTTTTAATCCGGTCTTATTTCTTTGAATTGCATTAACAACAGAATCAACTGCAGTATCTTGACCAATGATTTTATCCTTTATGCTCTTTTCTAAATTAAATTCTACAACATTTTCAGTCTGATCAATTTTTCTTAGAGGAACTCCAGAAATCAATGAAACAACTTCAATAATATTATCTTCAGAAACAACTTCTCTTCTTTTCTTTAATTCATCGTCCCACTTTTTTTGTTGATCAAGTAATTCTTTTTCTATTTTTTTTTCATCATCTCTAAGCTTAGCAGCTTCCTCATATTTTTGATTTTTAACTACCGTATTCTTTTTATTTCTAACAGATTCCAATTTATTTTCAAGATCAACTATTTCTTGAGGAACATCCATATTGGTTATATGAACTCTAGAACCAGCTTCATCCATTGCATCAATTGCTTTATCTGGAAGATTCCTGTCATTTATGTATCTATCAGTTAGTTTAACACAAGCTTCAATTGCTTCATCAGTATATTTAACATTATGATGGTCTTCATACTTATGTTTGATATCATTCAATATTTCAACTGTTTCGGAAATTGATGTTGGTTCAACAATTATTTTTTGAAACCTTCTCTCTAGTGCTCCGTCCTTTTCTATGTATTTTCTGTATTCATCTAAAGTTGTTGCACCAATACATTGAATTTCTCCTCTTGCTAGAGCTGGTTTAAACATGTTTGAAGCATCTAAACTTCCCATTGCTCCACCTGCACCTACAATTGTGTGTATTTCATCAATGAATAGTATAATATCTTTATTCTTTTCAATTTCATTCATCACTGCTTTCATTCTTTCTTCAAATTGTCCTCTATATTTTGTTCCTGCTACAACACTTGCTAAATCAAGCGATATTACGCGTTTATTATATAGAAGTCTTGAAACTTTTCTCTCGATAATTCTTAGCGCTAAACCTTCTGCAATTGCTGATTTACCAACACCTGGTTCACCTATTAAAAGAGGGTTGTTTTTCTTTCTTCTGCTTAAAATTTGAGAAACTCTTTCAATTTCTTTATGTCTACCTATAATTGGATCAAGTTTACCTTCACTAGCAAAGTGTGTTAAATCTCTTCCAAAGTTATCTAAAACAGGTGTTTTTGATTTCTTTGATTTATTTGACGAGGACTTAACATTAAAAGGGTTTTCTTCGATCGGACTCTCTTCTTGTTCAGAATCATCGTCAAAGGTTTGCGATGATTTTATTTCATCAATATCATCCTTAGTTTCAGAAATTTGTTCTTTAAATTGATCTTTAACTATGTCATAGCTCAAGTTTAATTTTTCTAAAAGCTTTGTACTAGGATCATTTTCATTTCTTAAAATACATAATAATAAATGCGCTGTATTTATAGAGTTTCCTTGGAATAACTTTGCCTCTAAGAAAGTTGTTTTCAAAGCTCTTTCAGCTTGTCTAGTAAGGTGTAAATTCTTTCTTAAGTTTTCTTCATAATTCATTATTGGATTCGGAGGGCTAAGTATCTCAATCTTTTTTCTTAAAAAATCAAGATCTATGTCTAATGAATTTAGAATTTTAATAGCCTTTCCACCACCATCTCGAAGTATTCCTAACAAGAGGTGTTCAGTACCAATAAAATCATGTCCTAGTCTTATAGCTTCTTCTTTGCTATACGTTATCACGTCCTTTACTCTTGATGAAAAATTATCGTCCATTTAGTAAAAATAATAATTAATAAAAATAAACTAAAAAAAATCAAACTTATTCTTAAAGAGATGATTAAAATGTTAATAAGTTTATAAAAATCTAGACTCTTTAAATTTAATCTTTTTTCCCATATGAGTATCTTTATGAACTAGAAAAAAAAACTATGGCAGAAGGTGAAAAATTAATTCCAATAAATATTGAAGAAGCTATGAAATCCGCTTACATTGATTATTCAATGTCTGTGATTGTTTCAAGAGCACTTCCTGACGTTAGAGATGGCTTAAAACCAGTTCACAGAAGAGTTCTTTTCGGAATGAGTGAGCTTGGTTTAAGATCAAATAGTAAGTATAAAAAATCAGCTTTTATTGTTGGTGAAGTCTTAGGTAAATACCACCCTCATGGTGATAGTTCTGTTTATAACACAATGGTAAGAATGGCTCAAGATTGGAGTTTACGATATATGTTAGTTGATGGTCAGGGAAATTTCGGTTCAATTGATGGTGATAGCCCTGCTGCAATGAGATATACTGAAGCAAGATTAAAGAAAATTTCAGAAGAAATGGTAGAAGATCTTGACAAGGATACTGTAGATTTTCAATTAAATTATGATGACTCTATTAAGGAACCTACTGTCTTACCTACTAAGATTCCGAGTCTTCTAGTTAATGGAGCATCAGGTATTGCTGTTGGTATGGCTACTAATATGCCTCCTCACAATCTTTCTGAAGTTATTGACGGAACTGTAGCATACATAAAAAATAATGATATTGAAATTGAAGAACTTATCAAGTTCATTAAGGCTCCAGATTTTCCCACAGGTGGTATTATATATGGATATGAAGGAGTAAAATCAGCTTTTGAAACAGGAAGAGGTAAAATTGTTATGAGAGGTAAAGCAGAATTTGAAGAAGTTGATGGTCGTGAATGTATAATTGTAACTGAAATCCCTTACCAGGTTAACAAAGCTGAGATGATTCAAAGAACTGCTCAACTTGTTAACGAGAAAAAGATTGAAGGCATTTCTAATATTAGAGATGAATCTGATAGAAAAGGAATGAGAATTGTCTATATCCTTAAAAGAGATGCTATTCCAAATATTGTTTTAAATAAATTATTTAAATATACTTCTTTACAATCATCATTCAGTGTTAATAATATTGCTCTAGTTAAGGGTAGACCAAGACTCCTCAATCTAAAAGAGGTAATAAAATATTTTGTTGAGCATAGACATGATGTTGTTGTAAGAAGGACAAAATTTAATTTAAAAAAAGCTGAGGATAGAGCCCATATTCTTGAAGGATTAATTATAGCATCTGATAATATTGACAAGGTTATTGAGTTAATTAAGTCATCGGCTAATGCAGATGATGCTAGAAGTAATTTAATTAAAAAATTTAGTTTAACTGAAATTCAAGCTAAAGCTATAGTTGAGATGCGCTTAAGGCAATTAACTGGATTAGAGCAAGGAAAATTAAGAGACGAATACGATAGTTTAATTGAATTAATTAAAGACTTAAAAGATATTTTAAATGATAAGGAAAGAAGAATGTTAATAATAACTAATGAACTTCTCGAAATTAAAGAAAAACATGGTGATGAAAGAAGATCTGTTATTGAATTTGCTGGTGGAGAGCTTAGTATTGAAGACATGATTCCTGACGAAAAAGTTGTTCTAACAATATCTCATGCGGGCTATATTAAAAAAACTCCATTAGCCGAATACAGAACCCAACATAGAGGTGGGGTAGGACAAAAAGGTTCAACAACTAGGAGTGAGGACTTTTTAGAGTACTTATTTGTTGGCACAAATCATCAATACATGCTTTTCTTTACACAAAAAGGCAAATGTTTTTGGATGAGAGTTTATGAAATTCCAGAGGGTAGTAAATTATCAAAGGGTAGAGCAATACAAAATTTGATTAATATTGAACCAGATGATAAGGTTAAAGCTTTTATATGCACTCAAGACCTAAAAGATGAAGATTATATAAATAATCATTACGTCATAATGTGTACCAAAAAGGGACAGGTTAAAAAAACTTCTTTGGAACAATATTCAAGACCAAGATCAAATGGTATTAATGCCATTACCATTAAGGAAGGTGATGAACTACTAGAAGCTAAATTGACAACTGGAAATTCACAAATTTTAATGTCTGTCAAATCTGGTAAATGTATAAGATTTGAAGAAAGTAAAACAAGGCCAATGGGTAGAAATGCATCTGGAGTTAGAGGCGTAAGGTTAAAGGATTCAAATGATGAAGTTGTAGGAATGTTATCTGTTAATGACATGGATAGTGATATACTTGTAGTTTCAGAAAACGGATATGGAAAAAGATCAAAACTGGATAATTATAGAATAACTAATCGTGGTGGTAAAGGAGTTAAAACTATTTCAATAACTGAAAAAACAGGAAGTTTAGTATCAATTAAAAATGTCGCTGACGGGGATGATTTAATGATCATAAACAAATCAGGTATTGCTATCAGAATGGAAGTAAACACATTACGTGTCATGGGTAGGGCAACTCAAGGTGTGAAATTAATTAATTTAAAAGATAATGATTCAATTGCTGCAGTAGCTAAGGTTGTACTTGATGATGAAGAAGTTCAAGATATTGATAATATTGATGTTGTTGATGATAATGAAATAAATTAATACATTTAGAAAAAAAATTATGAGAAATATTGTATTTATACTATTAGTAGTACTATGTTTTAATGTTCAAGCTCAGAAAAAGGAACTTCGAAAAATTGATAAGCTTGTATTAGAATCTTTTTGGGAAGAAGCCAAAGATGAGTTAGAAACTTCTAAATCTTTAATACTTTCATCTGAAGACAAGTATAAGGCTCAATTTTATTTTTACGATGCAAAAGTAAGTAACGAGCTTAAGGATTTTAAAAATGCAATCAACTCATTAAATAACCTAAATAAACTTAATCCTAATTCAAATCTTCCTACAAAACTAGAACTTGAATACTCAAATTTAGGTATTGTAATATCCAATTCCGTAGTTAATTCTGCCGTAACAGACAATAAAAACAGTAATTTTCTAGATGCTGCAGAAAAGCTCATAATGGCTTACGAAATGGATATGGACAAAAACATTGATTATTTATATTTTGCTGCCGGCAGCGCAGTTAACGGAAAAGATTATGATTTGTCTCTGGAATATTACGTGAAATTAAAAAATATGGGCTATACAGGAATAGTTGATGAGTATTTTGTTACAAATAATGAGACAGGAGTAGAAGAAAAGGTTTCTCAAACTGAATATGATTTATTGAAAAGCTCAAAGGATTATTCAAATCCAAGAATTGGACAAACAGAATCTAGATTCCCTGAAATTGTAAAAAATATTGCATTGATTTATGTACAACAAGGTAAAAATGATTTAGCTGAAGCTGCAATTAAAGAAGCAAGAGAAATTCAACCTGATGATGTAAGTTTATTACTAAACGAAGCTGATTTATACATTAGAATTAGTAATAACTCTGATAATGATGAAGATAGACTTTTCTACAGAAATAAGTTTAAAATATTGATGGAAAAGGCTATAGAACTTGACCCTGATAACGGTATTTTGTATTATAATCTTGCTGTTATATACGCAGAGCAAGGTGAGTTAGCACTAGCTAAAGAAAAATATTTTCAAGCTATAAAGCTTGTTCCTGACTATGTAGATGCATATTTAAATTTAGTATCAGTCATTCTTGAAGATGAAGTTTCCATTGTCGACGAAATGAATAGTCTAGGAACTTCCAAAAAAGATAATTTAAGATATGATGAGCTCAAGGTTAAGCGTGAGGATTTATATAGGGAATGTGTACCCCTTCTAGAGGAATTATTAAATGTTTCACCAACTAATATAGATGCGCTAAACACTCTTAAAAATATATATGGAGTTCTAGGCAACAATGAAGCTTTTATGAAGATAAAAGCAAAAATTGAAGAACTACAATAATTTTTAGTTAACTCTTTTTACTTTCTGAAGAATATGAGTTATTCTTTTTTCTTCGTTGTTATAAATTCCTTTGGAAGTCAATTTATCTATCCTAACAACACCATAAGCATGAATAATTTTTGTATTGTCAATTAATATCCCTACATGAGTTATTTTTTTAGGACTTTTGCCAAAAAATGCTAAGTCACCAAGTTTAAAATCTGAATCAATTTCTTTTCCATATTTATATTGATCGCAAGCGTCACGTGGTAATATTATATTAATTGTTTTGAATACAGATTGTACAAGACCGGAACAATCGGTACCAAATTTAGTTTTGCCACCCCAAAGGTATGGTGTATTTAAAAATGATTTTATAGTTTGTATTATAGATTTAGATCCATTAGTTTTTTTATAACTGTA
>CACGNO010000017.1 GCA_902574335.1 uncultured Bacteroidota bacterium
ATCCACAGCTGTTTCTTCGATCTTTTCATCAACATCATTTTCAGTTAAAGATTCTTGATTTTCTGGTTTAGTTTGCACTAAATTTTGTGACGATTTTTTTCTTCTTCTTCTTCTCTTTTTATCAGGCTTATTTGTTGAATAAATCTCATTATAATCAACAAGTTCAATTAATGCCATATCAGCATTATCACCTAAACGGTTTCCAAGCTTGATGACACGTGTATAACCACCAGGTCTCTCACCTATTTTTACAGAAATTTCTCTAAATAATTCAGTTACAGCTCTTTTATCTCTTAAATACCTAAAAGCTATTCTTCTGTTATGAGTAGAATCATTTTTAGACTTTGTAATTATTGGTTCAATAAATAATTTAAGAGCTTTAGCTTTTGCTAACGTAGTATTAATTGACTTATGCTCAATTAGTGAACATGCCATGTTAGCTAACATATACTTTCTATGAGCTGTTTTTCTGCCTAAATGTGGGAATTTTTTACCGTGTCTCATCTGTGATTAATCCTTATCTAATTTATATTTTGAAAGATCCATACCAAAATTTAAACCTTTAACTAACACAAGCTCTTCAAGCTCTGTTAAAGATTTTTTTCCAAAGTTTCTGAATTTCATTAAATCTGACTTATTAAATGAAACTAAATCTCCTAAAGTATCAACTTCGGCAGCTTTTAAACAATTAAGAGCTCTAACTGAAAGATCCATGTCTATTAATCTAGTCTTTAATAGTTGTCTCATGTGTAAAGATTCCTCATCGTAGGTCTCGGTTTGGGCAATTTCATCAGCTTCAAGTGTAATTCTTTCATCAGAAAATAACATAAAATGATGAATTAAAACTTTTGCACCTTCGGTTAGCGCATTTTTTGGATCTATGGAGCCGTCAGTAGAAATTTCAAAAACCAATTTTTCATAGTCGGTTTTTTGTTCAACTCTAAAGTCCTCAATTGAATACTTAACATTTTTAATTGGTGTAAATACAGAATCCATAAAGATTGTTCCTAAAGGAGCGCCAAGTTTTTTATTTTCCTCAGCTGAAACATAACCTCTACCTTTCTCGATATTAAGTTCAAAATTTAACTTAACATTCTTTTCAAGATTACAAATTACAACATCAGGATTTAAAATTTGGAACCCAGAGATAAATTTTTGTAAATCAGTAGCTTTTAATTGATTTTGAGCGTTAATAGATACAGAAACTGTTTCATTATCAACAGAATCAATCTGTCTTTTTAATCTTATTTGTTTTAGATTTAAAATAATCTCTGTTATATCTTCTACAATGCCAGGTAATGAAGTAAACTCATGATCGACATTTTCTAATTTAATTGACGTAAAAGCAAACCCTTCAAGAGATGAAAGTAAAACTCTTCTTAAAGCGTTTCCTACAGTTAGACCGTAACCAGGTTCTAAGGGTCTAAACTCAAATTTACCCTCAAAATCTGTAGAGTCAATCATTATTACTTTATCTGGTTTTTGAAATGTGAATGTTGCCATAATTTTATTATTATTTCGAATATAATTCGACGATTAATTGTTCTTTAATATTTTCAGGTATTTGATCTCTATTAGGAAGTACATTAAATACTCCTTCAAGTGTGTTATTATCCCAAGAAATCCATTCATAAACATCTTCCTTTATGTTTAAAGATTCTTCGATTACGGTTAATGATTTAGATTTTTCTCTTACACCAACTTTTTCACCGGTCTTAATTATTCTAGAGGGAATGTTACAAACGTCACCATTTACAGTTATGTGTTCATGACTAACTAGTTGTCTTGCAGCACTTCTTGTTGGAGCAATTCCCATTCTGTAAACCAAGTTATCTAATCTTGATTCACATAATTGTAATAAAACTTCACCAGTAATACCTTTACTTTTATTTGCTTTTTCGAATAAATTTCTAAATTGTCTTTCTAGAATTCCGTATAAATATTTAGCTTTTTGTTTTTCCATAAGCTGAATAGCATATTCAGATTTCTTTTGTCTTCTCTTGTTAAGCCCATGTTGTCCAGGTGGATAATTCTTTTTATCAAAAGATTTATCAGGTCCAAATAATGGCTCACCAAATTTTCTTGATATTTTAGTTTTAGGTCCTGTGTATCTTGCCATAATAATTTTTTTATACTCTTCTTCTTTTTGGTGGTCTACATCCGTTGTGTGGAATTGGAGTTACATCAAATATTTCAGTAACTTCAATACCTGCATTGTGGATGCTTCTGATAGCAGATTCTCTACCATTGCCTGGTCCTTTAACATATACTTTTACTTTTCTCATTCCAGATTCATGAGCAACTTTAACAGCGTCTTCTGCGGCTAATTGAGCAGCATATGGGGTGTTTTTCTTTGATCCTCTGAATCCCATTTTTCCAGCTGATGACCATGAAATAACCTCACCCTTAGTATTTGTAAAGGATATGATAATATTATTGAAAGAAGCATTAATATGAACCTCACCAAATGATTCAACAACAACTTTTCTTTTTTTATTTACAACTTTAGCCATACAATTTTATTTAGTTACCTTCTTTTTGTTTGCAACAGTTTTTCTTTTTCCTTTTCTAGTTCTAGAATTATTTTTGGTTCTTTGACCTCTGAGAGGTAAACCTAACCTGTGTCTAATTCCTCTGAAAGATCCAATATCCATCAATCTTTTTATATTAATCTGATTTTCAGCTCTTAATTCACCTTCAATAACAAGCTGAGAAACAGCAGTTCTAATATTTGCTGTGTCATCATCTGTCCACTCTGATACCTTTTTATCTTGACTAACATTAGCACTTTTTAAAATCATTTTTGCTCTGCTAATGCCAATTCCATAAATATAAGTGAGTGAAATTACGCCTCTCTTTTCTTTTGGAATATCTATACCTGAAATTCTTGCCATAATTAACCTTGTCTTTGTTTAAATCTTGGATTCTTTTTATTAATAACATAAAGTCTTCCTTTTCTTCTAACTATCTTACATTCTGGACTTCTTTTTTTTACTGATGCTCTAACTTTCATAATTAATATCTAAATGTTATTCTTGCCTTTGTTAAATCATATGGACTCATCTCTAACTTTACTTTATCTCCTGGCAATAATTTAATATAAAACATTCTCATTTTTCCTGAAATGTGAGCTGTTACAACATGTCCATTACTCAACTCAACTCTAAACATAGCATTTGATAATGCTTCAACTATTACTCCATCCTGCTCTATTGCTTCTTGTTTTGCCATATTATGCTACCCTTCTTGTTTTACCTGATTTCATAAGTCCATCATAATGTCTATTTAACAAATAAGCATTAATCTGTTGAATTGTATCAATAGCTACTCCAACCATAATTAAAAGCGAAGTACCACCGTAAAATAATGCCCATCCTTGCTGTATATTCATAAGAGCAACTATAACCGCAGGTAGTACAGAAATTGCAGCTAAGAATAATGAACCAGGAAAAGTGATTAAAGACATTATTTTATCAAGAAAGTCAGCAGTTTCACCACCTGGTTTAATACCTGGAATGAAGCCACCGCTTCTTTTTAAATCATCTGCCATTTTGTTCGTAGGAACAGTGATAGCAGTATAAAAGTATGTAAAGAGGATTATTAATAATCCAAATAAAATATTGTAAGAAAGCCCAAACATATTTGAAAATGCTGTATTCATCCATTGTCCAAAAGATCCTCCAACTAACTGACCTAAATAAGCTGGCGCAAACATTATAGCCTGAGCAAAAATTATTGGCATTACGCCTGAAGCATTTAACCTTAATGGAATATATTGTCTTTTAGAGTATACCCCACTTGGACCTGAACCTGCTACAGATCTTCTAGCATATTGAACTGGAATTTGTCTCACAGCCAAAACTAAAAGTATACATAACGCTATTACAATTATCCATATCACAAACTCAATCGCAACCATTATTAAACCTCCAGAACCGGAAAGCTGAGAAATAACCTCTTGGGTAAATGATAAGGGTAAAGACGCAATAATACCAACCGTAATTAGCAAGGAAATTCCATT
Source organism: uncultured Bacteroidota bacterium (assembly GCA_902574335.1). Lineage (GTDB taxonomy): Bacteria > Bacteroidota > Bacteroidia > Flavobacteriales > Flavobacteriaceae > Eutrophosalina. The sequence continues at coordinate 4,022 of CACGNO010000017.1, forward strand.
TCCAATTCCTCGATCAGTAATTTTTTCACCTAACCACATTGCAAAAACACAACCAGTAACAAGGATGATAACTGATGGAATAATAAAAAATGGTCCTTTACCTAAAACAAATGCTGCATCAGGTACTCCCAAAGCTCCAAGTCCATAGAGATAAGCTGGAGCTTGAACTACACAAATAGCTATGGTTAACCATCTGGTTATTTGGGTAATTTTCTTTCTTCCGCTTTCACCTTCCTTTTGAAGCTTTTGTAAATATGGAAGAGCAACACCCATTAGTTGAACAACAATGGATGCAGATATGTATGGCATAATACCTAATGCCACAACTGAGGCATTAGCAAAAGCACCACCAGTAAAAGCATTTAATAAGCCAAGTAGGCCTCCTCCACCAGCAATTTGAGCATCAGAAATAATATTATAATCAACTCCAGGTAATACAACTTGAGCTGCTAGTCTATAAATGATAAGAAAAAACAGAGTTATTAAAATTCTGTTTTTTAACTCATCAATAGTCCAAATATTTTTTAATGTCTCAATAAATTTTAACATTTATATTGTTTTAATTTCACCACCAGCTTTTTCAATTGCTTTTTTTGCTGTTTCAGAAAATTTATGCGCCTCAACCTTAATCGGTGAGCTTAAATCTCCTCTTCCTAAAATTTTTACTAAATCATTTTTACCAACTAGTCTATTTTCGATTAGCGTATTAATATCTATGATTTTTTTCTTAACCTTTTTATTATCAACTAGTAATTGTAATGCATCAAGGTTTACAGGCTGGTATTCAACCCTGTTAATATTTTTAAAACCAAATTTTGGTATTCTTCTTTGTAATGGCATCTGACCACCTTCAAATCCAAGCTTTCTAGAATATCCAGATCTAGACTTAGCACCCTTATGACCTCTGGTTGCTGTTCCACCCTTACCAGAACCTTGACCACGTCCAATTCTTTTCTTTTTACTTTTAATTGACCCTTTATTAGGTGTTAAATTTGACAATTCCATTTTTATCTATTCAATAATTGTAATTAAGTGCTTAACTTTTTTTATCATACCTTCAATAGAAGGTGATTTTTTATGCTCAACAACATGACCAATTCTTTTTAAACCTAAAGCCTCAAGAGTACATTTCTGATCCTTTGGTCTTCTAATCTTACTTTTAACTTGTTTGATTTTAATTGTGCTCATATTATTAACCATTAAATACTTTATCAAGTGATATACCTCTTTCTTGAGCAACCTTATTAGCATCTCTGAGTTTAAATAGTGCGTCAAATGTTGCTTTTACCACATTATGTGGATTTGATGAACCTTGAGATTTAGATAATACATCTTGAACACCAACTGACTCAAGAACAGAACGAACAGCACCTCCTGCAATAACTCCTGTACCTTGTGATGCTGGTTGAATGTAAACTCTTGCACCACCGTGCTTACCTTTTTGCTCATGAGGAATTGTTGAATTAAAAAGTGGTATTCTAACAAGATTCTTCTTTGCATCTTCAACAGCTTTTGATATGGCAATCGATACCTCTTTTGCTTTTCCAAGTCCATGTCCAACTACACCTTCCTCATTACCAACAATGACTATAGCAGAAAAACCAAATGCACGTCCACCCTTAGTAACCTTAGTAACTCTTTGGATACTTACCAATCTGTCTTTTAAATCAAGACCACCAGGTTTAACAAATTCCATATTTTTTTTCTTCATATATCTAAAAATTTAATCCAGCTTCCCTTGCTCCATCAGCAAGTGATTTAACTCTTCCGTGATATAAATACCCATTTCTATCAAAAGAAATATTTTTAATACCAGCTTTGATTGCTTTCTTACCAATTGAATCACCAACAATTTTTGAAACTTCAATTTTATTGGTAGTTTTTAGTTTAAGGTCCTTATCTTTTGATGAAGCAGCTACAATAGTTTTTGAATTAGAGTCATCGATTAATTGAGCATAAATTTCTTTGTTGCTTCTAAATACTGTAAGCCTAGGTTTGTCTTTGGTTCCAAAAACAACCTTTCGAATTCTCTTCTTAATTTTATTTCTTTTTATAACTGTTTTCTTACTCATCTTTCAATTATTATGCAGATTTACCTGCTTTTCTTCTAATTTGCTCACCAACATATTTAACTCCTTTACCTTTATATGGTTCTGGTTTTCTAAAAGATCTAATTTTAGCAGCTACCATACCTACTAATTGTTTATCATGTGAGGATAATTTTATAATAGGGTTTGAACCTTTCTGATTAATTGTTTCAACTTTAACTTCATTAGCAATCTGCAAAACAATATTATGTGAAAAGCCTAATGCAATCTCCAAATTTTGACCAGAATTGCTTGCTCTATATCCCACACCAACTAATTCAAGTTCCTTTGTAAACCCTTCACTAACTCCTGTTATCATATTGGCAAATAGTGATCTGTATAATCCATGTTTAGATTTATGCTCATTTGTGTCAGCTTCTCTGGAAACGTTCAATATATTATCGTTTTGAGTAACAGAAATTGTATCATAACTCTGTGTTAATGTTCCAAGTTTTCCAGAAACTACTAATTCATCAGAGTTAATTTGTACATTAACTCCATCTGGTATTAAAATCGGATTATTACCTATTCTTGACATAATTATTTAGTATACGTTACAAATTATTTCTCCTCCAAGATTTTCACTTTTTGCTTTCTTTCCAGTCATTAATCCTTTCGATGTTGAAACAATATTAATTCCTAATCCGTTTAAGACTCTAGGAATTCCTTGACTGTTTGTATATTTTCTTAAACCAGGCTTGCTTACTCTTTGCAATTTTTTTATCACTGGTTCATTTGAAATTTTATCATATTTGAGAGCAATTTTAATTTTTCCCTGTACTTCATCTTCACTAACCTTATAATTAAGGATGAAACCTTGATCTAGTAAGATCTTGGTAATTTCTTTCTTTAGGTTAGAACTAGGTATCTCAACAGTTTTTAGACCTGCTTGATTGGCATTTCTAATTCTAGTTAAATAATCTGCTACTGGATCTGTATTCATAATTTATTATTTTTTACCAACTTGCCTTTCTAACACCAGGGATTAAACCTTTATTTGCCATTTCTCTAAACATAACTCTTGAAATACCAAATTGTCTCATATAACCTTTTGGTCTTCCAGTAATTTTACAACGATTGTGTGTGCGAACTGGAGATGAATTTTTTGGAAGTTTTTGTAAACCCATATAATCACCTGCCTCTTTTAATGCTTTTCTTTTTGCAGCATACTTTGCACACATTTTTGCTCTTTTAACTTCACGAGCTTTCATTGATTCTTTTGCCATATACTAATTTTTTTTAAATGGTAATCCTAATTCTTTTAATAAGCTTTTAGCTAAATTATCATCATTTGTTGATGTAACAAATGTGATATCCATTCCAGAGATATTACTAATCTTATCAATATCAATCTCGGGAAAAATTATTTGTTCAGTAACACCTAGTGTGTAGTTTCCTCTTCCATCAAAACCTGAGTTTTTAACTCCTTGGAATTCTCTTACTCGAGGTAAAGCAGCAGTTATCAATCTATCAAGAAATTCATACATAATATTACCTCTGAGAGTTACCTTGGCTCCAATTGGCATACCTTTTCTTAATTTAAAAGATGCAACATCTTTTTTTGATTTTGTTGCAATAGCTTTTTGCCCAGATATTGATGTTAATTCCTCAACAGCATGCTCAATAAGTTTCTTATCTGAAACAGCAGCACCAACTCCTTTACTAATAACAATTTTTTTCAACTTTGGAACCTCCATAATATTTGATAAACTATGGGTATCCATTATAGTTTTGGTTGCATTATCCTTATAATCTTTCTTAAGTCTAGGTGTATACGACATAACTATATAATTTCTTTAGTTTTAGTTGATATTCTAACTTTTTTACCATCTTCAATTTTGTATCCAATTCTAGTGGCATCACCTTCCTTGGTTACAAATGAAATATTAGATATGTGAATTGGAGATTCTTTTTCTACAATTCCTCCTTTCGGATTGTTAGCATTAGGCTTATTATGTTTTTTTATCATATTAATTCCTTCAACCAATGCTTTATTTTTTGATCTATAAATCTTAATAATCTTTCCTGAAGAACCTTTTTGATCCCCAGTTATAATTTTTACGCTATCTCCAACTTTATATTTCATAGTTATAAAACTTCGGGTGCTAATGAAACAATTTTCATAAAATTTTTATCTCTTAATTCTCTGGCAACAGGTCCAAATACCCTTGTTCCTCTCATTTCTCCAGCTGCATCCAATAAAACACAAGCATTATCATCAAACCTGATATAAGTGCCATCTTTTCTTCTAACCTCCTTTTGAGCACGCACTACGACAGCAGTTGACACTTGACCTTTCTTAACTGTGCCATTAGGTGTTGCCTGTTTGATTGTAACAACAATCTTATCCCCTAATGAAGCATATCTTTTTTTAGTACCACCTAATACTCTTATGGTTAGCACCTCTTTTGCTCCAGTGTTATCAGCTACTAATAATCTACTTTCTTGTTGTAACATTTTTACTTGGCTTTTTCAATTATCTCAACCAATCTCCATCTTTTGTTTTTACTAATTGGTTTAGTTTCCATAATCATAACAACATCACCTTCCCCGCATTCATTATTTTCGTCATGTACTTGATATTTTTTTGTTTTCAAAACGAACTTACCATACATTGGATGTTTTACTTTACCAACTTCTGAAACAACGATGGATTTTTCCATTTTGTTACTTGTTACAACTCCAATTCTTTCTTTTCTTAAATTTCTTTTTTCCATTATTGTTTGTTCGTTCTTTTTAATAATTCTGTTTTTAAACGAGATATCGTTCTTCTAATATTTCTAATCTGAAGTGGATTCTCAAGAGGTGAAACAGCATGTGTCAGCTTCATGTCATGCAAATTTTTCTGAAAAGCACCAAGCTTATCATTTAATTCGTCATCAGTTAATATTGTTATCTCTTTTTGTTTCATTTTATACTAATTCATAGTCATTTGCAATTACAAACTTAGTTTTAACAGGAAGTTTTTGAGCTGCCAATCTAAGAGCTTCTTTTGCAATATTAATATCAACACCAGCTACCTCAAACATTATTCTTCCCGGCTTTACAACAGCAACAAAATATTCAGGAGCACCCTTACCTTTACCCATCCTAACTTCAAGTGGCTTTTTTGTTATAGGTTTGTCAGGAAATATTTTTATCCATAACTGACCTTCTCTTTTCATATATCTAGTTGCTGCAATTCTGGCAGCCTCAATTTGTCTGGATGTAATAAACTTAGAATCTAGAGATTTAATACCAAACATACCATTGGATAATCTGTGACCTCTTTGAGATACACCTTTCATCCTGCCCTTTTGCATTTTTCTATATTTCTGTCTCTTTGGTGATAACATATTAAATTATTTATCTTCTTCTTTGTTTGTTATTTTTCTTTTTAGATGAAACTAAACTTAAACCAACAAGGGGTGAAAGCTCTCTCTTTCCATAAACCTCTCCTTTCATTATCCATACTTTAACTCCAATTCTACCATAAGTTGTATGAGCTTCAACAAGAGCATAATCAATATCTGCTCTGAAAGTTGATAGAGGAATTCTTCCATCCTTATATGACTCACTTCTCGCCATCTCAGCACCATTTAATCGTCCTGAAATTTGAACTTTAATCCCCTCAGCATTCATTCTCATTGTTGCAGCGATTGACATTTTTATGGCTCTTCTATAAGATATTCTATTTTCAATTTGACGAGCAATAGAAGATGCAACAAGTTGGGCCTCAAGCTCAGGTCTTTTAATTTCTACAATATTCAACTGAATATCTTTTCCTGAAAGTTTTTTTAATTCCTCTTTAAGTTTGTCAACTTCTTGACCAGCTTTACCAATAATAATACCTGGTCTGGCTGTAGTTATAGTGATCGTTACCAATTTAAGAGTTCTTTCAATTATAACTCGAGATACACTTGCTTTAGAAAGACGAGTGAAGATATATTTTCTTATCTTATCATCTTCAGCAATCATATTACCAAAACTCTTTCCACCATACCAGTTGGATTCCCATCCTCTGATAATTCCAAGTCTATTTCCAATAGGGTTAGTTTTTTGTCCCATAATTATTCTTGAGTTTGGTTTAAATTATCTAAGACCAAAGTCACATGATTTGATCTTTTTCTTATTCTGTGAGCTCTTCCTTGAGGAGCTGGTCTTAATCTTTTTAACATTCCGGCACTATCAACTTTAATTTCCTTTATATAAAGATTCTCTTTTTCAATATCAGAATCAGGATTTTTTTGTTGCCAATTATTAATAGCTGAGAGTAGAAGTTTTTCAAGTCTTTGAGATGGTTGTTTTTGGCTAAATTTCAATATAGAAAGAGCTCTATCAACCTTTTTACCTCTAACCTGATCAGCAACCAACCTCATTTTTCTTGGGGAGGTAGGGCAATTGTTTAGTTTAGCAAAAACTCTATTTTTGTTAAGCTCTTTTAATTCTGTGGCCTTATTTCTTTTTCTTGATCCCATTTACTTATTTACCTTTTTTACCTCCAGCATGGCCTCTAAATGACCTTGTTGGTGAAAATTCTCCTAACTTGTGTCCAACCATATTCTCAGTTATATAAACGGGTACAAATTGTCTTCCGTTATAAACTGCGATTGTTTGCCCTACGAAATCAGGAATAATCATGGAAGATCTTGACCACGTCTTAATAACACTCTTTTTATTTGAATCAAGATTAACTTGAACTTTCTTCAATAAACTTTTGTGTACAAATGGTCCCTTTTTTAGTGATCTTGGCATAATTATTTTCTTTTTTCGATAATGAATTTGTTACTAAATTTTTTCTTATTTCTTGTTCTGTAACCTTTAGCTGGAATACCTTTTTTAGATCTTGGATGTCCACCTGATGCACGTCCTTCTCCACCACCCATTGGATGATCAACAGGATTCATAACAACTGCTCGAGTTCTTGGTCGTCTACCTAACCACCTTGATCTACCAGCTTTTCCAGAGACAATAAGTTGATGGTCAGAATTTGAAACTGATCCGACCATTGCATAACAGCCAACTAGTATTAATCTTGTTTCACCTGATGGAAGTTTAATTGTAGCAAACTTTCCATCTCTTGCCATAAGCTGAGCGAATGATCCAGCGCTTCTAGCTAAAACTGCACCTTTACCAGGCGATAATTCTATACAACATATGGTTGTTCCTAACGGAATTGCTGATAATGGCATACAATTACCAACTGATGGATTTACTTTATCTCCAGAAACTACAGACTGCCCAACTTTTAAACCTTTTGGAGCAATTACGTATCTCTTTTCTCCATCATCAAACTTTATAAGTGCTATAAAAGCGGAACGATTTGGATCATATTCAATACTTAAAACTTCAGCATTATCATCTTTTCTATCTCTTTTAAAATCAATAATTCTATACTTTTTCTTATGCCCCCCGCCTCTAAACTTCATTGTCATTTTACCTTGACTGTTTCTACCTCCAGATTTTTTATGAGGCACCAACAATGACTTTTCAGGCTTATCAGTCGTGATAGCATCAAAACCATTTACGGTTCTACCTCTCTGTCCTGGCGTTATCGGTTTTAAAGCTTTAATTGGCATAATAAATATTTTTTAGAGATTATTGTAAAAATCAATCGAATCACCTTCGGATAGTTGAACAATAGCTTTTTTAATAATCTTTGATTTAGTTTTCTGAATACCCTTTTTAGTGTATTTAGTACTTCTTTCAGGACCATAAATTTGAGTCCTTACTTTTTCAACAGTTACATTATACTTTTGCTGAACAGCATTTTTGATTTGGATTTTATTGACACCTTTATTAACCACAAATGAATAGCGATTTCTTAATTCACTATCGTTTGTAGCTTTTTCAGTAATTATAGGTTTTAAAATAATTTCCATTTTATACTAAATTATTTTCAATTTTTTCAATTGCCTTTTCTTCAATAACTAGATGCTGAGCATTAATTATTTTGTAAGTTGAAATTTCTGAATCAGAAACTACCTCTGATTTATTCAAATTTCGCGCGGACAAATATACATTTTTATTGAGTCCGTCTAATACGAATAGAGTTTTTTTAGCATCCAAGCCTACAGCAGACAAAATATCTACGAAAGATTTTGTTTTTGGTGTTTTAAAGTCTAAACTTTCAATAACAGAAATTGATTTAGATTTAAGTTTCATAGACAAGGCTGATTTTCTAGCCAATTTTTTAACATTTTTGTTAAGTTTTATTCCGTAATCTCTTGTTCGAGGTCCAAAAACAGTACCTCCTCCTCTAAATAATGGGTTTTTAATACTTCCTGCTCTAGCTGTACCTGTACCCTTTTGCTTTTTAATTTTTCTAGTACTACCCTTTATTTCAGCTCTTTCTTTAGTTTTAGCATTTCCTTGTCTTTGATTTGATAGAAATTGCTTAACATCTAAATAAACAGCATGATCGTTAGGCTCTATGCCAAATACTTTATTTGAAAGTTCAACTTCTCTTCCTGTTGTTTTTCCTTTTATATTTATTACTGGAACTTTCATTACTTTCTAATTACAATAAATGAATTTTTGTGACCTGGAACAGCACCTTTTAAAACAAGAAGGTTTTTTTCAGGAATAACTTTTAAAACTTTTAAGTTTTGGACAGTTACCTTACTATTTCCTGTTTGACCAGCCATTCTCATGCCTTTAAATACTCTTGCTGGGTAAGAGGCAGCACCAATTGATCCAGGAGCTCTTAATCTATTATGTTGTCCATGAGTTGCTTGTCCTACACCAGCAAATCCATGTCTTTTTACAACTCCTTGAAAACCTTTACCTTTTGATATTCCTGAAACATCAACATATTCACCTTCATTAAAGTGATCAACATATACTACATCTCCTAAATTTAATTCTGATTCAAATCCTTTGAACTCAACAACTTTTCTTTTAGGATCAGTTTTAGCTTTTTTAAAATGTCCAGTCTCTGCATTATTAAATCTGTTTTCTTTTTTATCGAAAAAACCTAATTGTACAGAATTATAACCATCCTTATCTTCATTTTTGACCTGTGTCACAATACAAGGTCCAGCTTGTATAACAGTACATGCTAGATTTTTCCCTTCTTCATCAAAGAGACTTGTCATTCCTATTTTTTTTCCAATTAATCCAGACATATTATTATACTTTTATTTCAACCTCAACACCACTTGGTAATTCTAACTTCATTAATGCATCAATTGTTTTTGAAGAAGAGCTGTATATATCTAACAATCTTTTATAAGATGAAAGCTGAAACTGCTCACGAGACTTCTTATTAACATGAGGTGATTTTAAAACAGTAAAAATTTTCTTCTTAGTTGGAAGAGGAATTGGACCTGTTACGATAGCACCTGTAGTTTTTACAGTCTTAACAATCTTCTCAGCTGATTTATCAACCAGATTAAAGTCATAAGATTTTAGTTTTATTCTAATTTTTTGACTCATAATTATTCTTGATTAACGCCTTTTATTGAAGCAATAACTTCATCAGAAATATTTCTTGGTGTTTCAGCATAATGAGAAAACTCCATAGTTGATGTTGCTCTACCAGAACTTAATGTTCTTAGAGAAGTAACATAACCAAACATTTCAGAAAGAGGAACGATGGCTTTTACTACCTTAGATCCAGCTCTATCATCCATATTATTAACTTGACCTCTTCGTCTGTTCAAATCCCCAACAATGTCACCCATATTTTCTTCAGGTGTTAAAACTTCTAATTTCATCATCGGTTCCATTATAACAGACTTAGCCAATCTAGCTGCTTCCTTAAAACCAAGTTTTGCTGCTAATTCAAATGATAACGAATCTGAATCAACTGGGTGAAAAGATCCATCTTTTAAAGTAACTTTTAGAGAATCAATTTCAAAACCAGCAAGAGGACCATTCTTCATAGCGTCTTTGAACCCCTTTTCAACAGATGGTATATATTCTTTTGGAACATTACCACCTTTAATTTTATTAGTAAATTCTAAACCAACTTGCTCTTCATCACCAGGTTCCATCGTAAATACAATATCAGCAAATTTACCTCTACCACCTGTTTGTTTTTTATAAACTTCTCTATGATCTGCTGAAGCCGTAATTGCTTCTTTGTATTCAACCTGCGGTTGACCTTGATTTACCTCAACCTTAAATTCTCTTCTTAATCTATCAACAATTATATCAAGGTGAAGTTCTCCCATTCCTGAGATAATAGTTTGCCCTGATGCTTCATCAGTTCTAACCTGGAAAGTAGGGTCTTCTTCTGCAAGCTTTGAAAGAGCTAAACCGAGTTTATCGACATCAGCCTTTGTTTTTGGCTCAACAGCAATACCAATCACAGGGTCTGGGAATATCATGCTTTCAAGAATTATTGGATGTTTTTCAGAACTCAATGTATCTCCAGTCTTAATATCTTTAAAACCTACCGCTGCTCCAATATCACCAGCTTCAATAAAATCAATTGCATTTTGTTTATCAGCGTGCATTTGATAAATTCTGGAAATTCTTTCCTTATTTTCAGATCTATTGTTAAAAACATATGATCCAGCATCAAGTCTTCCAGAATATACTCTAAAGAAAGCTAGTCTACCGACATAAGGATCCGTTGCAATTTTAAAAGCCAAAGCTGAAAATGGTTCACTAACCGTTGGTTTTCTTGAAATCTCAGAATCATCATCGGGGTTTGTACCAACGATAGCTTCTTTATCCTCAGGTGAGGGTAAATATCTACAAACACAATCTAATAAAAATTGAACTCCTTTATTTTTAAAAGCCGATCCACATACCATAGGTATTATACTCATATCTTGAGCAGCTTTTCTTAGAGCTTCATGGATTTCATCTTCTGTAATTGAATCAGGATTATCAAAAAACTTTTCTAATAAATTGTCATCATACTCTGCTACTGCTTCAATTAAATTAGCTCTATATTTTTCTACATCAGCTTTCATATCTTCAGGGATATCAATAATATCAAATGTTGATCCCTTATTTTCCTCATGCCAAATTATACCTTGATTTTTAACTAAATCAACAACTCCTCTAAAATCCTCTTCATTTCCTATAGGTAAAACAATAGGTACAGCGTTTGATTTAAGCATATCCTTTATTTGGTTGCAAACCTTGAGGAAGTCTGAACCTTGTCTATCCATTTTATTAACAAATCCCATTCTAGGAACTTTATAATTGTCAGCTAGTCTCCAATTCGTTTCAGATTGTGGCTCAACACCATCTACTGCACTAAATAAGAATACAAGACCATCAAGAACTCTTAATGATCTGTTAACCTCAACAGTGAAATCTACGTGGCCTGGTGTATCAATAATATTAAAGTGATAAGGTTTTGAACCTTCAATTTTTTTACCTTGATCAGTAGGAAAATTCCACGTACATGTAGTTGCTGCAGAAGTAATGGTAATTCCTCTTTCCTGCTCTTGTTCCATCCAATCCATAGTTGCAGCTCCATCATGAACCTCACCAATTTTATGACTAACTCCAGTGTAATAAAGAACTCTTTCAGTTGTTGTTGTTTTGCCGGCATCAATGTGCGCGGCAATTCCAATGTTTCTAGTATATTTTAAATCTCTAGCCATATCTTAGAATCTAAAGTGTGAAAATGCTTTATTAGCCTCAGCCATTTTATGTGTATCTACCTTCTTTTTGATTGCGGCACCCTCCTCTTTTTCTGCAGCAAGAATTTCAGCTGCCAACTTTTGTGACATCGACTTTTCATTTCTCTTTCTCGCATAACTAATCAACCACTTCATAGCAATTGAAATTTTTCTGTCTGGACGAATTTGCATTGGGATTTGAAATGTAGCACCTCCAACTCTTCTACTTCTTACTTCAACATGAGGCATAACATTTGAAAGACCATCTTTCCATATTTCTAAAGAGGATTTCTCTGATTCTTGTTTTTTTGACTCAACAATATCTAATGCATCATAAAATATTTTTAGGGCAGTAGACTTTTTACCGTCCCACATTAGCATGTTTACAAATCTGGTAACTAATTGATCGTTAAATTTTGGGTCTGGAAGTAAAGGACGTTTTTTTGCTTTTCTTTTTCTCATTTTCTTTTAATTGAGCGGTTCATCAAATTAGAACATCATTTTTTTGCCTTTGCTTTTTTAGCACCATACTTAGATCTACGCTGCAATCTGCCCTCAACACCAGCTGTGTCAAGTGCTCCTCTAACTATATGGTAACGAACACCAGGTAAATCTTTTACTCTACCACCTCTAACTAAAACAATCGAGTGTTCTTGTAAATTGTGGCCTTCACCTGGGATGTAAGCATTAACTTCTATACCATTCGTAAGTCTTACCCTTGCTACTTTTCTCATAGCTGAATTAGGTTTCTTTGGAGTAGTTGTGTAAACTCTTGTGCATACACCTCTTTTTTGAGGGCATCCTACAAGAGAAGCAGACTTGCTTTTCTTAACAACCTTTTTTCTTCCTTTTCTTACTAATTGCGATATAGTTGGCATATTCTATAATTTTCCTTCTTAAAAGGGCTGCAAATGTATGATAATTTTGGAATTATTCAAATCTATAGAAAAAAAAATATGAT
>CACGNO010000018.1 GCA_902574335.1 uncultured Bacteroidota bacterium
TCGAGTTTTCAAATTTTTCTAATGGAACTAAAATGCTTGGAGATTTTATATCCAAAAGCACAAAACAAGGAGCCTTTTCTCTTGTTGGTGGTGGCGACTCAGTAGCGGCTGTTAAAAAGTTCAAAATTGAAAATAAAATGAGCTATGTTTCAACTGGAGGAGGAGCAATGCTTGAAAGTTTAGAAGGAAAAGATCTTCCAGGAATAAACGCCCTGCTATAAAATTTATGAAAAGACTATTAATAATATTTTTAGTTTCAATTACACTTTCGTGTGATAATGCTCAATCTACATATAAACCCCTTTCATCAGGACGAATTCATTCATTATCGGTTGTAGTTGATTCAAAAGAGTGGAACTCCAAAATCGGAGACGAAATAAGAAAAGTGTATGCAGATGAATATTTAGGGCTTCCACAAGTTGAGGAAAGATTTTCCTTAAGCCACATAGATTACGAAACCTTTTCAGGTTTTGCTCGCACTAGTAGAAATATTATATACATAAACAAAAGAAACAAGCAGGGGCATAGTGTTATAAAAAACAAATATGCCAGACCACAGGTTTTTCTTGAAATCTCCGGCTTGAACGAAGCTGAAATAATAAATCAGATTAAGGCATCTAAAAACGAAGGGATTAAAGCTTTTGCAAAAGGAGAAATTCTAGAAAATCAAAGAAGGATTTTACAATCACCGCTTACCCAAAAAGATCTTAAAAATGACTTTGGTATTGAATTAACAATGCCATCTGCATATCAAATATTTAAAAAAGAAAAAAATATAATTTGGTTTCAAAAACCTACAAAATACGGCACATCAAACCTATTGATTTCAAACCTTAATCCTGTTAACAATATAGAATTAGAACGGGTTATTAAAATAAGAGATTCTATTTCAAAAAACTTTATCCCCGGCCGAATAGAAGGAACCTATATGATTACAGAAAAAGCATATCTCCCAGTTTTTAAAAGAACCTTTATTAAAAATTTTGAATCATTTGAAACTAGAGGAACTTGGGAAGTTCAAGGCGATTTTATGGGAGGGCCATTTATAAGCTATATGGTCAAAGACACAGTAAATAAAAGGACGCTATACATAGAGGGGTTTGTTTTTTCACCATCCCAAAGAAAAAGAGATAACATTATCGAATTAGAGGCGATAATTAAGACGCTAAAGATATTTGAAAATAATTAAGCTTATTTTGAGCTGGACTCTTCATCTGCTTCATTATCATCTTTTAGCTCCTTTTTAAACTCTTTAATTCCTTTTCCAAAACCACCCATAAATTCAGATATTCTTTTTCCTCCAAAAAGAAAAAGCACTACCACAACTATAAGAATAATTTGCCAAGGGCCAATTGCAATAAGACTAGTTAGAAACATATTGTTGTTATTAGTTTAAACAAATGTAAAAAATTTAAACTACTATATAAAAATTAAAAATAATAAATAAGGGTATTGTTATATTTGTTTTGTTATGCCAGAACAAGGTGAAATAAAAAAACAAAAAAAACAAACAAACAAGAACTACAGGCTTGCCGTTGTGGAAGAGGATTCATATCAGGAAAAGTTTGCCCTGAGCCTTTCCAAAAGAAATATTTTTCTTATTTCGTCCTCTGTTGCTTTTGTCATAATTCTTATTACAGCGCTGTTGATTTTTTACACTCCAATAAGAGAATATATCCCGGGGTATGACACAACAAAACTTAGAATTCAAGCAGTTCAAAACCTTGAAAAACTAGATTCGATAATGAATTCGTTAGAGAAGAATGAACAGTTTATACAAGCCTTTTCTAGAACAATAAACGGAGAAGAGTTTCCTAATCAATATGAGGATAGTAAAATAAAAGAAGTTGATATTACAGATTTTGAAGTTAATATTAATATTGAGGATTCAATACTTAGAAAAATAGTTGAAGTTGAAGACAGGTTTAATATTATAGAAAAAGAAGACGTACTTATCGCTCCCAATCTAATCAGCCCAGCAAGCGGTATAATTTCGGAAGGTTTTGATTTTAGTGACGGACACTATGGTGTAGATATAGTCTTAAAAGAAAGAACTCCTATCAAAGCTGTTTATGATGGTATTGTTTTGTTTGCCGAATGGACTTTAAATTACGGCTTTACGGTCGTTGTTTTTCACAGAAACGAATTAATAAGCACCTATAAACACAATGAGTCTGTTAAGGTTGAAACAGGTGATTTTGTTCAAACAGGAGAGGTAATTGCTCTTTCAGGAAATACAGGCGAGTTTACAAGCGGCCCTCATTTACACTTTGAGCTATGGGACCTACAAGGGCCAATAAACCCCGAAGATTTAATAAAATTTTAACATGGTTTTAGCGAAGAAAATTTTTGCAAAAATTTTTGCATTTTTTGTAGTTTCTAAAATAAAAAAATCATACCCTAATGCAGCTCAAATTCAAATAAACACATTACAAAACCTTATAAATAAAGCTAAAAAAACAAAATTTGGGATAGAGCATCAATTTCATAAAATCAATTCTGTTGAGGAGTATACAAATAAGGTTCCCATTAGAGATTTTGAAGATATTAAGAGTTATATTGATGAAATTAAAAAAGGCACTGATGACGTCTTATGGCCGGGGAAACCAAAATATTTAGCTAAAACATCTGGGACGACAAGTGGAACAAAGCACATACCAATAACAAACGAATCCATGCCTAACCATATACTGTCATCAAGAAATGCTCTTCTTTTTTATATATATGAAACGGGAGACACAAGCTTTTTAAATGGAAAAACCATCTTTTTGCAAGGCTCCCCGTTATTAGATGAAATAAATGGAATTCTTATTGGAAGGCTTTCTGGAATTGTAGCACACCATACCCCTTCCTATTTGAAAAAAAACAATTTGCCATCGATTAAAACAAACTCTATAAAGGACTGGGAGGAAAAAGTTAATCAAATATGTAATGAAACGATTAACGAAAACATGACCACAATAGGCGGTATACCCTCATGGGTTCAAATGTACTTTGAAACTCTTTTAAAAAAAACTAACAAGAAAAATATAGGTCAAGTATTCAAAAACCTAAAGCTATATGTATATGGCGGCGTTAATTTTTCACCTTATGAAAAAATTTTCAACAAGTTGTTAGGAAAAAAGATAAATACAATTGAATATTATCCTGCTTCCGAGGGTTTTTTTGCTTATCAAAATTCTCAAAAGGACAAATCTCTTTTACTTCAATATAATTCAGGTATGTTTTATGAGTTTATAAAAACTAATGAATTTGAATCTAAAAAGTATACAAGGTATAATTTAACAAATGTGGAAGTCGGGATAAATTATATTTTGGTTGTAACATCCAATGCGGGACTTTGGGCATATAACACTGGAGACACAATCAAGTTTACATCCCTAAATCCTCCAAAAATTTTAGTAACAGGGAGGTATAAACATTTTATTTCAGCATTTGGAGAACATGTAATTTCTGAGGAAGTAGAGCAGTCAATCTCAGAACTATGTCATGAAAAAAACATAAACGTTTGTGAGTTTACAGTTGCCCCTTTTATTAACCCAGAAAAAGGATTACCACATCATGAATGGTGGATTGAATTTAACAGCTCTAATATTGATTTTGATTTGATTTCTGATTTGCTTGACAAAAAAATGCAAGAAAAAAACATATACTATAAAGACTTAATAAAAGGAAAGGTATTGAAGAGACTAGAAGTAATAGAGGTTGAAAAAGGAGGGTTTAATTTGTATATGAAGTCGATAGGAAAATTTGGGGGACAAAATAAAGTGCCAAAACTTTCTAATAATAGAGAATATGTAAAAGGATTAAAAAAGTTTGCTAAATAGCATCTTCTTTTAATATTCGAACTTTTTTGTTCAGAAAATAAGTTAGTTGTCGAGAATCAGATTTTGATTTTTTCTTAATTATGAATTCAATTTTAAAAATTGAAAAAAGCCTTTCGTTTAAAGCAACAAGTGTTTTGTTTTTCTTTTTTACAGCAAAATCTTTGGTCTTGCCTTTCTCCAAAAACAAATCCATTATTTCAGAGTTTGAGACATTTCTTTTTTTGCTGAACAAGCTTAAGATTTTTTGTTCTTTTTGATTTATTTCTTTAGTTACACTAGAAATCGAAATTGTATTTTCATCAAGCAAATAAGTTTGTGCAACTCTTTTATAGTAAACCATTAAAACAACAATTAATATCGCCAGAAAGGAAAGAGCAAAATAGATATAAACATAGAACTCTTCCGTGCCCCTATACAAGTATAATTCAGTGTCTGCCCCATTTGAAATCAAAGAAGCAATATTAAAAGATTCAATAGCTATACCACCTGTTAAACTGTTTTTTACCGCACCAATTAAATTATTTTTTTTGATAACAGAATGCCCACCAGATTTATAAAACAATATTTGATCCTCAAATTTTTTAAAGAGGTTGTTTTCAAGGTCAGCCAAATAAAATTCAGGATTATCAAGATAACTAAAGAGCAGCTTGTTGTCAAATTTAAAAAACCTTTTAGTACCTTTAAATTGATTTTCAGATCTTATCAACGGATTGATTACACCAAGTTTTTTCCAAACAAAGCTTTCAAGATTTAAAACATAGAGATTGTCATTCCTTTTCTCTTTTTGATTATTGGATGTTCTTGTTAAAAAATCAAAAACATACAGATTGTCGTCTTTGATAAAAAAAGTTCCTTGATCAATTCCATCTGGAGATTGACCAAAAGCAGTTACGATTTCCCAATCCCCACTATTAAAGTTAAATTTTGTGATTATGGATTTTGTTTCCCAAAACCCATAACCGCCAATTAAATATAGGTCGTCTTTATAAGAAAAGAAATAAGCACCATATTGGTTCCTGTGGGGGAAAGATCGATCAACTCTTTTTATTGCGCCATTTTCAAATAAGTACAACAATCCCCCGCCAGGGTATAAAAGATAGTTTTTAGATTTATGGGTTACAGGCAATAGTGTATTAACATTAACGTTTAAAGACTTTGGAAGCGAATCAGAATAATTTTTATATGTAAAATTGTCGGAATTTTCTGAAACATAATAACCGTCATTTGTTAATACATAGTAGTAATTAGGGGTTTCACCCTCTAGAATCAAAAAATCAGAGCTATCTATCTTTTGACAAAACAGGTTTGCACTAAAAAATAAAAAAAGTAAAAAATTTCTCATCTAATTGAAAAATAGATAATATAAAATAAATAGATAAATAAAAATTATGATACAACACAATGTGAGCGAAAAATAAGTTGACAAAACAAAGCCTAGTGCTAACACTGATACAGACATAATTAAAATACTTGTCGAGGCGCCCCAATGCGACATGCCTTTATCAATTAGCCTGTGGTGTAAATGAACCCTGTCAGCCAAAAAAGGAGACTGTCCTTTATACATCCTGATTAACGAAGCTCTAAGGGTATCAGCTAAAGGATATATAATTAATAAAACAACCAGCAATGGCCTTCTTATTAAAGGGTCTGTAATTATAAAATTGTCTTTATCAAGAATATAAAAAATAAAAAAAGCTATCACTGAACCTAATAGAAGAGCCCCAGTATCACCAAGAAAAACTTTTTTTGAAGGGTTAAAATTAAAGAATAAGAAGCCTGTTATAGCTCCAACAATTGATGGAATGACCAAATTCATTTCACTTGATGTTACTGCAATTATGCCCGCTATTAAAACAAAAAATTTAACAGACAGTAAAGCAGCCAAACCGTCTATCCCATCAATTAAATTAAAAGCATTTACAATCACAATAAAAACAAAAACGGTAATCATGTATGAGGCCCATAACGGTATTTCGTAAATACCAAAAACACCATGAAAGGAATCTATATAAATATTACTTTGGAGCAGAACTATAGCTGCAAACACCTGTAAAAAGAACTTTTCACGATATTTTATAGAAAAGAAATCATCCGCCATCCCCGTTAATGCCACGAATATGAAGGCGATTAGAGCATATAGGTCAACACTCATGGCAAACACTGCTTTTCCAAACCCATAACACACACAGAAAGTAAAAAACAAAGCCATGCCACCCGACCTTGTTGCCTTTTCTTTATGTGATGATCTTGAAACTATTGGGTCATACATTTTATTTTGCCTAAATGCATTGTACAAATAGCCATTTAAGTAATAGGAGCCAGAGAAACCAATGACGCCAAATAAAACTACCAATAAGATTAATTCAATGTTCAAAATTTAGTATTTTAGAAAGAGTGAGAAATCTGTGTTTTTTATTAATCTGTTTTAATGTTTTGTTCTGTCAGACCAAACTTCCAATTAACGATAGTGTGCAAAATTTTTTATTTTCCCAATCCGTTAAAAAGTCGCCTATCATTATAACAACAAATGGAATTTTTGAATTTAAGTCAAAATGGGAATTTACTCCTTTTGCTGATAATTCTTTTAAAAAAGAAATAAACCAAATAGATGCATTAAACCATGCCAATTTTTTCACTATAATAAATTCAAACAAACTATACATAGTTTCAAATGGAGCAGGCCCAGTATTTATTTACCGTAACAACACTTTTGAAAGAATAGATAACTCTAGCCTTCATAAAAACCAATTTGGGGGTGCTAGATTTATTTATAATAATAAAATTCATATTTATGGAGGCTATGGTTTTTGGTCCTTTAAAAGCTTTATAACTTTTTTTGATGAAAACATCAGTCAATGGGACTTGTTGTACAATGACAGCAAACACACACCCGAAGGAAGATGGAAGCCCATATATAACATCATTAATGATAAGCTTTATGTTTTAGGCGGCAGATCTGGCTCAGCAGGATCCACAAACCAAGACGAATCTTTTTCTGATGTTTTTTATTTTGATTTTATAGAAAAAGAGTTTGTTAATGTCGGAAAACTAAATCCCAGGATTAACCCTAAGTACACACTTTTTTCTAATCCGAAAATAGATGATAATATTTTATTGCTCAATAACGCTTATTTAACTAAAATTGATTTTGAAAACCTAACCTTTACCAATTATTCAAAAGAATTGGGAGTTTTAGGCGTCGACAATAAGTATCCATCCTTTATAGACGATAAAAACCTATATTATATTTCTGATTTAAATGGTGAAAAATTTTTAAATTCAATTGACATCGCCTCCATTGATAATGAATTTAATTCAGAGACCCTTCCATTAATTATAAATGAATCTAAAATTTCAGTAACACAGTATGTTTTATTTGGCCTTTTAATTGCTTTTGTTTTTTGGGTTATTTTAAAGATATTTTCTTTTAAAGACTTTATCAAAGGTTTAATTCTTTATGACGAAAACAACATATATTTTAACAATAATTCAGTTTTAATAACAAAAAATGAACAATCGTTAATCTCATATTTGTCTGAAAAACCATTTATTACCGCCCCTCAAGTTAATCTTATAATTTCTGATCAACAATTTGCCAAATCACATTTCACAGCTCTTAGAAATAAACTTATAAATGGACTTAATCAAAAACTATTTGTACTTACAAAAAATAAAAACTGTATTATTCAGACAAAACACCCAAAAGACAACAGAATAAAAGCTTATAAAGCAGACTCTTCAATTATTAAGAAAAAAATTGGATTTATATCGTTTCTTTTTAGGAGCTAAATTCTTTTAGTATAGCTGTTAAAGGGTCTTTAATAATGACGAATAAAGCAGATAAAATAAAACCTATAAAACCATAAATTAAGACCATTTGAGTTCTTTTTGGAGATGTTCTTATCACAGGCATAGTAGCCTCTTTAATGATTGAAAATACAGGGGTGTCTTTACTTACTTGAAGTTTATTTTGCTCAACCTGTTTTGAAAGCTCTACTATTACAGCATTAATAATTTGAAACTCTGCTTCTAATTTTTCTCTTTCATTAATTATAGATGAAGTAACAATGTTAAGATTAGAATCATTAAAGTATCCTAGCTTATTTTGAATTTCATTAAACTCTTTTCTTTTTGATTTTAATTGTTCTTCACTAAACTCTAAGTTTTGTTTGGCACTTTTGATTTTATTGTTTATAATAATTTTCTGTAAAATATTTCTAGCATTAATTGCGGCGTAAGCTGCATATTCACTTTCAGGCATATTAGCAGAAATTGTTACAAATCCATCTTTTTGATCAACACTAATGGTTAAAATTTCTTTTATAATTTCAAATAAATCATCTTCAAATTCGGAAACAAAAGATTTATTAGAATTATTAAACTCTAAGTTATTATCAACACTATAATAGTCGGCCAAGTAGTTTTTCAACACAACTTGTTTTTTTTCATCTATAAATTCTTCAAGTATAAGCCTTTTGAATTCGACACTTTCGCTAATTTGAGGATACATTGATGAGGGAATTTCGCCACCAGAAGACATTGCGTTAAGGTTTATACCAACAAGTGAAGCTACTCCGCTTAAACCTGATGCTGAAGAACCTTCTTGAGAGCTAGGTATAAAAGTTGTTGATGACGTAAATATTACAGGACTCAACAATGCACTTACAACACCAATCATAACAAAAAAAGATGAGATTACAACTATTAGTTTTTTGCCATTCCAAATAGTTTTTGCAATTTCAATTACGTCTATTCCATCAGAATTATTATTCATTTTATAATGATTTAATTAAAGCAATAATCGAAACCAAACTGGTAGTATAGCCTACTATTTCACCAACACTTGTTTTATTTGTTTCTTCTCCTTTTTTAGGAACAACTATTTTACTTCCAGGCAATAGTTTAGGATAATTTCTGAAAAACAAGAAAGATTTAGTAGAGGCGATACTCCCATTCTGATAAACCACATATACTGCAGATCTTTTAGCATTTGTCGAAAACCCACCAGATTTATTAATAGCAGAGGCAGCAGTTAAACCACGATAATATGTTAAGGCAGCCGCTTGTAGTATCTCGCCCGAAATTTCAACTGAGTTGTCAAATCTAGGCACAATAATTTCATCACCATTTTTGAGACTAATGTTAAACTCATTTGACAATCCTTTAGACTTAAAAATTTTATCAACATTTAACCCAATTTCAATAAATTCTTCACTCTCAATAAGTTCATCATCAATAATTTTAATATCACCCAACCTACGCCTTAATTTCACACCATTTAATTGAGCATCAGGCAAAAACCCATCAAAATCATCTATTAAATCATACACACTATATTTATTTGATTTTATTGCATAATCCCCAGGTTTTTTAACAAGCCCAGAAACTGACACAAATTCTTTTGCTTGATAACCAAGTTTTGATCGAACAACAACCAGGTCGTTAGCCAATAGCTTAATGTTTTGATCTATGCTAGTGTTTTTAAGACTTTCAGACAAGTCAAATGAAATTTCCTTGACAGGATTTTTTTGAGTTGAGTCAAATGTAGATCTATAAATGGTTATTCCTTTATTTGAACCCCTATCTGTAATTCCTTTTGCCATCAAAATTAAGTCAACGGCTGTAGCACCTTCAAAAAAAGTAAAGCTGCCTGGCTCATTAACTTCACCGCTAATAGCTACATTTTTCTCAGAAAATAAATCTTCAACAGAGGCTATAATTACATTATCATTATTTTTTAATAAGTAAGTTTGTTTTAAATTCATGGATTTCTCTAAATCAATAGAAACAATTTCTTGTTGAAAACCATTGACTTCTCTAATCAAATATGCCCTCGCCTTAAGAGCATCCTCTCTTAGGCCGCCTGCAGAATTTATAAGAGATCTTATATCTAAATTTTTACTTAATTCATATGTGCCCTCAATCATTACAGCACCCTCAATAGACACAGTGTTTTTAGTTTCATCCCCTACCTTTCTGGCCTCTAATTTATCCCCATCATTTAAAATAAATTCTTCAAAATTTTCTAAATCTACAGTGTTAAAAGATTTATAATACCCATCAACTCTTTCAATAGAAACTTGATTTTTCACTCCAGAACTTGTAATACCACCGTTAAAAACTAATAAATCGGAAATTGATTCCCTATTCTTTAGTTCGAATATTCCTATTGTTTTGAATTCGCCACTCAAAAAGATACGATTTTTATAAGAGGGAACTAGAATTACATCTTGATCTCTAAGAGAAAAACTCTTTAAACTGCCCTTCACAAAATAATTATATAAATCAACTGAATGAACCTCTTTCCCTCCTCGGATAATTTTAATTTCTCTATATGATCCATTTTCATTTGGCCCACCAGCAGCATACAAAGCGTTTAAAGGACTGGTTAAAGACGAAAGGGTATAAGTGCCTGGCGCAACAACGTTTCCTGTAATATTAACTATAATCGATCTGTTTTTTAATAATGTTATATCAAAAAACACTTTATTAGAATTAGAGTTTAATCCAGAATAAATTTTAGAAAGCTTATCTTTTAGCTTAGATTTAGCTTGGTCAATTGTTAAACCACTTAAGTATACTGGGCCAATTCTTTCAATTTTTAAATATCCTTCTCTACTAATTATCGACACATAATCATTTTCAGCTGCCCCCCAAATACTTATTCCTAATTCATCACCAGGGCCAAGCTCATATGACGAGGGGGTTGCTATGTTTAGGGTTGGAGCAGAACTTATATTAGGATTATTAAAAAATGATGATCCAAAAACAATTAGCTCTGGAAATTCTAACTCTTTACTTGGGATATCTTCACCCTCATTTAAACCAAACTCTGAAGTAGTAAGACCTTCGAATTCTTTATTAATCGAAGCATCTGATGAAGATAGTTTCAAATCTTTAATTCTTTTTTCAAGTTCAAGGATCTCTGACTCAGACGCTCCTTGTGCCCGTGCTATAGTTTTAATTTGGTCTAGATTATAACCTTTTTCCTGCGCTTCAGACCAATAACCTTCTAGCTCTTCATTACTCATTAATTCTAGGGACTTAATACCCATTGTATTCTTTAATTGATTAATGTCTTGACCAAGAATCATTATAGGCACTAACAAAATAATAAGTAATATTTTCTTTATTTTCATGGCTTCGCCATTAGACTCACATTTATACATGGTTTTTTTTTAAATTTTATGCAGCTACTACAGATGACTTATTTAATACCAAATTAAGATTAATTGACTCTAAAGTTATAGTTATCTTATTGTAGCTTATTTTATTTATTGTGCCTTTCTTAAAAAGAAAAGGTCCGGATTGAATTTTTATTTTTTGACCAGTTTTATAATTATATGCTGAATTAATGTTACTACCATTTAGCTGGTTTTTTAGTATTTGAATTTCAGACTCTTTAATAATTGCTGGCTGACCTGAAATATCACGAACAATATTTTTTGTGAATGGATTATTGTTTAAAATATCAAAATTTAATTTATTTAGTTCAAAAAACACATATCCACTTATAGCAGGAACTGTTACTTTTTTGATTCGGTCAGACCAAACTTTTCTGGTTGAGTAAGAAGGCACATATGAATTAACCCCAACCGAATTAAAAAAATCTTTGGCCTTGAACTCCCCTTTTATTTTTGTTTTTGCGGCAAACCAGCACATAATACGCCAACAAATATATAAAAATTTTATTTTTAAATAGTTCATTTTTTTGTATCCTATTTTTAAAACATTGATTATCAATATTTTAATATATATATTTCTGTTTATCTGCCATTGTTTTTACTGTTTACAAAGTTAAATGCTGAAATATTATTAAGTGGTCAAATTTGTCATATATTAATTGTAATCTTATATTTTTGTTTATATGAACTTACTAATTATTGGATCCGGTGCGCGTGAACATTCTTTCGCTTGGAAAATATTTAATTCAAAACACAACATTAAAATTTTTGTCACCAATCCTAATGCTGGAATCTCAAAAATATCCTTTTGTGTAGATGTAGATATTAATGATTTTGTTTCTGTCAAAAAAACGATTATTACGCATTCAATTGATATTGTTCTAATAGGACCTGAAATTCCACTTATAAATGGTATATCTGATTTTATTCAAAATGATGAAACTCTTAAACATGTTTCTGTCATTGGCCCATCACAAAGGGGATCCATGTTGGAAGGAAGTAAAGAGTTTGCCAAGAATTTTATGGCTAAGTATAGCATACCAACTGCCTCTTATAAATCATTCAGCAAATCAACTTTTGATCAAGCCGTAAGGTTTATCAATAAAAACACACCACCCTATGTATTAAAGGCTGACGGTCCAGCAGCTGGAAAAGGTGTAATAATAGTTAATGACCCAGATGAAGCAGTCAAGAATTTAGAGGCTATGCTTTTAAATTCAAAATTTGGAAAATCATCTGAAAAGGTTGTAATTGAAGAGTTCTTAAGTGGAATAGAAATGTCTTGCTTTGTTCTTTTTGACGGTAAGAATTATAAAATACTTCCTTATGCGAAGGACTACAAAAGAATAGGTGAAGGAGATACAGGCTTAAATACTGGGGGAATGGGCTCTATTTCACCTGTTGATTTCTTAGATGAAAATCTAAAAACCAATATTAAGGAACAGATAATTGAGCCGACAATTCATGGATTAATGTCAGAAAAAATAAACTACGTTGGATTCATATTCATTGGTTTAATTAATGTTGATGGACAACCCAAGGTAATTGAATATAATGTTAGAATGGGTGATCCAGAAACTCAAGTTGTCTTACCTAGGATTAAGAATGATTTTATGGAATTACTAATCTCATGCACGAATCAAACCCTTGATAAAGTAAATCTTGAATTTGATTCTGATTATTATACCAATATTGTATTGGCCTCAGGCGGTTATCCTGAAGATTATAAAAAAGGCTTCAAAATATCAGGATTGAATGAAGTAAAGGACTCAATCATTTTTCATGCTGGCACCAACTTAAATAATAATAATATTGTGACCAGTGGAGGTAGAGTTCTCTCTGTTGTCTCTTCTGGAAAAACAATGAAAGAAGCACTGGAAAAGTCTTATAATAATATTGACAAAATAAATTTTGAAGGTAAAACTTTTAGAAAAGATATTGGATTTGACTTATAAGAAAGAGTGAGCTGTGACATCTTTTTTTTCATCTCCTTTTTTGTCATATTTAATCAATTCAAGCGTCCAGTAAACTAGGGCTGCAGATATAACAATCATCAAGCTGAAATTAATGCCGTTTTGAATAAACCAATTTGAAATATCAAGGCGAATAAAATCAAAAGGTATAAATAGAATTTCTACAAAAAGAAATTCAATTGCTTCAAATAAGTCTTTAAATTCCATAATTATTTCTACTCAACAAATTTAGTTTAATTTTAATTATAGTTTATATATTTAAATAAATAATTTATAATGTCAATAAGTAAAACTTGTAACTCTATATTTCAACAAGTAATTGACGATTATCATTTACAGAATTTTGTAGATGCTAACAAAAACAATCCTTATGATCATTCGAATTTTTTTAAAAAAATGATCTATGAAAAATGTTGGATAGACACCATACAATGGCACCTCGAAGATATAATTAGAGTTCCAGACATTAGGCCGGATGAAGCTCTTAAAATAAAAAGAAGAATAGATTTAAGCAACCAAGACAGAACCGACATGGTTGAAGAGCTTGATGATTACTTCTTTGAAAAATACACGAATTCTAATCCATCAAAATTAGCAATATTGAATACTGAAACACCTGCTTGGGCAATTGACAGACTGTCCATTCTTGCCCTTAAGATCTATCACATGAGTGAAGAAGCTAATAGAAAATCAGCCTCTGATAAACATAAAAAAAAATGTTCTGAGAAGCTCGAAGGTCTTTTAATTCAACGAAAAAATCTTTCCAAAGCAATAGATCAATTATTAGAAAATATTTCAAAAGGTAATGTTATAATATCAACGTATAAACAAATGAAAATGTATAATGATGATTCATTAAACCCAGAGCTATACTCAAAAGATGATTAATGGTAAAACATTAATTCTAAGATTTTCATCATTAGGGGATGTTGTTATGACTGTTCCTATAATTAGATCCCTAGAAAAAAAACACCCTGAAAATAAATTCATTTTTGTTACTCGGCCTAAGTTCAAGTCTTTTTTTTCTGAGTTTAATAATGTTGAAATATTTGAGCTTGATCTTAAAAAAAGACATAAAGGATTTTTCGGCATAATTAGGCTTTTTTCTGATTTAAAAAAACTTAAGCCAAAACGAATTGCTGATCTTCATTCAGTTTTAAGAACACAACTTCTTTCATTTTTATTTAGAATGTTTTTCATTAAAGTTTCTGTAATTGATAAAAAAAGAAAAGAAAGAAAGGCTCTAACAAGAATTGAAAATAAGATTTTTAAGCCACTTACCCCAGTACATTTCCTATATCAGGAAGTTTTTAATAAACTAGGTTTTTCCATTGACCTAACTAAAGACCATATTTATCCACCTTCAAAAACTTTTAATTTTAATGTAGACAGTATAAATATTGGTTCAGACAAATTAGTAGGAATTGCACCGTTTGCTAAGCACGAGGCTAAGATGTATCCACTAGATTTAATGCAAAAAATTGTTTCTTATGTCCAAGAAAAGCACACCGTTTTCCTATTCGGTTTTGGAAAAATAGAAATGGAAACTATTAAAAGATGGTCAAACGTTTTTAAAAATGTTTATTCATGTGATGATTTGGATGGTTTTGAAAATGAACTTGCTCTTATATCTAATTTGGATTTAATGATTTCAATGGATTCTGCTAATGGACATATTGCATCAATATATAATGTCCCTGTAATAACCCTTTGGGGATTAACACACCCATATACAGGATTTACAACTTTTAACTCAGATCTCAAAAATCAGTTTTGTGTTGATAGAGAAAAATTTCCACTAGTTCCAAACTCTATTTATGGAAACAAAATGATTAAAGGGTATGAAAATGCAATGAGAACAATTAGTATTGAAGAAGTTTTAGGTAGAGTGAATGAAATTTTATTAAACTAAACATCATCAAAATCAATAGTGATTTCTTCAGAATCAGGTTTAGAAATGCATGTTAAAATAAAACCCTCATCAAGCTCCTCATCGGAAAGCACACCAGGATCATCCATAACAGCTTTACCTTTGGTAACTCTACCGAGACAGGTCATGCAAATACCTCCTTGGCAAGAATGAGGTATATCATAACCATTTATTAGTCCCTCATCTAGGATATTACCATCTCTATCCATCGAGAAATCATTTTTTTCCCCATCAAGAATTAAAGTTACTTTTGTATTACCCCCCATTATGAATGCAATATTATGAAAATAATGGATTTATAGAAAAATGTTTAGATATTATAAAATATTATTAATCTTATCATTAACTCTTAGCACCTCTTGTGATTCAATGAAGTCTATTAGTTCAAAATACAATATATTATATAACGGTGATCTTTTTTTAAATGAAGGATTAGATCAGTTAAGGAATTCATACAAAGATAATTTTTGGGATATTATACCAGTAATTGTTGATAATAACATTACTAATTCCTTGCCTGAATACCCTACAAAAAACTTTTTAAAATCTGAGGAGAAAGCTATAAAAGTTATTCAAAAAATGGGAGACTCTAGAAATTCAGCTAGTAATTATATTAATGATGCCTACTTATTATTAGGGAAGTCTAGGTTTTATGACAAAAGATATATCTCTTCACTTCAGGCTTTCAATTATATTTTAAAACAGGATGTAAAATCAAATATTTGGGTAGAAGCCTTTTATTGGAGAACATTGATTTATATTAATCTTCAGCAGTATGAATTAGCAAAATCGTCTTTAGAAAAAGAGCTAGAAGACAATAAAATATTTAAAAGAAATTTATCATTATTATATGATTCAATGTCTGAACTTCACTATAAAAAAGGGGATTATACAGCCCTTATAAAGTCATTGAAAAAAGCTGTAAAGCACTCAAGCAGTCAAGAACAGATTAGAAGATCTTATTTTATTATTGCTCAGTCATTTATGAGTTTAAACAAAAATGATTCAGCTTCAGTATACTTTCAAAAATCTATAGAAACAAAAGCCAACAACTTCTCAGATATTTATTTAGATGCTAATTTGAAGTTAAGCTTATTAAAAAAACAAGAGCTTGACGAGGATTATTTTAATAGAATGT
>CACGNO010000019.1 GCA_902574335.1 uncultured Bacteroidota bacterium
AAATCTAATGCAAAAAAATTTTTAGATATAATAAATCCTGAATTAGTAATTTTTGTAAGATCTGAGATATGGCCAAATTATCTAAATGAAATAAAAAAAAGAAATATAAAAAGTTATTTAGTAGAATCAAGGTTTAATCAAAATAGCAGATACTTGAGAGGTATTCAAAGTATTTTTTATCTAAGAAAACTAAAAATATTTGATAAAATTTTTTCTGTAGATGAAGAATCAAAAAAGGCACTGAATAGAGTAAAAATAAATAATGTTATTGTTTCAGGTAGCTTAAAAATAGAAAGGGTTAAGGATTACTTAGATGAGAATTACAATAATAATATAATTAAAAGTTTTAAAGGAGATGACTTATGCGTTGTATGCGGAAGTACGTGGGAAGAAGATGAAAAGATTATTTTTAAATACATAGAAGAATCGAAAAAAGAAAAAATAAAGTGGATTATAGCACCTCATGACATTTCAAAAAAAAATATTGAAAGACTAAAAAGCACTTTAACATCAAATTATTGTATATACTCTGACCTATCAAATAATAATGTACATGGTAATATACTTATATTAAACACAATTGGAGATTTAAAAAGCATATATAGATACTCAGACATAAGCTATGTTGGAGGTGGGATGGGATCATCTGGCTTACACAATATTTTAGAGGCATGCATTTATAATAAACCTGTAATTATTGGTAAAAATTATTCTGGATTTATTGAAGCAGAACAGTTAGTAGAATCAGGAGGTGTTGCATCTGTAAAAGATTATAACGAATTCAAATTAGAAATTGAAAAATTAATCTATGATAAAAGAAACATAATGGATAAAGCGAAAATTATTTCTAATTATATAAATACTAAAACAGGAGCTTTATCTGTTATTCAAAAAAAAATATAATTATGAAAAAAATAATTCTAATACTAATATTAGTTACTTCCACTCTATCAATTTATTCACAAGATGAGGTCTATTCATATATTGAAAAAGATGTTATAAATAGAATAATTATAGATGAAAATTACTTTGTAATGACAAGCTATAAGGTTAATTCAAATGAGTTTGTAAAAACAATTGGTGGGTTCTATGAAAAAAAAGGAAAAAAATATAATGTAGAATTGGAATTCAACTCAGATTTTAAAAAAGATAGTTTATCAAAAGTTGAAATAAATAAAAACTCGGACTGGAAGAAAATTTCTTTAAAAGAAAATGATCTACAAGGAAAATGGTTAATGGTTGGTAGAGTTAGAAATGGGAAAGAACAAAGAAGGAATCTTGAAAGACCAAGAAAAACAATGAAGTTTTTAATTAATGGATATTTTCAATGGATTGCTTTTAACACAGAAACATTTCAGTTCTCTGGAAGTGGTGGTGGAAAATATTCAACTAAAGAAGGTACATATACTGAAAATATTGAATATTTTTCAAGGGATGACTCTAGAGTTGGGGCAACATTAAAATTCGACTATAAACTAAAAAATGAAGAATGGAATCATATTGGATTTAGTAGTAAAGGTGATCCAATGCATGAAATTTGGGTAAAAAGGAAATAATAAACCCCAACAGATGTCGGGGTTTAAAAGTGCGGGTGAAGGGACTCGAACCCCCAAGCCGTTAAGCACTAGATCCTAAGTCTAGCGTGTCTACCAATTTCACCACACCCGCAAAAGGTTTCAAATATAAGCAAGATTATTAAAATAAAGGCATGTTTTATTTATGTATAAAAATTGAATTTAACTAAATTTACACATACAACATTATGAGCTATAAAGAATATATCCAGAACAATAAAGAAAGGTTTTTAGATGAATTATTTGACCTTATAAAAATCCCGTCAGTGAGTGCAGTTTCAGAACATAATAATGATACTAGAAATGCAGCAAAATTCTTATTTAATCAATTTCAAAAGCTTGGTATGGATAATTGTGAAATTTGTGAAACTGAAGGCCATCCAATAGTTTATGCAGAAAAAATTATTGATAAAAAACTACCAACAGTTTTAATTTATGGACATTATGATGTACAACCTGTAGATCCAATTGAGTTGTGGGATACTGAACCATTTGAACCTACAATCAAAAAAACAGAAATTCATCCTGAGGGTGCCATATTTGCACGTGGCTCATGTGACGATAAAGGTCAAATGTTTATGCATTTAAAAGCAATTGAAGTTTTAAATAATAATGGTGGTTTAACATGTAATGTAAAATTCATGATTGAGGGTGAAGAAGAGATTGGAAGTGATAATTTAGAAACTTTTGTCAAAGAAAATAAAGAAAAGCTAAATTGTGATATTATTATAGTTTCCGATACTGGTATGATAAATAAAACTACTCCATCAATAACTGTTGGTCTTAGGGGATTGGCATATTTAGAAGTCGAATTAACTGGACCAAATAGAGATTTGCATTCTGGTCATTATGGTGGTAGTGTCGCTAACCCAATAAATAGTCTTGCCAAAATGATTTCCTCTCTTCATGATGAAAATCATAAAGTTACAATACCAGGATTTTATGATGATGTAATCAACTACAGCGATGATGAGAGAAAAAAAGATGGTCTTATTCCTTTTGATTTAACTGAATTTAAAGACTCTCTTAAAATAGAGGATGTTTTAGGTGAAAAAGATTACACCACTCTAGAGAGAAGATCTATAAGACCTTGCCTTGATGTAAATGGTATTTGGGGAGGGTATACAGAAGAAGGTTCAAAGACAGTGATTCCTAGTAAAGCTTATGCTAAAATCTCAATGCGTTTGGTTAGTAATCAAAATTGGAAAAAAACAAGTACTCTATTTACGGACCATATGAAAAAAATTACACCAAAAGGAATGCAGATAAGAATAAATGAACATCATGGTGGTCAACCATACCTGACCTCTACTGATTCAAAAGCTTACTCTGCAGCTAGTCAGGCTTACTTAGAGGTATTCGATAAAGAGCCCTTTGCTGTTAAAGATGGTGGCTCTATACCAATAATTGCACAATTTGAAAAAGAATTAGGAGTCAAAACAATTTTAATGGGTTTTGGATTGGACAGTGATGCAATACATTCTCCAAATGAACATTTTGGATTGTCAAATTTTTATAATGGCATTGAAACCATTACTAATTTTTATAAATTTTACAGCAAATAAAGTCTTATTTCAAATTGACTAAAAAAAGATCTGAAGATATTCCATCAGCTAAAAATCTTCCCTCATTAGTTGTAGTATAAATATCATCTTTTACAATTATATTTTTTTGATCAATATGTTTTTGAATTCTATCTATGAAGTAATTTTTGAATTTTAAATTAAAATTCTTTTCTATGAAATTAGCAGATACTCCCCATATGGTTCTAAATCCTGTCATAACATACTCATTATATTGATCAACTTTAGATAGTTTCTCTTTTTTATAAAAGCTTTTTCCTATTTTGATGTGATCAATATATTTTTTATTGTTTGATATATTCCAACTTCTACTTTTTCCATCAAAACTGTGAGCAGAAGGTCCTATACCAATATATTTTTTTCTTAGCCAATATGCAGAATTATTTTTGGAGAAAAAATTTTCTTTAGCAAAGCTGCAAACTTCATAGTTTATAAATCCTAAAGGTTCTAGTTTTTCATTAATTAAATTATACTGTTCATAAACTAAACCTTCGTCAGGCATATCTATTATTAATTTTCTCACAAATGATTCTAAGGCTGTTTTTGGTTCTAACGTCAAAGCATATGATGAAATGTGTTTGATATCATATTGTGATACGATGTCCAAGTTGTAGGCCCAAGACTCTATTGTTGAATCGGGGACTCCATACATCAAATCAATTGAAATATTATCGAAATATTTCTTTGATATCTCTATTGAATTTAGTGCTTTTTTAGAGTCATGAGCTCTGTTCATTATTTTTAATTCTTTATCAATGAAAGATTGAACTCCAATACTTAACCTATTAATTTCTGTATGAGATAAATTGATTATTTTTTCTTTATTTAAATCATCTGGATTTGCTTCAATTGTAATTTCTGCCTCACTTTCAACATTGAATTCTTTATGGATTTTTTTAATTATTGAGTTTATTTCATTAACATCTAAAATTGATGGGGTTCCACCACCGAAATAAATTGTAGAAATAGCTTCGTGAGTAACTTGTCCTTTTTGCTTTATTTCATTTTCTATTGCATCTAAAACCTTATCCTTATTCTTAGTTGATGTTGAGAAATGAAAATTGCAATAGTGACAGGATTGCTTACAAAATGGTATATGTATGTAAATTCCAGCCAAAATCTAATCAATTTTATCTGGATTATTTTTTATGTATGAATTCCAGCCTGTGTATTTTTTATTAGAAGTTAACTTGTCTGAATTGTAAAAATGGCAAACTGCAGCAGCTAATCCATCGGTAGAATCTAAATTTTTAGGAAGCTCTTTAATAAGTAATAATGTTTGTAACATTTTTGCAACTTGTTCTTTAGAAGCATTTCCATTTCCAGTAATTGCCATTTTAATTTTTTTAGGTGAATACTCAGTAACAGGAATTTGCCTAGATAAACCTGCTGCCATAGCAACTCCTTGAGCTCTACCTAATTTCAACATTGATTGAACATTTTTGCCAAAAAATGGTGCTTCAATTGCAATTTCATCCGGGTTGAATTTTTCAATTAATTCAATTGTCCTTTCAAAAATCAACTTCAATCTTAAATAATGATCTATAATCTTTGTTAACTTAAGTTCATTAAGTTCTATTAACTTCATTTTCTTGTTATTAACCTCTATTATTCCAAATCCCATTATTGTAGTTCCTGGATCTATACCTAATATTATTTTGGAAGACTTATTCAAGACTAATTTGACTTTAAAATTATTGGTAATTGAAACTTTGAATTAACGGTAACACCTAAACTTGTCTTATTAGCTGGAAGAACAACAGGTAGTGAATCGACTGCTTCGTGTAATAACGTATCAAATTCTGGAATAATATCAATTATATTTTTAGGAATAATTTGATTTGATATTGAGATAGCTCCTTTATTATTAACTAAAAGTGTAATGTTCACTGTATCATTAATAGGCTGGTCAATTATAATATTAGATAAATTTAGATTTTTTAGAATTTCTTTTGATAAAAAGTTCTTAAAACATTCCTTAATTAAATTTGATTCAATTAACTCATTGCAAGCTTTTATTGAAGGGTATTCATCATAGCTACTCCAAGTGATTTTTTCGTTATTGTTGGTTACTTGTTTCTTATTTAAATTGCTTTCACAAGAACTAACGACTATTAAGGTTATTAATATTATTTTTGTAATATTCACTGATTATGAAATTACAAAAATAGTGTAAAATAAATGTTTGATTTATTACTACTTATAATTGGAGTTATTTTATGTTTAATCGGTATAGTAGGAAGTTTTGTCCCTATAATACCTGGTCCAATGACTTCATGGTTTGGACTTCTAGTGCTAAATTTTACTGATGCTGTTAATTTTAATCTACAATTCCTGGCAATAACATTGATTATTGCAATTGTAATTTCAGCTATGGACTATATAATTCCTATAATTGGAGTCAAAAAACTAGGAGGCTCAAAAGGTGGGTTAATAGGTGCCTCAATTGGTTTAATTACAGGTTTAATTATTATGGGACCAATAGGAATATTTCTTGGATCATTCATTGGTGCAATTGCTGGAGAAATGATTAATAAAAAAAACTTCACCGATTCATTGAAACCTGCTTTAGGTTCACTTATAGGCATATTAATTGGATCGGGTATAAAGTTTTGCTTGTCCCTGATATATCTATTCTTTTTCCTAAATATTTTTTGGACTTATAAAGAAAATTTTTTCTAATAATATTCGCTCCTATTATCAGAAATTTCAGCTGACTTTTTTAGGCTTTGAACAATATTAAAATCAAGATTAGTTCTTCGCTTATTAGTCAATTGATTTTCAAAGGCTGAATATGATTCAATTTCATCAGAATTTTTTAAGTTATTTAACCTTATCATATAGACGCCAGTTTCACCCTCAAATAAACTAGAAACACCCTCTACTTCCAATCCAAATGCTGTACCAATGACTTTTGGTTCAAATCCAGCTTGTGCTACAATTGGAGTCGATTGATTAAGAGCAGAAACATTTTGAATCTCAAGATTGTTGTTTGAAGCTAATTCTTCAAGGCTGTTATATTTTTGATTATTATCAATAATTATTTTTGCTTTCTTTTTATTCTTTAAAATAGGAAGGACTGATAGTGATGCAAGGCCGGGAGACATTAAACCTTCTTCATTCTTTTCTGTTAGTTGAACGATTACATATCCTCCTCTTGATAAATCAAATCTTTTAAAATCATTAACGTTTGTGTCTTCATTAAACAACCATTGAACCAATCTTCTTTGATTTTCCATGTTTGGTAAATCATGATCAAGTTCTCCAATGCTGGTCAATGATTTAACATCAAAATCCATATTAGTTGCAGTTTGGCTTATATCATTTGAATTTGCTAAATCAATCTCAAACTTTGAGGCGATATTGAAAATGGAATCACTTGTTCTTTCAGATGGGATATTTTTAAGACCCAGGGTTCCAACTAACACAACATCTTCTTTTGCAACAACTTTAATTACATGAAAACCAAAATCTGTTTCTACTAGACCTATCCTACCAACTCTATTAGAAAAAACATAATCATTGAATGGTTGAACCATAGCTCCTTCTTGAAAAAAACCTAAATCTCCACCATTTGATTTTGAGGGTCCATCAGAAAAATCTAGAGCAAATGATGAAAAATTGTCAGGATTAGATCGTGCTAATCTTAAAATTCTATTAGCCTCTGTTCGAGCCTCATTTTTTGTTCTGGTAATTTGCGGAGAAGCCCCTTGTGCGCCATTATATGAAATTAAAATATGACTAGCTCTAACATTTCCATTATTCTTTTTATTTAACATTTTGGAAATTTTTAAAAATTCTCCGTCAATGTAGGGTCCATAAGTGTTATTGTTATCCAAATTGAAAATCATTTGAGCATGTTCAGAACTAAAATAACCCTTAGGTCGGTAGATTGAATCATAAGGTATATCTGAATTCTCGCTTAGGAAAAATTCCAAATCACTAGTTGATAAAAAACCTGGTAGTTTTTCATTTAATTTAGAGACTTGGTTGTATTCTTCTCGTTCGTTAAGTAAGCTGTTCATTTTGCTGCGCAGATCTAATTCATCTTGTTTTGAAGAGAATTCACTAAAAAGAACATAACTTATTGCCCTTGTAGATTTTTGTTCATATTCATCTGGATTTTCTTTTATATATTTTGAAATCTCAGAATTCTTAACAGATATTAAAGAATCACTAATTGTAGAATATGGAATTTTTACAAAGGATATGTCTGCAGTAGCATTTGTATTGACAAATTGTGTTTTGCCTTCAAAAAAGGTTGAGTTCATGCCACTGGCAACAAGGTTTAAATATATATTGGTTTTAATTTGTTGATTAAATTGATTTTCTTGATTACTCCATTGGATATATGATTGAGGATTTAGTTCTTTAAGCTCTGCAATAAAGTTAGAAAACTTATTTACATCAAATATTCCAGCATCATTTAAAAAACGTTGATCTGAGCTAAAGCTAGGACTTTGAGATAAAAAATACTCAAGATGGTCAACAGAGGAGCCAATACCTAGATTATTAATTTCCTGTTCAATTAGCTTGCCTCTAATTGATTCATCCCAAGCAGTTGTCAACGCTTGAAGATCATTGAAATTATATGACTTTTTTAGAACATCCATTTGATTTCTAAAATCATTAATAGATAATTCTTCTCCATTAACTTTTCCAATGGGATCTGGAGATTGAAATCCACTTCCATCAAAAACACCAGCGATAACAAATGCAAATAACGCCATTCCAATAACAGCGATTAGAACAAAAGAATTTTTTCTAAGATTTCCTAAAATAGCCATAATAAAAAAATTGGTTAACGAAAATACAAATATTAGTCAAAGAATCCATAACTAAACATTATTAATCTTTATTCCTTTTATTGAATTTAGTCCTGTAATATCTTCTAAAAAAATACATACCAAAAGAAAGAGCACAAAAAAGAACAAGTAATGGATTATCAAAAATTGATTCTTTAAAAAATAGTAGATCAGTTAATGTTACCACTCCAATAACCAAGTATAAGTATTCTGATATTTTATAATATTTCATTGTTAATTATCCTCAAATAAAAAATTTCCATTTAACTGTCCTGTTTTCAGTAGCTTAAATGACCTATCAGCATCTAGCTTGCTTGCTTTGATATTGTAATCCTCGCCTGAAAATACAATGTTTTTTTCTGTAAATAACCATTCCTCGTCTGGATCCCAATATATCTGAGATGAAAAGATAGAGGAACCATCTGGTGATAAAATTTTTACATTGCCTTCCAGACTAACAATTTTAGTCTCGTAGTAAACTATACCATAATCTGAGCTTACTACTGTTGAGCCCTCATTAGCGTCAAAAAATTCTATTTTTAAACCATTAGGAAATTCAGAATAAGGGAAAAGCTGATTTGTATAATCTATATTTTTTGGTGATTCAAGGATAGCTTTAATATTTGCCGAATCAGTATACTTTAAAACGAAATTGTCAGTTATACCAACAGGGATTTTTGACTTTTTATTAATCTGCTTTATTTCTTCAAAGTTACTTTCACATGAAATAGTTAATGCAAAAACAAATAAGATTTTTAAAAAATTTTTCAAACTCTTACAAAGATGGTACGGTTACAGAAAGTCCAATCCAACATTTGAATGAAATAACCTTACCTGCATTACCTTCTGTAAATATGTCTGTTTTTGTTGGAGCTCTACCTTCATAACTTTCAGCAGTTTTTATTGCAGTCCTTTTAATTGAAGGATCAACAGATGCAGCCTTTCTTGCTTCTTTTGCAGCTAACCAATAAACAGCTCTTTTGTCAAATTGACTTGTACCGCAATTATTAGCACTTGCTGCATAAAGGTTAGAAATTAATAAATAAGCTCTACCCATAGATGGTTGGTAATTTAGAGCAGACCTAGCATACTCTCTAGACTTAGAATATTGCCTTGCAGTTTTAAATTTGGATGCAATTTTGTAAGAAATTCTGGCTTTCTTAATATTATCTGTTTCTAATTCAATTGATTCATTGTAAAAGCTTAATGCTTCTTGATTATTTCCTTTTTTATCATTTAACAAACCTAAATAGTATGCAGAGTTTGCAGATGGGTTTAAATTATGTAGAAGTTCAACTAATTCAACAAAAAGAGGATCATCGGAACAATCTTTACTGTCCATTCTACTGGCAGCCCTATTCAGCCAAACCGGGTTTGTTTTATTTTCTTCAAGGTTTTTTCTGTAGAGCGGAATTAAGTTTTCACATGTTGACTCTTTTGCTATGATAGCATTTAAATTCTTTAAATATGTAGATGAAGCAGTTGAATTTATTCCAAATGCTCTTTTGTTTGACTTTTCCCTTGAACTTAGTGACTCACCTGCCTCTTCTTTTTTGATTATTTTATCCAATTGTTTTGAATAACCATCAATAACCTCTTCAAACCTTTCTGAAATTTCCTCATATTTATCAAAAATATTTTCCATAGTAACTTCTCCATCTTTATACAATTGAAAATAAACTTTGAAGTAATTGTACAAAGGTTTTGGATCATCAAAACTAGCTCTATCCTCAGAGTATGCTTTATTAAACACATTATAAATATCTTGGTTAGAGGCCAATTTATAATCGACCATAACCTGGGCTTTATTAGAAATTATTTCTCCAATAATTGTTCTTCCCTTGTAGGTTGGGAAATTAATTAACCATTCATCGTATAGTTGTAATAGATCGTTTTGATACTTTTTAGCATCGTCCTCACCATCAACACCCTTACTTTTGCTATCTTTTATAAAGCTTTCTAGCATTCTTTTACCATAAGTATAAATTGCTACATTCATTTTTGGGCAATTCTTTCTTACTTGCATCCAAGGCTCATAAGCCGAATCATAGTTTTTAACCTTATAATATTCAGCAAAAATTGACAAGTTAGATAGGCAGTCTTCAGCTGTTTGAGAAAAGATATTAGCTGATGATAAAATGAATATGATTACTAAAAGCTTCTTCATAAATTAAATTTAATTATACATACTTCTTATAAACCAAAGGTCATTTAAGGATACTCCCAAGCGAATACTAAAAAACTTTTCCTTAATGAGACTGGCCTTAGTTGTTCCTCTTTGACCAAACTCAAAACCTAAGTTTGCACTAGATATACCAGCAAGAGGTATGCCAAATCCAAAATTTACACCAATTTCATTGATTTGTTGGTTATTTACATACAATCCACCGCTTTTATATCTTAAACCAAATCTATAAGTTAAAGTCTTAAAATAGTTTGTAAAAGAATTGTACTCAGGCAGAAAAAAACCTCCAATTGAATATGTTTGAGAGGATTTAAATTCTACATTATCTAATCCCATTAATTCATTCTTATAACCACCTTCATCAGTTTTCATATAATTAAGACCCAGAAACCACTTTTTGTCCTGCCCAAGACCTAAACCAAAACTTAAACTATTAGGAATCTTTATGTTTGTATTTTTAAGCCCCACAGCTGATAAATCAATTTCTTCAGAATCTCCTCCAAAGCCACTGTTTGGGTC
The DNA here is from genome assembly GCA_902574335.1 of uncultured Bacteroidota bacterium. Lineage (GTDB taxonomy): Bacteria > Bacteroidota > Bacteroidia > Flavobacteriales > Flavobacteriaceae > Eutrophosalina. The sequence goes on from CACGNO010000019.1 coordinate 10,667, forward strand.
AATTGTACTTATGGACTGATTATTTCTCGATTTATACTTTGCTTCTGGCTGGTAAATAACACTAGAATAAAAAGTTATTTTTTCGTTAAAAGTTTTTTGATATACAGTGGAGAAATTATAATCAAGGCCGCTAACAGAGGATTCACTAGAAACCCTTGTATATAGCTCAATATTTTCTAAAATTTTTGTGTGATAATGATTTAAATTTCCAAAGGCATAGGAGCTGGAAACTCCAAATCCCCAATTTTTAAATAATTCAAATCCAATTGATACAAAAGCATTACTTACACCTCCACTTCCGTTGAATCTATTGAGCTCAGGTGGAGTTTTTGATTTATCATCATTTTCTAATAAATATCCTACAGATGTTTTGGGTTTAATTCCAAAAGAAAATGATAATAGTTTTGTAGGAACTGCTACTGAAATGTAATTAATAGCAGCAGCAGTTGACTTTTCATTGGTTGATGCTGATAAATAACTTGTATTTTTCAAATCTACTCCGATAGAGTAATTAACAAACTTAAGTTTAGAAAGTGATGCTGCATTATTCATGTTTTGATGAACGCTATCGTAATATGCAGTATTACCACCCATCATTTTATTTTCTACTGTAGCACTAAAATTTGTTTCTCCAACGCCAAAATATGAATACGGAGAGTAACTAGTCCTTTGTGAATATCCAAAAAAGGATATTAATATTAAGAAAATTGAAAGTTTACGCATCCTGCTTATTGTATTCTATTAGAAAATCTAGTCCCTTAAAAATATAATTTGAGTTTGTAAAGATGGTGTTTTTTATTTTTCCTGACAAAATTTTTGAGTCTCCTCCTGTAATTATAACTTTTAAATCTGTGAATTGGGAACTATACTGAGATATAAAACCCTCAACCTCAGATTTTATACCCATTACAATACCAATATCAAGAGAAGATTTCGTATCACTGGCAATAAAACTTTCCGGATATGTAGGATTAATTTCATTTAATTTAAAAGCTCCCTCTGAAATTGATTTTATTCTCATCTTTAAACCTGGTGATATTCCTCCAGCTTTGTAATTATTATTACTGGTTTTGATGTCGTATGTAATGCAAGTACCCATGTCTATAACCAAAACATTCTCTGTTGGAAAATCGTAATATGCCGCAACCATCAATGCGAGTCTATCATCTCCAACATCTGCAAGTTTGTATGAGCAATTGATAGGTATTTTTATTTCATTTGAAAAAGAATAAAAAGATGTATTGTCAATTAGAATTTTTTTAAGCTTTTCATTATTCGTTGAGACGTTAGATAATGCAGAGTTTTGGATTTTATATTCATTAATAATATCTAAAATTTTATCATTATCTAATTCAATAAATCTAAAATCCTCAATAATTTTTCTATTTTCAGATATGGCTACTTTAGTAGAACTGTTTCCAATATCTATGAGAAGATTCATCATTTAAGGTATAAAAGTAAACAAGTTTTTTTTCAAACTTTAAATTTATGGTTAAAACGTTTATATTTGCTCTTGCTATTTTCAAAGGTACCTTAGCTCAGTTGGTAGAGCAAAGGACTGAAAATCCTTGTGTCCGCAGTTCGATTCTGCGAGGTACCACTAAAACCTCCTAATTTAGGAGGTTTTTTTATATATTTATAAAAATTAATCAATATGAAAAAAGTTATATTATTTTTTGTCACAATTTTTTTGATCTCATGCCAAACAGCAGTGGTTGAAAAAGTTGATAATAATGGTGAACCTGAGGGCCCTCATACTTCAGCTGAATGGAAAATTTGGGCATATAGTACTGCAGCTCCTACATTTATTGCAGCCGAGTGTACTGTTGTTGACGTAGATGGAACAGTCCTTAGGGAAGGCACTAACGGTTGGACAGCTATGGCTGCAAATCCAAGAGGTCCTGCTGACCCTGAAAATGGTTGGGCAGACCCACATGAAGCAATGCCAATGGTTGGCGATGCTCAATCTATGAAATGGGCTATGGCATATATGTCTGGCAAAACTCCTGAATTAGATTCTGATGGATACTCATATATGTTTCACGGTGATATGGGTGAGGATAATACAAAACACTTGGTTTTAAATAAAGAAGATGCTGCTGAAGGACAATGGATAGAATCTGGAGCTCACATCATGTTATTTCCAAAAGACCCTGCGAGTTTAGATGGCTTTCCTACTGATTTTAATTCTGGTGGACCATATGTTATGTTCAAAGGAACAGGATATGATCATTTAATGATTCCAGTAGAAGGTTATTACGATTACCAAGCAAAAAAATAAAATTGTAAATAGTTAATAAAAAAGCCGCTTAAAGCGGCTTTTTTTATGTTAATAGATTACCATCATCATCCCATTCTGCGGTGATATTCCTTTTAGATTGATCAACAAATTTATCCAACCATTCTTTATCATACTCCAATCCATATTGATCTAAAACATCCTGAGGAACCCCATCCCAAACATTTGGGAAATTTCCTTTGTAACCTAACTCTTTTACACCAACTTCAGCTGTAAAATATCCTGTCATAGTCAGATTTCTGACTAAATTAAACCATTGAATTGGTTCAGGTAAATCATTCATATTATCATTAGGATCATAATATGCTATTTCGTCAAGAATTTCATTTTGACTTGTTTCATCTAGATCAATAAAAAGGTTGTCAAATCTACTTTGACTTTCCTCATTAATCCACACTAAACCCTTTCTTAAAGGATCTTGATAAGTTGGAATATCTTTAGCCATGAATTCAATTAGTTGAACAACCTCAGCATCTCTAATAGATCCGAATTCATTTGGTGGAAGAATTAAATTACAAAGCTTATCGAGCGTTAATAATTCATCATTTGTAAAAAACTTTTGAGCAAATAGTTTATCATCATAAAGAGTTTCTTCGGGTGTTCTACCATATTCATAACGAGTTAAAGATCGTGTGATTTTTTCTCTACTAACACCATAACATGATTCTAAGAAAAGACTTGCCCCAAATGATGCTAAAGCTATAGTTTTAATTGAATCCCTTCTTTTCATTTTTTTAAAAATTTTGTTTTTTAAATTCTTCAACAATATGTTCCGAAGAACGCATTGCGAGAGCAAGAATAGTCCATGTTGGGTTTTTATCTGCTTGTGATACAAATGGACCAGCATCAACTACATAAACATTAGACACATCATGAAGTCTTTCAAATTGATTGGTTACTGATTTTTTTGGATCATCACCCATTCTTGTTGTTCCAACTTCATGAATTATCCACCCTGGTTTATTTAATCCGTAATTGACATCCTTGCCGGGTTTTCCCCAAAGTGGAATGCCACCCATGTTGTGAATAATTTCCTCAAATGTATCTTGCATATGCTTGGCTTGTTTGATTTCGTTATCCGTCCATTGATAATTAAACCTTAGAACAGGGACACCATATTTATCAACTTTATTTGGATCAATTTCACAATAGTTTGTTTTTTGTGCAACAGATTCACCTCTTCCTGATATTCCTATGGTTGAGCCATAGTACTTTTTCATATCAGATCTCAAAACATCGCCATACCCACCAGCTTTGTTGATTCCAAAAAACTTATTAAAACTATTAACATTAAAACCTGTTCCATATGTTGGCGCACCCATTCCGCCCCAAACTTCAATGTGGTATCCACGAGCAAAATCTAAATTTTTATTATCCAACCACCATGGTGAATAAACGTGCATTCCACCAACTCCATCTTCATTGTAGGTTTTTCTATCAATTAATTGAGGAAGAAAAGCCATCATATCACCACCTGTTGAATCATGTAAATATTTTCCTATTAAATCACTGCTATTTCCAAGGCCATTAGGATGCTGTTTAGACTTTGAATTCAATAAGATTCTCGCAGAACTGCATGCTGATGCAGCTAATACAACAACTTTACCCTTTAATTTATATTCTTTGTTTTCATCTTTATCTATAAAAGAAACTCCTGTTGCTTTACCCTCATCATTGGTAGTAACAGTTCTTACCATAGAATTAACATAAAGATCAATTTGACCACCTGATTTTTGTGCTGGAAAGATTAAGCAAGATCCTGAGGAAAAATCTCCATATACATTACAACTTTTAGCACAACCAGCACAATAAAAGCAAATACCTCTATCATTATTGATTCTTTTAGTCAAAACTGAGAGTCTTGATGGAATTACCTTAACATTACTTTTACGAGCACCTTTTATGTAGAATAGTTCATGAAGTCTAGGTTTTGGAGGAGGAAGAAAAAAACCGTCTGGCTCATTGTATATATTCTCCTTTGTTCCAAAAACTCCAATTAACTTATCAACTCTATCATAATATGGCTTTATATCATCATATGAGATAGGCCAATTTTCTCCTAATCCGTCAATACTTTTTCTTTTAAAATCATTTGGGCCAAATCTAAGCGATATTCTTCCCCAATGATTTGTTCTGCCGCCCAGCATTCGGGATCTAAACCATTTAAAATCTGTGTCGCCAATTTGTCCATAAGGTTCACCTTCAATTTCCCAGCCACCATATGCTTGATCATAATCACCGAAATGTCTAGTAGTACTTCCACCTCTTCTTGGTGAATGGAATGCTGGTTTTAATTGTGTCATTGTTTTGGGGTCCGCAGGATCAAAAAAAGGTCCAGCTTCAACAACAGCTACTGACAATCCAGCCTCAGAAAGTACTTTCGTGGCCATACCACCTCCAGCTCCAGAACCGACA
>CACGNO010000020.1 GCA_902574335.1 uncultured Bacteroidota bacterium
TTTAGTATTGGAAAAATACAAGCATATTTCTGATGACAAAGAAAAAATTTCAATTGAATACAAAAGTGATCTTATTAATAATCATATTGAAAATCTAATAAAAGATTCATTTCAGAAGGATGTCATACTTCAATATACGTCAGTAGGTTTACATAAAGATGATTTTGTTTTTAATATTGATGAAAATCGAATAAAGAAATTTGGCAGTCAAGGTCAACAAAAGTCTTTTTTAATAGCACTAAAACTTGCTCAATTTGACTACCTAAAAAATGAAACTGGCAACTCCCCAATTCTTTTAATGGATGATGTTTTTGATAAATTAGATTTAATGAGAGTGAAAAGAATAGTTGAAATAGTTAATTCTACTAATTTTGGACAGCTCTTTCTATCTGATACTGATAAGGAAAGAATTGAAAAAGTTTTATCAAGTTTAAATCTTTCTTCAAAAATTTTTGAAGTATGAAAAGAAATTACAAATCAAAATCAATCAAATCGATTCTTGAAAATTTTGTTGAACAAGAAAATCTAGTTGATGGTATTTTTAATATAAAAATTAAAGAAGCTTGGGAAAAAGCTGTTGAAAAAAAGATTTTTGATTACACTAAAGAAATTTATGTTAAAGGAGATGTTCTCTTTATTAAAGTATCTAATCCAATACTAAAGCAGGAAATACTTTACAGTAGACAAAAGGTAATCGATTTAATCAATGAAGATTTAGGTAAAGAAGTAATAAAAAAAATCGTTTTAAAATAGTATTTCTCTACCTGAAAAATGAAATTGTGCCTCAATTTTTGCATTTTCGTCACTATCTGAACCGTGTACTGAATTTTCACCTTTAGATATTGCATACCTACTCCTAATAGTGCCTTTCTCAGCGGTTGATGGATCTGTATCACCAATAAGTTTTCTAAATTCTGAAACAGCATTTTCCTTCTCAAGCACTGCTGCAACAATAGGACTTCTGCTCATATATTTTGTTAATTCATCAAAAAATGGTCTTTCTGAGTGAACAGAATAAAATGTTTTCGCTTCATCAATACTTAACTTAGTTAATTTGAGAGCTCTTACATTGAATCCAGCATCATTAATATCTTTTAAAATATTTCCTATCAAGCCCCTTTCAACAGCGTCTGGCTTGATCATTATAAAAGTTATATTGGACATAATTTTTTTTTGCAAACCTAATAAAAACATTCAAATCATTTGTTGTAAATTTCATTATAAATTAAAGTGTGATTACAATAACATTAATTGGTACAGGGAGATTATCGTTTAATTTTATGAAAGAAATTCTAAAAAATGATTCTCTACATTTAAATCAAGTTTTTGGAAGATCTAAGTTTAGACCAAAGCATATTTCTGATGAAGTTGATTATGTGAAGGATTTTAAAAATTTAAAAACAAGCGATTACTATTTTATATGCGTAAGCGATAACCAAATTTCAAAAATTAGCAACAACCTTGATGTCAATGATAAAGTTATCGTTCATTTGTCTGGAAGTACAGATATCAATGTCTTATCTAAACATAAAAACTACGGCGTTTTTTATCCACTTCAAACCTTCAGTTATGAAAGTGAATTATTATTTAAAGAAATTCCTATTTTGATTGAAGGTAATAACAAAAACACATCATTAAAAATTAAAACACTAGCCAAATTATTTTCAAAAAAAGTTAAAGAGATGAATGGAAATGAAAGAATCATTTGTCATATTTCTGCAACCATAGCAAATAATTTTTCTAATCATATGGTAGTTACTGCAGAAAAACTTTTGGAAAAAAATAAAATTGATAAAAATCTTATCAAACCATTAATTTTTGAAACTTTTAAAAAACTGAAAAAAACTTCAGCAATTGATGCGCAAACTGGACCAGCTATTAGGAATGATAAAGAAACAATTGATAAACATATTAATCATTTAAGTGAAAGCGATTTTTTAAATTTATATAAAATTGTCACTAAAAATATAATGTCTAATGAGCTATAAAGAAAAACTTGTAAAAATTAAAAATTTTGTTTTTGATGTAGATGGAGTCTTTACTGATGGATCAATAATAGTAGATAATCAAGGAAATGAATTTAGAGTCTTTAGTACTCGAGATGGAATTGCAGTCAAAATAGCAACAGACAAGGGTTATACTTTCTGTGTTATTAGCGGTGGAAAAAATGAGGGAGTAAGAAAAAGATTAAATAGGCTTGGAGTTAAAAATGTTTTTTTAGGAGTTGATGATAAAATTCAAGTTTTTGAATCATTTATTAATGATAATAATTTGAATTTGACTGAGACTTTGTTCATGGGTGATGATTTGCCAGATATAAATATTTTAAAAAAGGTTGGTTTATCATGCAGCCCTAATGATGCTGCACATGAAGTTAGAGAAATTGTAGATTACGTTTCAATTAAAAAAGGTGGCGAGGGTTGTGTTAGAGATATTATTGAACAAGTTTTAACAATTCAAAATAATTGGGGATAGAAATATGAGTAATTGGAAAAAAGAATATTCTCTAGTTTTATTAGCTAATATATTCTACATAATAATTTTTCTACTAATAATGTAAGGGAATGCATCAAGATGATTGGGCTATATTAATATTTACCATACTATTCATAGTAATATATGGGGCATACAAAACAAGAGACAATAAAAATATTCAATCATTTCTTAAAGGTAATAATTCATCAAATTGGTTCACAATAGGTATATCAGTAATGGCTACACAAGCTAGTGCTATTACCTTTTTATCAACACCAGGTCAAGCATATTATGATGGAATGGGTTTCCTTCAATTCTATCTTGGTCTTCCTTTAGCAATGATAATTATTTGTATGTTTTTTGTTCCCCTTTATCACAAGCTTAAGGTTTATACTGCATATGAATTTTTAGAAAATAGATTTGATAAAAAAACTAGAACACTTGGTGCAATTTTATTTTTAGTACAAAGAGGACTGGCTGCAGGGATAACAATTTTTGCCCCATCAATAATTTTGTCCACTGTACTGGGTATTGATATAAAAATTTTGAATTTCTTAGTTGGTTTTTTAGTAATAACATACACAGTTACTGGAGGAACTAAGGCTGTTAATATTACCCAAAAACAACAAATGTTTGTTATATTTTTTGGCTTATTTTTTGTCTTCTTTATACTACTTGAAAAATATCCTGAGAATTTGACAATTTCAAAATTTTTAGATTATTCAAGATCAAGTGAAAAATTCAAAATAATAGACTTTTCAATTGATCCTAACAACAGATACACATTCTGGAGTGGTATTACAGGAGGTTTATTTTTAGCACTTTCATATTTTGGAACAGATCAAAGTCAGGTTCAAAGATATATTTCCGGAAAATCTGTAAAAGAAATTCGACTAGGTTTAATTTTCAATGGGATTTTTAAAATACCTATGCAATTTTTTATTCTTCTTCTAGGTGTAATGGTTTTTGTTTTTTTTGAGTTTAATAAGTCTCCTGTAAATTATAATCCACAAGTTATTTCTTATATGGAAAAAAATCATTCCTCTGAATATGATGAATTAATTAAAGAATATAATGAATTAACTAAGAACAAAAATGAAATCCAGGAAAGATTTTTATCAAATCCAATAAATTTTCCAATAGAATTAAATTCTATTCAAAAAAATGAGAAGGATTTAAGAAATACAATAAAACAAATTGTATCTGAGAATAATAATACTATTGAGGAAAATGACAAAGACTATGTTTTTCTTCATTTCATTTTAAATTATTTACCAAGAGGATTAATTGGATTATTAATTGCTGTAATTATATGTGCTGCAATGTCATCTACTGCTTCAGAGCTCAATGCACTGGCTGCAACAACTACAATTGATTTATACAAAAGAAATCATCTTAAAAAAAGATCTGAAAAGCACTACTTAAATGCTACTAAAATATTCACGATAATTTGGGGATTTATCGCAATATTATTTGCTAGCTTCGGAACATTATTCGAAAATTTAATTCAATTAGTTAATATTATTGGCTCAATTTTCTATGGAACCATTCTAGGAATATTTCTTGTAGCGTTTTTCTTTAAAAACGTTAAATCAAATTCTGTTTTTTACTCAGCATGCCTTTCTCAAATAACAATTTTTATTATTTTTTTTAGTACAGATATAAGCTACCTATGGCTTAATTTTATTGGTGCCTTTCTTACAGTTGTCTTTTCTAACTTCTTAAAAAAATTAAATTAATTATTTAATCTATCATTCAATATTTTTAAAGTATTGATTGCATCTGGTGATTTGGATTTTAATGCAATTTCATAACCTTTTTTAGCATATTTTTTTGCTTTCTTAATTTTTCCAGCCTTTTCATTAATTAAAGCTTTATATCTAAGTTGCCAATATTTAAGATCATCTGAATCATCAAAAGCAATATCTATCCATTTTACCGCTTTATCTATGTGAATATTTTCCTCATAATAATACATTGCAGCCTTTCTGAAATCATTTTTAGATGGATTTTTAGCCATAGTTTCCTCAATACTATTAAGCATTTTTTCTCTAGTAAGAGCATCAATAACAAAGATTGCTATTTTATTATCCCAGGAAATATTTAAACTTGCACCAGCATTGGATATGTCACCAAAAGAAATTGTAAAAGTTTCAATTGAAAATGGCAAATCATAAAAATCACTGCTCACCCTAGCTTTGATTAAGGATTCATCAAAACTTTTTAGAGAGCCCCATTCATCAGTCTTTTTATATATGACAAGATCCAAACTGTTTTCTCTTGGAACTGAATAAACATGATATTCACCTGCTTCAACAAGTTGATTATTAATTTTAATATCATCAGAAAATGAAATTGAGGTTGCTTGGTTAGCACCTGTTCTCCAAATTTGATCAAATGGCACTATATTTCCAAAAATAGTCCTTCCCTTTTTAGATGGTCTTGAATAATCCAAATTAATATTTACCAAACCTACTTTCTGTGAAACTTTTGCCCTAGGGCTGGGAACTGGTGACTGTAATTGTGTATAGGAAAATTGAAATAATAAAATTGTAAATAAGAATGATATAATTTTTTTCATGATTTGAATATTAAGATTTAATTTTACAAATATTATGAAAATTTTTAAGATTCATACCAAACAGAAAATTCCAATTAGTTTAGATAAGGCATGGGATTTTTTATCTAGTCCAAAAAATTTGAAAAAAATTACACCAAAAGAAATGAACTTCAACATTATTGATTGTGATTTTAAAAAAATATATCCTGGACAAATAATTATCTACACTGTTACACCAATATTAAAAATACCATTGAAGTGGGTTACTGAAATCACTCACGTTGTTGATAAAAAATATTTTGTTGATGAACAGAGATTTGGGCCATATGCTTTATGGCATCATAAGCACTTTATAAGAGAGATTAATGGAGGTATTGAAATGGAAGATGTTATTCATTATAAAATACCTTTTGGCCCTATTGGTGTTCTTGCAAATTACCTTTTTGTTCAAAAAAAACTTGGCTCGATATTTGTCTATAGAAGAAAAAAGTTAATTGAACTATTTGGTGATTTAAAATGAAAAATATTTTACTTATAGGAGGCTCCTACGGAATTGGTTCCTCCCTCGCTCAGATTTTAGCTGAAAATAATCAAGTTATTATTGCTTCAAGATCTAAACCTGAAAATGATTTAAACAATGTTAAACACATAACATTTGACGCATCTAATGATGAAATTGATTTAAATCAACTTCCCGAAACCATAGACGGTTTTGTATATTTTCCTGGAAGTATAAACTTAAGACCATTCAAGGGACTAAGTATTGATTCCTTCAAACAGGATCTTGAAATAAATGTAATAAGCTTAATACAGGTACTTAAATCCATATTACCAAAACTTAATACATCTGATAACCCTAGTATTGTTTTTTTGAGCACTGTAGCTGTGTCTCAAGGAATGCCATTCCACTCTAGTGTTGCTACTGCAAAAGGAGCAATTGAAGGCTTGGCAAAATCTTTAGCAGCAGAATATGCACCTAAAATGAGAGTTAATGTTATTGCTCCATCTATAGTCGACACTCCTCTTGCAAATAGGTTTTTAAATAATGAAACCAAAGTTCAGAAATCTGCAGAAAAGCATCCACTAAACAGGGTTGGAAACAAGCAAGATATAGCGGAAATGATAAGTTTTTTGCTTTCTGATAAATCAAGCTGGATGACAGGCCAAATTCTCAATCTTGACGGTGGTCTATCTACAATAATCAAAAATTAATCAATATGGTTATTTTTTGGTTTAGAAGAGACTTAAGGCTAGTTGATAATCATGCGTTATTTAAAGCTTTAAAATCTGGCTATGACGTTCTGCCTATATTTATATTTGACAGTAACATCACTAATAAATTAAACCAAAACGATCACAGACTAAATTATATAAATAATATTTTGGATGGTCTAAATAAAAAGCTTTCAAAAAATAAAAAGAAAATATACATATATAAGGGAGATCCGATTGAAATTATTTCAAAACTTATAATTAAGTTAAAAATTAAAGAGATATATCTAAATAAAGATTATGAACCATACGCAAGAGATAGAGATGATAAAATTGAAAAGCTTTGTGTAGCTAATAATGTTAGCTACAATTCTTTTAAGGATCATGTAATTTTTGAAGAAGATCAAATAGTAAAAAAAGATGGCACACCCTACGTAGTTTATACACCATACTCTAGAAAATGGATTGAAAAATTTCAATCCAATCAACTTGATTCATATCCATCTGAACAAAATCTTGATGGTTTTGTAGATTCAGACAAAATTAGAGAAGTCAATTATCTAATGGATTTTGAAAAGAATATCATCAGTCCAAAGACTTATAATCTTAATAATGATTTAATCGATAAATACGAAGAAACAAGAAATTTTCCAGCTCTAGACAGCACATCTAGAATTGGTGTAAATCTTAGGTTTGGAACTGTAAGTACAAGAAAAATAGTTAAAACTTCCTCAGAAAGATCAAACAATACATTTTTAAAAGAATTGATTTGGAGGGAATTTTTCATTCAAATCTTATGGCATTTTCCTCATACGACTGAAAAGTCATTTAAAGATAAATATGAAAGAATTGAATGGAGAAATAATATGGATGACTTTAAACTTTGGTGCGATGGAAAAACTGGATACCCTATTGTTGATGCAGGCATGAATCAATTAAATAAAACTGGTTTCATGCATAACAGGTTAAGAATGGTGGTTGGAAGTTTTTTATGTAAACATTTATTAATAGACTGGAGACTTGGTGAAAAATATTTTGCTGATAAACTTTTTGACTACGAACAAGCAAGCAATGTAGGTAATTGGCAATGGGTTGCAGGATGTGGAGTTGACGCTGCACCTTACTTTAGAATTTTTAATCCTGAGGAACAACAAAAAAAGTTTGACAAAAAACTTCAATTCATTAAGAAATGGATACCAAACTATGATAAAGATAATTACATCAACAAAATCGTTGATCACAAATTTGCTAGGGAAAGATGTTTAAATACCTATAAAAAGGCACTTAATTTATAATGGATATTTCAATTATTTTTCCAAATCAAATTTTTGAAAAATCTAAATTATTAGATGATTCCACAAAGATATATTTGATTGAAGAGTATTTGTTTTTTAACCAATTCAAGTTTCATAAACAAAAAATACTTTTTCACAGAATGACAATGAAGTCATATGAAAGATTTTTACAAAAAAACAGCTTCGATATTAAATATATAGATTCAACAGAAAAGTTCTCTGACATTAGAATTTTTATTGAAAATCTAGATTCTAATATAAATTCAATTAAAATTTATGATCCTGTTGACAATTGGTTATATAAAAGAATAATGGATACATGTAAATTAAAAAATATCAATGTTGAATTTTATGATAATCCTCTTTTTATTAATAAAAATGAAGATTTAAGTTCATTCTTCAGAAGCGATAAAAAAAAGTTTTTTCAAACTTCATTTTACAAACAACAAAGATTAAAATTGGATATAATGATGATTGGAGATAAACCTGAGGGTGGCAAGTGGACTTATGATGATCTAAACAGGGAAAAATACCCAAAAGGTAAATTTCCGCCGACAATTACTTACCCAGAAAAAAATAAAATTTACGCTGAAGCATTTAATTACGTAAATGACAACTTCAATAATAACTATGGAAAAATTAACGAAGAAATCATTTACCCTTATAACTTCAAATTAGCTAAAGAATGGCTAAATGCATTTTTAAAAACAAGATTTGAAGAATTTGGACCATATGAGGATGCTGTTGTAAAAGAAAGATCGATTTTAAACCACAGCGTATTGTCACCTCTAATCAATATTGGATTAATTAATCCGAAGCATTTAGTAAAAAGTATACTAAATTATTATTATCAACATAATATTCGCATAAATTCTTGCGAAGGTTTTATAAGACAAATAATTGGTTGGAGAGAGTTTATACGAGGAGTATATATATGTAAAGGCACTGAGGAAAGAAATAAGAACTTTTGGAATTTCAAAAAAAAGATTCCAAAATCCTTTTATGATGGTACAACTGGTATTGAACCTGTTGACGATACAATTAAAAAAATCAATAAATCCGCGTATGCAAATCACATTGAAAGACTTATGATTGTAGGGAATTTTATGTTATTATGTGAATTTGATCCAGATGAAGTATATAAGTGGTTTATGGAGCTTTTCATTGATTCATATGATTGGGTTATGGTACCAAATGTTTATGGTATGAGTCAATTTGGTGACGGTGGTTTAATGTCTACAAAGCCTTACATAAGTGGCAGTAGCTATATATTAAAAATGAGTAATTATAAAAAAGGAGAATGGTGCTCCATATGGGATTCTTTATTTTGGAACTTTATTGATAAGCAAAGAGAATTTTTTAAAACAAATCCAAGAATGAGAATGCTAGTAAGCTCGTTTGATAGAATGAATATTGAAAAAAAAGAAAAATTAATTAATACAGCAGATAACTTTCTCAAAAATTTATAGAAATGAGTAGTAATGATATTGATAGAATTATAGAAATGGCATGGGAAGATAGAACCACTTTTGATGCAATTAAGATGCAGTTTGGAGTTGATGAGAAAGATGTAATAAAAATTATGAGATCAAATTTAAAAAGGTCTAGTTTTAAGCTTTGGAGAAAAAGAGTTGGTGGAAGAAAAACTAAACACCTTAAAGTTTTAAACAAAGAGGGTATTTCGACTCTAAGATTTAAATGCTCTCGTCAGAGAAATATCTCTAATAATCGTATTACCTAAACCTTTCTATTGAGGCACCAATTTGATTTAATCTACTATCGATATTTTCATAGCCCCTATCAATTTGTTCTATGTTATGAATAATACTTGTTCCTTCAGCTGAAAGAGCAGCAATTAGAAGAGATATACCAGCTCTAATGTCTGGTGATGTCATTTTTGTAGCTTTCAAATTTGATTTAAACCCATGACCTATTACTACTGCTCTATGAGGATCACACAAAATAATTTTTGCCCCCATGTCAATAAGTTTGTCCACAAAAAACAATCTACTCTCAAACATTTTCTGATGAATCAATACACTACCTTTTGCCTGAGTTGCTACAACTAGAACTATACTTATTAAATCGGGTGTAAATAATGGCCAAGGACCATCTGAAATAGTCAAAACACTACCATCAATGTTATTTTGAATTTCGTAACCCTCCTTATGAGCTGGAATTCTAATACTATTTTTATTTTTTTCAATTGTAATTCCAAGCCTCATAAAGACATTTAAAATTTGGTCCAGTGATTTTAATTCTACTCCATCAATTGTTATATCACTTTTAGTTAAAGCAGCCAATCCTATCCAACTGCCAATTTCAATTATATCTGGTTGAATTTTATGATTACAACCTGAAAGTCTTTTTACTCCATTAATTTTCAACAAATTTGAACCAATACCGCTAATATTACCCCCCATTTCATTTATCATTAAACAAAGTTGCTGAATATAAGGCTCACATGCTGCATTATAAAGAGTTGTTTCTCCATCAGCTAGAGATGCTGTCATAACTATGTTAGCAGTCCCTGTAACAGAAGGCTGGTCTAATAGAATATATGTACCTTTTAAAGATTTACCGTTTACATTGTATCTATAATTATCATTATCATATTGAAATTTTGCGCCTAACTTGACTAGGCCTTCGAAATGAGTGTCCAATTTTCTTCTACCAATTTTATCACCACCTGGTTTAGGAATAGATGCATATCCAAATCTTGAAAGTAAAGGTCCAATTATCATTATTGAACCTCTTAATCCTTTGGCTTTTTCTTCAAACTCATCTGTATTTAAATAATCTAGATTTACACTTGATGCTTTAAAAGAGTATTTATGCTCATTAATTTTATCAATCGATACACCTATGCATTTTAATAAATCAATTAACCGATTAACATCTATGATATTTGGAATATTATCAATGACAACCTTTTCATCAGTTAACAATACCGCACTGATAACTTGAAGAGCTTCATTTTTAGCTCCTTGAGGTTTAATTGTACCAGATAATTTTTTACGACCTTCAACTTTAAAAGCTTCCATTACTTTCTTTTAAAGTTTCTGTAAGGTTTTTTTCCTTTTTTAGGAGATTTAGAAAACTTTTTAGCAGAGAGAGAAATCAAATCTTTTGTATCAGTAAGTGGTTTACTATTTTTATCAATTTTAATTTTTCCATTTGATAACTCTAGAATATGATTAAAAATTACAACATCATCAACTGAATCTTTATTCCACTTCAAAAAACATTTTTTCATATGGTTAGCAATAACATAAATAAGTTCTTTCTTCATTTCACCCTCATCCCAATTTGTAGCAACATCAATCATTTTTTTGATATTGTTACCATAAAAACGATACTTTGGATGATTTTGAGGATAATTTAATTTTTCTGGTTTTTCTTCATATATCTCTTTTGATGGCTTAGGAAATGGAGAATCTACATCTAGATTAAATCCTGACATAATAAATAATTGATCCCATAATTTATGTTGAAAATCAGGGACATCTCTAAGATGTGGATTTAAATTACCCATAACACCAATTATAGCTTTTGCCATTTTATTTCGTTCTTTTTTATCTGGACAAACAACGGCTTGATCAACCATTTTTTGGATATGTCGACCATACTCAGGGATGATTAAACCTGTTCTTTCTGTATTATACTCTAGGGAATCTATCAAAATTGCGAATTAGATGACAAAATTAAAGATTTTTTTACTACAAAGAAATAATTCCATCAATTTTAGACACTTCCATGTACCTGTCAATTACTTCATTAGCATTGTTCATATGCATTATCAAGGTCAAACTAACATATTTTTTATTAGAGGATTCTTTACTGGATAATCTACATTGTGTCAAGTCAAATTTTGATAAAAGTTCATCTTTTTTATTGTCATTATTCTGAATTATAAATTTGAAAATATAATCAGAGGGCCATTCTTGAAGATTTTCAAGATCTTTTCTCAATTTATCAAAATCTTTTTCAGATGATTGTATCACAATTCAAATATACTAACAAATTATAGTTATATTTTTGCTTTATTATTTGCAATATTAATGATGAATAGAGTTTTAATTACAGGCGGTCCAGGAACAGGAAAAACATCATTGATAAATGAATTAAAGAGAAATGGTTACAATTGTTCTGAGGAAATCGTCAGAAATATTACATTAAATAAAAGAAAAGAAGGTCATAAACAATATTTTTTATCAAACCCTCTGGATTTTAGCTTAAAATTGTTTGATCAAAGATTAACTCAGTATAATAAAAAACATGATTATGATACGATCATTTATGATAGAGGACCGATTGATGTTTTAGCATATTTGGATTTTAAATCTATTATAATTCCTAAAAATCTGATTAAAAAATCAAAAAAATTAAGTTATAAATATTCATTTATTCTAAATCCTTGGAAAGAGATTTATGTAAATGATGATATTCGTTATGAAACTTTTCAGGAATGTAAAAAAATACACAATGATTTAATAAAAAAATACAATGAATTTGGAATCAAATTAATTACAGTACCTGAGGGGAATTTAGCTGAAAGATATAAATTTGTTCAATCTTATATTGGATAGTATGAAAAAAAAATTAAAGATATTATTCATGGGTACTCCAGACTTTGCTGTAAATAGCCTTGATTCAATTTACAGATCAAAACATGATTTGTGTTGTGTGGTTACATCCCCTGATAAAAAATCTGGACGAGGTCAAAAACTACGGACTAGTCCAGTTAAAGATTATTGTATTGAAAATAATATAAATCTCATCCAACCAGATAATTTTGAGACCAAGGAATTTATAGAAAATATCAAGAAATATAACGCAGATATTTTTATTGTAGTTGCATTTAAAATATTACCAAAAAAGGTCTGGACGATACCCCAATTAGGAACAATAAATATACACGCATCACTGTTACCGAATCTGAGAGGAGCTGCTCCAATAAATTGGGCAATAATTCATGGGTTGAAGATAACTGGGTTAACAAGTTTTTTTATTAACGAAGGAGTAGATACAGGAGATATAATTGATCAAATCGAAACTCCAATCAATAAAACGGATAATTTTGGAAGTCTTTATGAAAAATTAAAAAATATGAGTGGAAATTTTATTTTAAAAACTCTCGAAAACTTAAATGAAAGAAAGCCACAAAAATACATACAAAATATAATTAATGCTCCAAAAATTGATAAAGAAAACACCAAGATTGATTGGACAGCTAATGGAAAAGAGATTTGTAATAAAATAAGGGGGCTATCACCTGTTCCTGGTGCTTGGTGTTTAATTGAAGGTTCAAATAAAATAATTAAAATTTATGATGCTATTTTTCATCCAATAAATGATAGTTTTAAAAATGGAGAAATTTACATAGAAAATAAAAAGAAATTAATGGTGTCTTTGAATAATGGGAGTTTAGAAATATTGAGTATAAAGATTGAAGGAAAAAAGAAAATTCATGCTATTGATTTTATTAATGGAATGAAGAATCATAAAATCAAACTAATTTAATTGAACAAAGGAAAAATTCTTATTTCAAATTTTACCCTATTAAATGATAATCAGTTTAATAAGTCAGTTATTTTACTTGTAAAAGATGATGATGAAGCAACCATTGGTTTTATATTAAATAAAAAAACTAAATATTTAATATCTGACTTAAATGAATCATGCAAAGGTCTTGAAATATCGTTATATGAAGGTGGACCTGTTTCCCTAGACTCATTACATTTTATTCATAAAAAAAATGATTTGATTGAGGATAGCATAAAGATTAATGATGATTTATTTTGGGGTATGAATTTTGACAAGATCATCGATCTCCTAAATAATAATAAAATAAATAGAAATGATGTAAAATTTTTCATTGGATACTCAGGATGGGGAGAGACTCAACTTACTGATGAGATTAATGAGAATTCATGGTTAATATCATCTGATTTTTCGTCTAATGATATTCTAAACACATCTGATATATATTGGAAAAATAAAATAAATGAGTTTGGTGAATATTATAAAATATGGTCAAATTCACCATATAATCCCAATCTTAACTGAGGTTGTTATTTAGTAATTTTATTATTTGTTGTGATTGATTATTAGAGTATATTTTATTTCGGTAATTTGTGACACAAAATAAACCTTGTGTTACATTAGTTCCAAATACCTCATCTGATTGAGTTAGATCAAAAGTTGATATATCCTTCTCAGAAATTGAATACGAAGATTTTTTCAAAATATTTATAAGATTACTTCTTAAAACCCCATTTAAACATCCTGATTTGATAGTAGGAGTAAAAATTTGATCATTTTTGATAATAAAAATATTGGAATTAATAAACTCTGCAACCATTTTATCTTTATTTAAAAGAACACAATTATTTAAACCATTTTCCTTAGCATAAATTGATGCAACAACATTGATTATTTTATTGTTTGTTTTTATTGATGATATAAGTTGATTGTCTAAATAATAGTCTTTATATAAGTCAACAACATATTTACCATTATTAATTTTAAATTCTGGACTAGATATTTCGTCACAGAAAATCATAAAAGATGATTTGTTATTTTCTGGAGTGTACTTACCTTCAGAAAATCTAAAAACATTTATTCTGATTCTTGAATGTCCATTTTTTGATACCATTTTGTGCAGTTTCAAAATATTTTTCTCAAAAAAATCAGGTGTATAGTCATCTGGAATGTCCAATCTAATTATTCTCATTGATGACATTAGTCTAAAATAATGGTCTTCCCAAAAAACAATCTTATTATCAATGATTCTTAACGTTTCAAATACTGAATCACCATAAAGAAATGCTCTATTATTTATTAGTTGATCAGATTGATCTGTAATTTTACCGTTAAAATTGATCATTTAAGTGATTATGATGATCCTAGAACTTGTTTTAAATCAGCTATTTGACTTTCCCACAACATTTTAGATTCTTCAACCTCATCTTCATCTGAAAAATCAGTAATCATGAGTGATACATCTTTCGTTAATTCATCTACTGCTATTCTAATTTCAAAATAGCAATCATCATCCCCATCTAACCACTTGAACTTAACAAATTGATTATTTTTTGTTGAGACTAAATCAGCTTTTTCTTCTATGCCGTCCCAGAAAAACGAGAAAACCTTTCCTCTAGAATTGACATCGTCTGCAAACCATTCAGATAAACTAGAAGCACTTGTAATATATTGGTATAACATGTTTGGAGAGGCCTGAATTGGAAATTCTAATTCGTATTTAATTTTTTCTGACATTCTGAGCAATATATATATTAAAATTGAACTTCAAAAGAAAAAATATTTTTTTTCTTTCATGTTTGACCCTAGTTATTTAGTTTATATATTTGACGCTCATTTTGGCGAGGTAGCTCAGGCGGTTAGAGCGTCGGATTCATAACCCGGAGGTCGGGAGTTCAAGTCTCCCCCTCGCTACTATCCCTTAAAATTTTTAACGAACTTTTCAAAATCAAAATTACTTTCAGATCCAGAGCGAAGATCTTTTATTTTTATACAATTAC
>CACGNO010000021.1 GCA_902574335.1 uncultured Bacteroidota bacterium
CAAGCTTAGAAAAATGGAAGTCATATGATGAAAGTGAGGAGATTTCAAAAAATTCATCTAATGAAAATCAAAAACTTAGATATAAAAGAATTCAATCAATCTCAACTGATAAAAACAAATTAATAAGTGGCCTTGAAAATGAAATAGAAAATTTTATCAAAACAAAATATGACAAACTAAAACCAAAAATAGTTGAGAAAAGTATTCCAGAACTTCAACAAAGTGTAATTGATAAAGACTTTTCTTACTATGATCTCACATTATTTTATCTGTCCAGAATTTACTTAGTTGAGTTCAATGAAGAAATATATCTAAATTCAATTATATCAATAAATAAAAATATTTTAGAGGAAGCAAAATCAAAAGACATTAAGGGTAATTCTGATACATATTCTGTTTTTGGAATCCCCATACTATTAAAGGATAACATAGGTTATGAAAGTTTACCAACAACAGCTGGTGCTCACAGTCTTCAAAACAATTATACAAAAGATGCATATGTAGTTAAGAAGCTAAAAGAAAATGGTGCCTTAATACTGGGCAAAACAAATTTAAGTGAATGGGCAAATTATTTTTGCTCTGGATGTCCTAATGGATATACTGCCTTGGGTGGTCAAACTTTAAATCCATATGGAAGAAAGAAAATTGATACAGGTGGATCAAGTTCAGGAAGTGGGGCAGCTACAGCATCAAATTTGACAGCTGTTTCATTAGGATCTGAAACATCTGGATCGATTTTATCACCTTCTTCAGCTAGTTCTTTAGTTGGAATGAAACCAACAATTGGCAATGTAAGTAGATCAGGAATAATACCAATATCCTCAAGCCTAGACACAGCTGGACCAATGACAAAAAATATAATTGACAACATAATTGTGTATAATGCAATAAATGAATTTGACAGTAATGATTCTTATTCAAAAGAAAATTTAGATATTCAGATTGATGATGTCCTAAATTTTAATCCCTCCTTTCTAAAGATTGGTTATTATTCAAACTTTTATGAAAATGATATCATGTATAAGGACGCTATAGATTTTTTAATTGAAAAAGATGTTGAGATGATAGAAATAAATGCTCCAAAAGTTGATTTAAGTGGATTTGTAAAAATTTTAGATGAAGATATGAGAGTGGATCTTAAAAAATACTTTATAAACTATGGAAATGACAATCTTAAAGTAAATGACATAAAATCAATTATTGAGTACAATAATTTAGATTCAATTGAGAGATCACCTTATGGGCAAAGTATTTTTAAAAAAATTATTAGAGATACAATGTCAAAAAAAGATTTCTTAAAATTGAAATCTAGATTAATGGAAGAAGGAAATAAGTTTTACAATGTACCAATGGATAAACACAAACTTGATGCTGTGCTTTCAGTTAATAACTATCATGCGGGATAT
Organism: uncultured Bacteroidota bacterium; assembly: GCA_902574335.1. GTDB lineage: Bacteria > Bacteroidota > Bacteroidia > Flavobacteriales > Flavobacteriaceae > Eutrophosalina. Next base: position 1,407 of record CACGNO010000021.1, read on the forward strand.
GCAGCAGTTGCACATAATCCAGCATTAACTATTCCAATGGGACTTAGGGAAAATAATGAACCAGCCGGCCTTACTTTTATCGGAAAATCTAATAGTGAGCAAATTCTGTATGAACTTGGTTATTACTTTGAGTTAAATTTTTCTGGTAGAGTTCCTCCAGAAAATTCAAAATAATTATTGAACTAAACTTACTTCTAACTCAATATCATCATTAATCAACCTATCACCAAGGTTTTCAAAAAAGTTTCCTGATCTATAAGTAATTTCAAATTTTGTTCTATCAAAAGTTAAGTTTGATGAATAGTTGTTTTCACTTGGAATTAGAGTGAATTTCACAGGGTTTGAAATGTCTTTTATTGTAAGAGTTCCTGTAACTTCATAAACACCATTATTAAGAGGTACTCTTTCATTGAACAATAGTATTGCCTCCTTGTGATTTTCAACATCAAAGAAATCTTGATTTCTTAAATGACCTTCAAGTCTTTGCTTTCCTCTACCTTGAATATCATCAACGGACATAGAATTCATATCTACAACAAACTTGCCGCCAACTAAATCATCACCATCAAAGTCTAAATTCGCCTCAGAAAAACTTAGCGATCCCCAGTGAGAGGCATTTGTTATTTTTTTTCCTGTCCACTTAATCTTACTTTTTTCTAGATCAAGAGACAACTGTGAGATTAATGATTGAGAAAGTAATAATATCATTAATAATGTTAATAGATTTTTCATAAAATGTAATAAGCTAAAATTATGCCAAATTAATTATTGAATATATAATCTAATGTCAACCCAACCATAGATCGAATACCAGTTGATATTGCAGAATCGTCCACATAAAAGTCAGGAGTATGATGAGGAGCTACAGTAGACAGATCAACATCTGGCTTTTGACCTCCTATGAAAAAATATGTACCAGGAACTTTTTCTTGAAAATATGAAAAATCCTCAGCACCTGTTATTGCCTTCATTAAATGGACATTTTTTTTACCATTAACTCTCTCTAAAGTTGGTAATATTTCTTCATATAAGTATGGATCATTAAAGGTAATTGGATATGAAACTAAATATGTTATGTTCGCTACAATATTATTTGATTTTGCAACATTATATACAATTTCTTCCAATCTTTTTAGTACTGTAGCCTTCATACCATTATCCAATGTTCTTATTGTTCCAAGCATGTAAAGATCTTCAGGTATAATATTACTTCTTACACCACCATGAATACTACCAATAGTAACTACTGCTCCTGCTTCTGTGAGCGGTAAACTTCTACTAACAATAGTCTGTAAAGAATTAACGATTTGCGCTGCAGTAACGATTGGGTCCTTTCCTGTCCAAGGTGTTGATCCGTGAGTTTGAACACCCTTCAAATCTATTCTAAATTCATTAACAGCTGCCATAATACCCTCTGGACGTAAATAAACTTGACCTGAATACAATCCAGACCAGACATGCAATCCAAAAATTGCATCAACATCAGGATTTTTTAAAACACCTTCTTTAACCATCAATTCAGCTCCACCTTCTTCTCCAGGGGGTGCACCTTCCTCAGCTGGTTGAAAAATTAATTTAACCTGACCAGGTATTTCATCCTTAATATCATATAAAATTTTAGCTGCAGCTAATAAAATAGCTGTGTGCATATCATGACCACATGCATGCATTACAGGAACTTCTTCACCATTATAAATACCCTTCTGTTTCGATGCCCAAGGAATATCAGCCCTTTCTTTTACGGGAAGTGCATCAATATCTGCCCTCAGTCCTACAACAGGTCCAGGTTTTCCCTCATTTAAAATTGCAACAACCCCAGTTTTAGCAATTCCAGTTACTGGTTTATATCCAATTTTTGTGAGCTCATCAGCAATTCTTGCTGCTGTTTTAAACTCTCTATTACTTAATTCAGCATTTTGATGAAACCAATGTCTAAGTTCGATTGTTTTTTGAAGATTATCATTAATCAATTTTTCTATTTTTTGATCAAAAGATTGTCCAAATGAAAAAATTGCAGTTATTAATAGAAAAAATGTGAGATATAACTTCTTCATTTATTTTATTTACTCACCAATGAAGGTAATAAATATTTTTCTACCAGAGGCATGATTTCTATGTTCACAAAGGTAAATCCCTTGCCACATTCCAAATTGAGCAATACCATTTTTTATAGGGAAAGAAACAGAAGAACCCAAAATACTGCTTTTTATATGAGATGTCATATCATCTGGTCCTTCAATTGTGTGGGTAAAATATTTTTCGTCCTCTGAAACCATTTTATTAAAATGGTTTTCAAAATCAACTCTGACTGAGGGGTCAGCATTTTCATTTATAGTAAGACTTGCCGAGGTATGCTTAATAAAAATATTTACAATTCCAGATTGAGATGGTAAGTGATTTAAAACCTCATCACTTATTAGGTGAAAACCTCTTTTTTTTGGTTCAAGTACTATCTCTTTTTGATATACCACTATTAACAAATATAAATTAAATAGTAATCTATACCATTTTGGTATTAAATTTGCACCTCACAGTGTAGAATGAATAGAAAATTAATATCAGTTATTTCAGGCCTTTTAATTCTTGTTATTGCTTACTTTTTGTCAAGTTTAATTATTAATAGTGATGAAGAAAGCTATAATAACAATACCAATATAATATACTCCATTAGAACTTTAGAAGTTAAGAATAATGCGAACCCAATATCTGTTAAAGTAAATGGAAATTTAAAGTCAAAATATCAAATTGATTTATTCAGTGAAGTTCAAGGAAGACTGGAAAAATCTGAAAAAGAATTTAAAACTGGTCAAAATTATAGAAAGAGTGAAGTGCTATTAAAGATTGACTCCAAAGAGTTTTTAGCAAATGTGAAACAGTCAAGAAGTCAACTTCAAAATTTAGTTGCTTCAGTATTACCAGATATCAAACTTGATTTCCCAGAAAGTTTTTCTGTTTGGGAAAATTATTTTAAAAATTTCAATATCAATTCGAATACCAAGTTATTACCTAAACACAATTCTGATAAAGAAAAGTTCTACATCGTTGGAAAAGGTCTTTTATCTCAATACTACAGAGTTAAAAACTTAGAGGAAAGGCTGAATAAATACACCATAAAAAGTCCATTTGAAGGAACGTTGATTGAGGCATATGGGTCAGTAGGAACATTAGTTTCCCCTGGTCAAAAACTAGGCACATTCATTAATACAAATATTTTTGAGCTAGAGGTTTCAGTACCATCCATGTACGGAAATAAATTAGAGATAGATAAAAAAATAAAATTCAAATCAACCTATAATACAATACATACAGGTGAAATCGTAAGAATAAATAATTCTATTGATAACAACTCTCAATCAATTAGAGTATTTATCGAATTTAAATCCAACAAATTAAAAGATGGAATGTACTCAGAGGTCGATATACCACTTGGATATATTGATGATAGCTTTTCACTTTCAAGATCTCTTTTAATTAATGATTCCTTTGTTTACTACGCTAAACCTGATATGACTGTAGGTATTAAAGATGTTGAACCTCTTTTCTACGATGATGAGACTGTTATTGTTAAAGGTTTAGAAGATGGTATGTTAATTTTAAAAAGCTACATACCAGGGATCTATGATGGTATGAAGGTTAAAATTGTTGATTAGTGAGGAAAATAATTAGATACTTTGTAACCTATCCAAAAGCAGTCAATATCTTAATACTATTTTTTATTGTTTTTGGAACTGCAGGAATCATATCCTTAAATTCATCATTTTTCCCTCTAATTGATTCAAAATTTATTTCAATTAATGCAAACTATCCTGGCGCTTCACCTGAGGAAATAGAAGAAGGTGTTATACTTAAAATTGAAGAAAACTTAAAAGGTATACCTGGAGTTGTTAGAGTTACTTCCACATCAAGAGAAAATACAGGTAGTATTATGATTGAAACTGACGATAATTATGATATCGATGCAATGCTTTTTGAAATTAAAAATGCTGTTGATAAAGTTTCATCCTTTCCAGTTTCGCTAGAGCCAGTGGTTGTCACCAAGATTGAAGAGCAACAGCCAACAGTAATTTTTTCACTAAGTGGAGTTGACATTGATCTAAAATCTCTTAAAAATATGGCTAAAAACATTGAAGATGATTTAAGGGCTATTGATGGCATTTCACAAGTGAATCTTTCAGGATATCCAGATGAGGAAATAGAAATTTCAATTAATGAACAAAACCTATTAGCTTACAATTTAAGTTTTCAGGAGATAGTAAACGCAGTAAGTAATTCAAATATTCTAATCAGTGGTGGAAACATCAAAACAAATGAAGAAGATTTTTTAATTAGAGCTAACAATAAAAATTATTACGGAAATGGCCTTCAGAATCTTGTATTAAAGAATGATTTTAAAGGTAAAATTGTTAGGCTTGGTGATGTAGCAAAAATTAGTGATCAGTTTTCAGAAACTCCCATTTCAACATTTGTTGATTATAACTCTGCTGTAGTTATTACCACTTCAAGTACAAATAGCGAAGACCTTTTAGACTCCGCAAAGATTATTAATTCTTATATAGATGAATTCAATCAAGTAAATAAAAGGTTTAAACTTACTGTTTTAAAAGATTACTCAATTTCATTAAAACAAAGGACAAACCTTTTACTTGAAAATGGGGGTATTGGTATTTTTCTTGTTCTAATATTCCTTTCTCTATTTCTAAATATTAGACTTGCATTTTGGGTTGCATTTAGTATTCCTATATCATTTCTGGGGATGTTAATTTTTGCTGGAGAATTTGATATAACCATTAATCTAATGTCTCTTTTTGGGATGATTGTAGTTATTGGGATTTTGGTTGATGATGGTATTGTGATTGCTGAAAATATTTTCAGACACTACGAACAAGGTAAAACACCTGAAGATGCTGCAATTGATGGAACAATGGAGGTAATGCCTGCAATTGTATCTGCAATTATCACAACAATTATAGCATTCTCATCTCTTATTTTGTTAGACGGTGATGTTGGAGATTTTTTTGGAGAGGTTGCATTGATAGTAATACTAACATTAACAATATCATTAGTTGAGGCACTTATAATTTTACCTGCCCATTTGTCAAAATCTAAGGCATTACAAAAACCTAAAAAAACAATCGATGAAAGTAAGTTTAATTTTTTCAGATACATGAAAAAAATTAACTCAAGGGGATTTGAAATAATGGATTGGTTAAGAGATAAAATATATAGTCCCACTTTAAAATTTGCACTTCAGAATCGTTTTGCAAGTCTATCTGGATTTATTGCTGCACTATCTCTAACAGTAAGCTCAGTGATTGGAGGAATAATAGCTGTAGATTTTTTTCCAATTGTTGATAGTGATATTTTAACTATTGATTTAAAGATGCCGATGGGAACCAACGAGAAAATAACAGATTCTATTATTTCAATGGTTGAAGAAAATGCTATTGAAGCAGGAAAAGAGCTGGAAGAAAAATACATGCAGAATGATGATAGAAGTTTAATCCAATATGTCAATAAAAACTTAGGCTTCTCAGCTGATAATATGTCAATGATGAAAGGTTTTGGTGACGTAGGAGGATCAGCCACTGCTTCACTTGAGGTCTATATTTTAGACAGTGAGGAAAGGCCTAGCTCTATAAATGCCTCTATGCTAGCAAGTCTTATCAGAGAAAAAACAGGTGAAATAATTGGTGCTGAAAGATTTACTTTGAATGACGCTGCAAATTTTGGTGGAAGTCCTGTCTCAATTTCCCTTCTGAGTGAAACAAACAATTTAGATGAACTTAAAAAAGCAAAAGAGGAGTTGATAATTCAACTCAAAAATAATCCATTATTAACTGATATTTCAAATAATGATCCTGAAGGAATTAAAGAAATTCAAGTTAAGCTTAAAGAAAATGCATATTTATCAGGACTTGACTTTTCAAAAGTTATGTATCAAATTCGCTCTGCTTTCTTTGGTATTGAGGCACAAAGATTTCAAAGAGGTGATGATGAAATTAAAGTTTGGGTTAGATATGATAAAAACACTCGATCTTATGTTAATAACATGGAGCAAATGAAGATACTCACTCCCTCAGGAAGCAGAGTTCCTTTAAATGAAATTGCAACATATAAAGTTCAAAGAGGTGATGTTTCAATAAATCATTTAGATGGTAAAAGAGAAATTCAAATTAATGCAAATCTAATTGACCCTAATGTAAGCGCGGCTGACATTGTCTTTAACCTTCAAAGCAAAACCATTCCCTTAATTAAGCAAAAATATCCCTCAATAAGTGCTTCTTTTGAAGGACAGTACAGAGAAGCTAATAAGACTATTCAATCAGCTTACACAGTTTTTCCATTAGTTTTGTTTTTAATTTTTGCAACCATTGGTTTTACATTTAGGACCTACAGCCAACCATTTTTACTTATTCTATTAATACCTTTTAGCTTGACAACTGTTGCATGGGGACATCTTTTGCATGGTTTTCCAGTTAACGTCATTTCCCTATTAGGAATTATAGCCTTAATTGGAATTTTGGTTAATGATGGTTTAGTTCTAATATCTAAATTCAATTCTAACTTAAGAGAAGGAATGACATTTGATGATGCTATTTATAAAGCAGGTAGAGAAAGATTTAGAGCAATTTTCTTAACCTCAATCACTACTATGGCAGGTTTGGCTCCAATAATTTTAGAAAAAAGCTTTCAAGCTCAACTACTAAAACCTATGGCCATTTCGATAGCGTATGGAATTGGTTATGCAACTTTCCTAACATTAATACTACTACCTATATTAATATCAATAACCAATACTTTTAAAGTAAAAGGAACATGGCTAATGAGTGGCAAGGTTTTAGATAAAAGAGATGTTGAATCACCTGTTGTTGAACTTAATCGAAAAAAATGAAAAAGATATTTAATGTTTTATTTATATCTATTTTTTCATTGATGTTATGCGATGCACAAGAAAATCTTAGTGTAAGTGATGCCGTCAAGCTAACTCTTGAAAATAATCTTGATATTAAAATCACAGAGAATCAAAATGAAATATTCAAGAACAATGCAAGTTTCTTAAACAGTGGTTATCTCCCAAAATTAACTACTAGTGCAGGTTTTAACAAAAGCAAGCAAAATGTAGAAATTGAAACACCAAATAATTTAAAAGGAAAACTAGATAATATGAAAAGTGAAAACAGCTTTTCAAATATATCTTTAGAGTATGTTTTATTTGACAACAATGGTCGAAAATTTAACTTTAAAAAGTCTAAGGAATTATCTAGTAGATCTGAATTAGAAGTCAAAGAAGTAATTGAAAACACCTTGATTCAACTTTACTCAATTTTTTATGAGGTTTGTCGTTTAAATGAAGAAAAAGAAATTATCAAATCCTCTCTAGAAATTTCTAAATCTAGATTAGAAAGAAATAAAACAAAATTTGAATTTGGCCAATCAACAAAATTAGAATTACTAAATGCTGAAGTTGATGTTAATACAGATAGTATTAGATATTTGAATGCAATTAAGAATTTATCAAATGCTAAGAGAGATTTAAATCTAGTAATGAATGTTGATTTAGATTCTGATTATATTTTAGATCAAGGTGTTGTTTACAATTCTAAAGAAAACATAATAAGCTTTTATAATAATGCAGCTGAAAATAACAACAAACTTAAAATATATGACAAGTCTGTTGAAATTTCAGGTTATGAATTAAAATCAATTCGTTCCACATATTTACCAACTATAGGATTGATTGGTTCTTATGATTGGAATGAAAGTATTAATGATAATCCTTATGCATTTTTTAATAAAAATATTTATGATGGAATTTCTGGTGGTGTAAATTTAAGATGGGATGTTTTTAAATCCGGGAAAAGAGTAACGGAAAATAAAAATGCTAAAGTTATGCTTGAAAATTCTAAAATAGAAAAGGAAAAAGCATATTTAATGTTTCAAAAAGAACTAAATAACTCGCATGATACTTATAAAAACAACTTATTTATTCTTGAAGTTCAAGAGCAAAGTTTAAATACAAGTAATAATAATTTTTTAAGAAATTCAGAAAAGTATGAGATTGGTTTAGTATCATCAATTGAGTTTAGAAATGCGCAACTGAATCTACTAAATGCTAAACTCTCTAGAAATAAAGCTCGTTATGATGCAAAATTATCAGAACTTTATTTTCTCAAGGTATCAGGCGTAATTATAGACAGCTCATTTTAAATCTAATCTGAATTTAAATTTTTAAGATAGCTACCCAGTGAATCTTTGAACTCTATTCCATCTAACATTCTATTTTTTGATAGCTTTTTAAATGAAGAAAGTCCCCATAGTAAAACCTCTTTAATAAAAGCAACATCCTCATTGTTAATTTCCTTACAATATTTTTTAACTAATTCATTTAATGGTTTAATTTCATCCAAAGAATCTTGATATTCTTTATTTGTAAATTCATCACCTATAAAAAGTTCAGTACCATTCTCAACAAACCAGCTCAATATTTTGTCATATGGTGTTACCTCATTAGGCTTTTCAAGTTTACTTATTTCAGGAAAAAATCTTAAAAAAATAGTCTTTACACCCTCATTAATTAAATTAAATGAAATTTGATCAGCTCCTTGTTCCTCTCCCTCATATACCAATTCTATTTTTCCATTAATTGCAGGAATGATTCCTGTAAAATCCGAAAGTCTTATTGATGTTTTTTCCTCGTTATTTATTAGCATTCTTCTTTTTGCAGTACTAACCAAATTTTCAAATGCTGTAATACTCATCCTAGCACTTACTCCGCTTTTAAAATCTACATATTCACTTTTTCTAGCGGCAAAATTAATTTCCTCTATTAGGTCATGTGCAAGTTCAGGAATATATACACTTGATTGTATTATATCTGATTCTTGTTTAGTAATTTTTTTTGCAATGCTTAGAGTGTGAGGATAATGGGTAATAATTTGTGATCCAATCCTGTCCTTGAGAGGTGTTACAATACTTCCTCTGTTGGTATAATCTTCAGGATTAGCAGTAAATATAAATTGTAAGTCTAGTGGTATTCTTAACTTAAAGCCTCTTATCTGAATTTCTTTTTCCTCTAGTATTGAAAATAAACTTACTTGAATTCGAGCTTGTAAATCAGGTAATTCATTAATTACAAATATGCATCTATTGGCCCTTGGAATCATCCCAAAATGAATAACCCTTTCGTCAGCATATGATAATTTAAGACTTGCAGCTTTAATTGGGTCTATATCTCCTATAAGGTCAGAGACTGTAACATCGGGTGTAGCTAGTTTTTCATTAGGATTATTATTATCTGCTCCAGATACTTCTATATTAAAAACTAAGTTAGAGGGTATAATTTTTGTTGGAGGCTCTGTCCCACCTCCACCATTAACATTTTCCTCACCAGAGCAAGAAAAAACTAAAAGTATCAATAAGAAGAGTTTATACATATCTGTCATAAATATTATAAGAAAGAGTTTGAGAGAAATTTAATTCCTCTCAAAACTCTTGTCAAACAAAAACAAAAAACCAGTCTTTTTATTAGTTGTCGTTGGTAATAATCCAAAACCATCCTAATCCACCAGAACCAACTGTTCTGAGCACCATTCTATTGGATGATCTAGCTAAGATTACATAATCATGAGAACCTACATAGAATCCCATGAAACCTAAGCCAGAGAAATTTATAGTTTCAACACCCCCTGGTGCAGAAATTGACCATGTGCTATCGAAACTATCATATGGATAATTGGTAAACTCATTATCGCCATTTCTTTCTTGACCACGATCACCACCTAAATCAGCTTCCATCGGGTCAGCTTTACCGAAAATTTGACCATCAGGACCTACGTCAAAACCAAATTTTCCATCACCATGAAATGTATATCTATCATCATACATTCCAGTAGATGCCTTATCAAACGGGTTTGCTCCCCACCACCAAGGTTCAGGAGCATCAGACGGACCTACTCCCATATGTCTCCATTCTTCAGCTTTTACTCTCCAGTTACCGGTAGTTAATGCCGCAACAAGTTCAGCTGGAGGACTGTAAGTAACTAATACTTCAAAAGTAACAGCTTGGCTAGATGTGGTGCCACCTTTTCCTACAGCAACAATTGTAACTGTATATGTATTTAGACCTAGTTTTGAAAAGGTCATTTTTACATTACCATCAGGGCTTAAAGTCTCAACTCCATCATAAATATACTTGTATGTGATAGCGTTATCAGCCGATCCAGAAAAATTAACTTCACCTGAGCCATCACCATTTGGATTATCGGCATCTTTACCAACAATTGCAGCAGAGACCTGAACATTTGTAGGTGCAGTAATATCACCAAAAGAATACTCATCTTCTTCTGCAAAGCTATCAATCTCGCAACCAACAAAAACAAAAATTGGATGTGCTGAGGACTTTAGTGATAATAATGAATTTGCAAAAAATATTGCTCCTCCAAGTAATGTTTCTGCTTCATTTGATATAACGCAGGATAACACTGGATTGGTAACAATTACACCAACAGGTGAAGGTGCAATTAGTTTTGTTGTTGATTATGGTGATGGTTCACCTGTATCATCATCAATTAAAACTGGTGGAAGTCTTAAGCATACATTTAAAGAGGGTAATCATACTGTTAAGGTTACTGCAACTGGTTTAAACAATTTAACCACAACTGCTGATGTACCATTAGTAGTCTCTTTTAATGCTCCTGAGAATTTACAGGTAACTATTGAAAATGATGCTACAGTTTCGAAAAAAGTTAATGTTACAGCTACAGCTGATTGGGCAACTCTATTTGAGTATCACCCAGGGGAGGCTGGTGCAGATGCTGTAACTGCAAATATTGGAGAAACTGCATCTTTTACATATAAAGAAGCCGGTACTTATACAATTAAAGTTGTTGCGAAAGGTGCAGCTATTGCAACAACTGAAAAATCTCAAGAATTTGAAGTTACTGCTATTTTAGCACCGACTGTTTCTGCTCCAACACCACCTACTAGACCTTCAACAACTGTAGTTTCTGTGTTTAGTGATGCATATACAGCTGTTGGAAATGTTAATATGAACCCTGATTGGGGTCAACAGTGGCAAGGAAGTGGATATGCTGAATTGGATTTAAGTGGCGACAAGATCACTCATTATTCAAAGCTTAGCTATCAAGGTGTACAATATGATAAAACTGATATTTCAAGCATGGAATATTTACATATTGACGCATGGACTGCAAATTTAAATCAATTAAAAACATTTTTAATTAGAGAACCCGGAGATGCAAACCCTAGAGAGGTTGCAGTTTCTAAAGAATTAAAAAAGGATGAATGGACAAGTTTAGATATTCCACTAACAGAATGGACGAGTCAAGGTATAACATTGGGAGATTTATTTCAATTTAAATTTGAAGGTGTAGACCAATGGGCTCAAGCAGATGTTTTTCTTGATAATATTTATTTCTGGAAAGAAAATTCAGTCGGTTTACCCATTCATTTTGATAATGAAGAGCCTTTCAAAGGTGTGGGAGGTGCTTCATTTGAATTATCTACAGACCCAGATGATTCATCAAATAAAACTGGTAAAGTTACCAATGGTGGAAACGATTGGGAAACAGCTGAATTAATTTTAGATGAACCGATCAAAGTTGTTTCTGGTGCTGATAACAAGTATTCTTTGAGAATTTATAATCCAACTGCTGATACTCACGAGTTGATGATGAAGTTAGAACAAAGTGGTGATAATGAGTATATTGAGTTGAAACAAAATTTTTCGGCAAAAGGCTGGAACAACGTAACTTTTGATTTTTCAACTGTAACAGCTCAAGCATGGCCAAATCCTGGTGCTGCATGGGACGGTACAGCTGATTTCAAAAAACTTGTATTCTTCATTGATGGTGGTAAAAAAGATACAGGTACATACCACATTGATGATATAATTAAAGGAGAGCCAGTAGTTACCAATCAAGCAGTTTATGATGACTTTGAAGGTGATGGAACCATTACATGGGTAGAGGATGCTGCAGGACAATCAGTAGTTGATAATCCTAATGGATCAGGAAAAGTTTTAAAATATGAAGATACTGGTGGACAGTACGCTAATATAAGATTTGATTTAGCTGCTGATCATTCTAAGAAGTTTGATTTAACTACAAATAATATTTTCACTTTTAAAATTTATATTCCATCTAGTGGAGTAACTGGATCATCGCCAAACCAGGTTGAGGTTAAGTTACAAGATGGATCTAAAGAAAGACCATGGGAAGGACAGCATGGCATTA
>CACGNO010000022.1 GCA_902574335.1 uncultured Bacteroidota bacterium
TATTAGCAACATATTTTTTAGCGCCAACATAAACTTTCTTCCCAAATGAATTATTGTGTGGAAGAATAGTATGATCTAAAAAATATTGCATACCTCTTCTTCTAACATGAAATGAATCTTGTCCTTCACCAATTAATTCAAACTTGTACTCTTCCATAATAGCATCTCTGAATGAAGCTTGACCCTGAGTAAATTCAGGTCTTACAGGAACACCTGCTCTATCTAAGACAGGTTTTAAGTAAGTCATCTCCTGACCATTACCTAGTTCATTAGAGATTTCGGCAAGCATTAATAATAACTCAGCATATCTCATATCAACAACATTTTGACTGTTGAATTGGTTCTTGTGAGTTCTATCTTTCTCAGTCCATTTAAATAAATATGGATGAGAATTTCCAAATGAACTTCTCCATGTAGCAGACGGATAGGCTCGAACTCTTGCTGCTGGTCTATCAAATCTAAAATAATCATACAGATACGTTGCAGCATATCTTTTATCAGGCATTGTATTTAGATTATTTGGGTTATATCTGGTGCTACCACCATATGTTCTGAGGTGATTATCATGCTGAAAAGCAGTGACTCTAAACCATCCAAAATGCATTCCAGCTTTATATTTCCAAGGTGTAAAATTTCTTCCCATTTGAGAATTAGTTGCATCTTGAGAGATTTGCAATTCAAAAATTGATTCGCTGGAATTTTCACCTTGAACAGTAAATAAACTGCCAAAATCATTAACAAGAGAATATTGGCCATAAGCTTTCATACCTTCATCGTAAGCCATATTCCAATAATCCATTGAGCCTCCACTAGTTTGTAAACTTGAATTAGTTGCTAAAGCCATATATACCTTAGATAATAACATATTTGCAGCATATTGTTTTGGATATCCAATACCAGCATTACCGTTTAATAAAGCACTAGCAGTTTGTAAATCACTTATTATTTGAGAGTAAACATCCTTTTCAGGTGACAGAGCCTTATTAGTATTTCCTTGAGAAGGTAGTTCTAACCATAAAGGAAGATCCCCCCAAAGTCTTGCTAGTCTAAAATAAGACCATGCTCTTGCAAAATAAGCGTGTCCAGCTACATCATTAAATGCAACTTCATCTTTTGTTTGTGGATTAGAAACTGTACTTACCGCAGCAATAGCACCATTTGCTCTTGCAATGGTTTGATACAAACCTTGCCACAAAAACTGAGCATCCATATGGTAGCCAGGTTTTAATGAACATAAAGTTGACATATCTCTTGTTGTAACTCTGTTACCTCCTTTTCCAGTATACATTAAGCCAGAAAAAAGATTTTCAAGAAATAATCGTCTTTCCTGCGTATTATATCCAGTGATTGACTGATAAATACCATCTCTAGCAGCCTCTGCACTTTGAACATCTAAGTAGAGGGTTTCATCAAGGAAAGGAGGATTTTCCTCCAAGTCACATGATATAGCAAATAGTATTGGAATTATTAAAAAGTATTTTAAGTATTTCATTTTATTTATTGATTTTAATTTTTTCATTTTTAAAAGGTTAGATTAACACCTAGTAGTACGGACTTTGAATTTGGTTTGTTGTTCCAGTCGACCCCTTGAATTAAACCATCATACATAAATGTTGTGATTTCAGGATCATACCCAGAATAATCAGTCCATGTAAACAAGTTTGATCCAGTAACATAAATGTTAGCCGAATCAATGAAATTATCTGGCTTTATTGGAATGTCATAATTTAGAGTAATATTTTTTAACCTCAAATAACTACCATCCTCTACAAATCTATCCATTGCAGCTGCAAATAAATTTGAAGAATATCCGAGTCTTGGATAAGTTCCATCAGGATTCTCAGCTGACCATCTATCAGTCCAAGCCTCTTTAATAATATTTCTATAAGTTCCCTCAGCGTAACCAAATCTATACATATTTCCATTGACAATATCATTTCCTTCAGTACCATTAAATAAGGCTCTTAAGGAAAATCCTTTGTAAGATAGGTTCAGATTGAAACCATATATATAATCTGGGTTAGGGTTTCCTATAATAGTTCTATCATTTAAATCAACTTGCCCATCGCCATTTAAATCTAATACTTTAATATCACCAGGTTGTGACATAGCTCCATTAATCCTATACATTGTATCACCAGATTTAAAAATTCCATCTGTTTTCCAGCCATAAAATAATGCAGTTTCATGACCCTCTAAGAAAATATTGAGGGGGAATTTTATGCTATTTCCACGACTTGGAGTATTTCCTAAGTATGAGGGTATCTGTTGAACACCATATGCACCGGAACCACTATCCATTAAAATATCTCCAGGTGTAAGACCTAAATTTTCAATTTTTGTTTTATTAAATGCAATATTACCGCCGACCGAAATATTTAAATCTCCTTGATCAATAACTGTAACATCTAAACCTAACTCAACCCCTTTATTTTCAAGGGTTCCTCTATTAATTAACATATTTGAAAAACCCGAAGAAGTTGGAATAGGAGTTTGTTGTAATAAATCTTTAGTATTTTTTTCATAAACATCAACAGTTCCAGTAATCTTACCATTATTAAATCCAAAATCAACTCCGACATTTATTTGCTCGGTCGTTTCCCATGTTAAATCAGGGTTTGGAATATTATTTAAAACAATTGGTACGGTTGTTCCATTAGTAGGTGTCCCATATAGGCTTGATGAGGCACCATAATTTGGTAGTGTACCATAGGGTCCGATACCGTGATTACCAATTTGCCCCCAACCAGCTCTAAACTTAAGACTTGAAAACAAATCTAAATTTTGAATGAATTTTTCACTACCTGCTCTCCATGCAAATGCGAATGATGGAAAGAATCCATAACGATTATTTTCAGAGAACTTTGAAACTCCATCTCTTCTAAAACTTGCTGTTAATACATATTTGTTTTTAAAAGTATAATTAACTCTACCAAGAAGCGAGAACATCTGTTGATCAGCAGCTCTTAGTAATAAAGGATTTGAGATTACTTGACCTAAAAATGGCTGATCAGTACCTAACTGAGCAGTAACAAAATCTTGAACAGCATAAGTACTGCTGGAAACATCTCTAACATCATATGTAACACCTAATGTTGCATTAACCCTGTGATTTCTGTTAATATTTCTGTTATATCTTAAAAAATTATTAACCTGGTAAGTTAACGCATTTAACTTCATCTGTTGGTATAAACCATTAGAGTTGGCTCCTTGCCATGTGGTTAAGCCATAAAATCTACTTCTATCTTTATCTCTTAAATTTCCACCAACTCTAAATTCATATTGTAATCCAGGAACGTTAAATTTATATTTAACAGCTAAAGACGCAATAACTCTATTTTCTTTAGATTCATCAGTAAAATCATCTATCCAAGCAATTGGATTCGACAAGACATTTCCGTCAAAAAAATCACTCACATCCTCAAGACCATTAGCAATAATTGGGTTGTAAGAAACTGTTTGCTGAACAAAACTTTGGTCACCTCCAATTAAATCACCTCCTTCAGCAAAATCAGACTCACTGAAAAAAGTAGAAAGCCTAGCCTCAACTCTTAATTTATCATTAATGTCATAATTTAAATTTAGTCTTAAATCAGTTGTTTGAAAACTAGCATTTTCAATTAATCCATTCATATCATTAAAACCTGCTGAAAGATAATAGTCTCCATTATCTGAGGCACCAGAAAAAGTTACTCCCAAATTAGAGCTTATTCCTTGTTTGTAAATGTAATCCTGCCAATTGTATAGTTCATTTGGTGTAGTATCAACAACATCAGAAGGTGTTCCATCAGGATTTGTTACATATGTAAATACATTACCTCCATCAACTCTATATCTGGGAGATTCACCAGCTGCTGCTCTTGTTGCATTGGAATAATTTGCATAACCAACTCCATCTAGCATGTCATATGTTTTTGTTATATCAGTTACGGTTGATGTAAAGTATATATTAAACTTTCCTTTACCGTCTTCCTGTGAGCCTGATTTTGTTGTAATCAAAACAACTCCATTAGCACCTCTTGAACCATAAATTGCTGTTGCAGATGCATCTTTTAAAATTTCAATTCTTTCAATATCTCTGGGATTAATACCGTTTAAACCACTTTGAGGGTCTTGACCAGTATTACCGGTACCTACTGAACCAACATCCTCTCCAGCAGATGAAATAATCACTCCGTCGACAACATACAAAGGTTCATTATTTCCTCTCAAACTGTTTGTTCCTCTAATTCTAACACTAACACCAGAGTTGGGATTTGCTGCATTTTGAGTGACTTGAACTCCTGAAGCTCGACCCTGAAGCAGTTGATCCACAGTTGCTGCAGCTCTCGATACATCATCTTCAATTTTAACTGAACTTACAGATCCTGTTAAATCCCTTTTAAGTACTGTTCCGTAACCTACTACAACAACCTCCTCGAGAGCTTGTGAGTCAGGCTGTAAATTAACAGTAATAGAAATTTGATTAGAAACATCTACTTCCTCATTTAAATATCCAATGTAAGAAACAACTAAGACTTGTAATCCATCAGTTGGAATTGAAATGGAAAAGTTGCCATCAAAGTCAGTTATAGCACCAATAGTTTCTGAGCCTTTTAGTTGTACAGTTGCGCCTGGTAATGGCGAGCCATTTTCATCATTTACTAAACCATTAACAGTATTATTTTGAGATAAAACAATCATTGGAAAGAGTAAAAAAATTAAAATAATTTTTTTGATTTTCATTTTATAATTTTTTGATTAACAATAAGAATTTATTAAAATCGTTTGACTTAATAAAATAACGAAACCGTTTTCATAGATTTTAATAAATATAACATCGTATTTTGTTGTTAAAAGTTTTAAATTATACTTTTATACGAAACTGTTTTCGTAAGATAAAAATTTTTTTTTATTTATTTCTATATTCAATTTATGAGATTTAAATATCAACTGAAAAACAATTGGAAAGAAAATTTAATTAATTAAATTTGCGATCTATTTTGGTCGCGTAGCTCAGCTGGATAGAGCATCTGCCTTCTAAGCAGACGGTCGCACGTTCGAATCGTGCCGCGATCACTAAAACCCACTTTCATGTGGGTTTTTTTTTACTTTATTATTTACTAAATTCAAAGAAAACAAATTGAACTATGAAATGTGTCTTCAAAATAATATTAATATTTATCTTTTTTTGTTCATGTCAAAAGAGCAAAATTGAAGAAGATTTTATTTTAATACCATCTGTTAAAAACACAGAATATGATGGAAAATCATCATTTAATAGCAAATCAGATTTTGTTTTTTACTCGGAATCAAATGAACTTCCAGTA
Source organism: uncultured Bacteroidota bacterium (assembly GCA_902574335.1). Classification (GTDB taxonomy): domain Bacteria; phylum Bacteroidota; class Bacteroidia; order Flavobacteriales; family Flavobacteriaceae; genus Eutrophosalina. The sequence continues at coordinate 5,310 of CACGNO010000022.1, forward strand.
TTGTTAAGTCAAACATTCAATCTGAAAAAAGGCACAGTAAGCAAACATAACTTATCATTTAAAATTGACAATGAATTAGATATAGCTGATGAGGGTTATCATTTAAATATTTCAAAAGAAAATATTGAAATTATAGCAAAAGATAAAGCTGGATTATTTTATTCTTTTAATTCATTACTCCAATTAATTACTGATTCTAATGATCAAAACATCAATTTACCAATTGTTTCAATTAAAGACTTTCCTTCTTTAAAATATAGATCAATACATATAGATGTTAAACACCATACTGAAAAAAAAGAATATTATTTTAAACTAATTGATGAATTAGCTTCAATTAAAATAAATGGAATAATAGTAGAGTTTGAGGATAAGCTAGGATATGAAAGAAGACCAACAATTGCTGCTCCGGATAGTTATTCCATTTCTTGGTGGAAGAGCTTGAGTGACTATGCCAATGACAGAAATATTAAAATAAGTCCGCTAATCCAAGGTTTGGGGCATGCTTCTTTTATTCTTAAACATGACAAATATAAAGGTCTGAGAGATGTTTCAGATAATGACTGGGCCTTCAATCCCTTAAATCCAGAAACATATGATGTTCAATTTGACCTCTACAAAGATGCAATGGAAGCCACCCCATATGGTCAATTTTTACATGTAGGAGGTGATGAAGTAAGAGTTATTGATAGAGATGGAAAAAAGGGATTTGAGCTTAATCTACTGTGGTTAAATAAAGTTTCTGAATTTGCTAAACAAAACAATAGAACACCAATATTTTGGGATGATATGTATCTAAAGCATGGTGGAGTTTGGATGGTTACTAGAAACACAAAACTTACAAAAGCAAAAGTTGATAGCATATGGATTAATAACGAAAAAAAATTAACTGAATATCTTGATGATTTTCCAAAGAACTGCATTTACATGAGATGGAATTATTTTTACCCCTGGGCAGAAGGAAATCTAAAAACAATAGATTGGTATAAAGAAAACAACCTAAAAGTAATGGGTGCAACAGCTGGTCAAACCAGATGGGTTTTAATGCCGCAAGATTACAGCAATATTGAATCAATCAAATCATTTTCTTTGAATTCAGTTGCAAATGAACTTGATGGCCTGCTACTTACCTTATGGGATGATGACTCGCCACACTTTGAACTTTATAAACGTGGAATCTACGCTTTTGCAGAATACACTTGGGGAGGAAATGATTTGAGTTCTAAAGAATTTAAATCAAAATTTCGTCAGAAATTTTTCTCACCATCATTTAATGATGAAAAATTTGAATTTATTGACGATCTAGACAAACCTGTAAGAGATTGGGCTAATTTATTTATTAAAGAAAATAAGCATAGAAATCAAATTACCAAAACTAGTTTGCCATTAGAAACTCACATTGTAGAGCTTCCTGAAATCAATAACCCAGGAGCATGGAATCAAAAATTTGATAAAAAAATATCTATTGCCAAGGACCATATTAAAGATCTAAAAATAATAATTGAGAAAATAAACCAGCAAAAAACAAAAACAATTAGAGGAAGTTATGCATTAGAGGTATATGAGCAAGTTGCAAAACTGGCTTTATTCAGCTATGAAACTTTTGTTGTTATTTCAAATTTTGACAACGATAAAAATGATCTAAGTAGTTTGTTAAATAAAGAGAATGAATTTGTTTCAATCAGAAATAAATTTGAAGAAGTATATGCAAAAAGCAGAAACATCATCAAGCCAGATGACTACATTCTCGATCAAGACCATCACAATCACACTGCCAATCAAACATTAAATATGGATTGGCAATTTATAGCTGAAATTAAACTTTTTGAAAAAATTAACTTAACTTATAAATAATATGGTAAGCTTTACTGAATGGCATAAAAATTATGCTGAAAAAATGAGAACTAAAATGCAACTTTCACATTATCAAGTTTATTGGCTTTCTTGGTTAAAAGGAATAATAATGGGATTATTAATAGTATTTTTAATTTCATGTGATAATAATAAAAATCAAAGTGAATGGATTTACCTTTTTGATGGAAAAACCACTGATGGCTGGAGAGCGTACAATGGAACAGAAATTCCAAAAAAATGGGCTGCAATTGATGGTTGTTTAACTTTTGATACCCAACTTAAAAAAGAGGATGAATGGGAAGGTGGTGGTGATATAATATATTACCTAGAGGAATTTGAAAATTTTGAATTACAATTAGACTGGAAAATACCAGTAGGTGGAAATAGCGGAGTTTTTTATCATGTCAAAGAAGGGTACTCAGCTCCATACGCAGTTTCACCCGAGTACCAACTAATCGATGATTTTGGATGGGGTAAATTAAATAATTCAGAATTAGAGGATTGGCAAAAATCAGGTGCAGACTATGCAATGTATTCAGCTGATGAAAAAATTAAAAAATTAAAACCTGCAGGTGAATGGAATTCAACAAAAATCAAGTATACAGCTGAAAAGGTAGAACATTGGTTAAACGGGGAATTAATAGTTTCGTTTGTTCCCTACTCTGATGAATGGTACACTAGAAGAAATTCTGGTAAATGGGACAAATATCCTGATTACGGAAAATTCAAAAAAGGATATATAGCATTACAAGATCACGATAGCCCTATATGGTTTAAGAACATTAAAATAAAAAAGTTGTAAAATGATTAATAGACGAAATTTTTTAAAAAACACTTCAATCTTTGGAATCACCCCTTTTCTTCCAAGTTATAATTTTTTTAATCTAATAAATAAGAAAATTAAAACAGCTCATATTGGAGTTGGGGGAATGGGTAAAGCTGACCTTAATGATATTGCTTCACATAAAAAAGTAGAGGTATATGCCTTGTGTGATGTAGACAACAAAGCATTAGTTGAGGCTGGAAAATTATTTCCAAACGCAAAACTTTTTAAAGACTACAGAAAAATGCTAGAAAATATACATGAGGATATTGACGCTGTGATTGTTTCTACTCCTGATCACACACACGCTCCAGCCTCTATAATGGCCATGGAACACAATAAGCATGTTTACTGTCAAAAGCCACTTACTCATCATGTAAGCGAAGCTAGAAAAATGAAAAAATTAGCAGAAGAAAAAAATCTAGTTACTCAAATGGGTATTCAGGTGCATTCATTTTATGATTATAAGTTAGCAACATTACTTATAAAATCAGGTATTATTGGAAAGGTTAGTGAAGTTAGAGCATGGTGCCCAAAAAATTGGGGTTACGATGGGCCCGAACCAAATGGCTCAGATTTAGTTCCAGATTATTTAGATTGGAATTTGTGGTTAGGAACTGCAAAAGAAAGACCATTTAAAGAAAAAGTTTACCACCCTGGAATGTGGAGAAAACTTGTAGATTTTGGATGCGGAACACTCGGAGATATGGGTGTTCATATTTTTGACACACCATATAATGCTTTAGATCTTGATGTTCCAATGACAATTAAAAATAAATGTCGAAAACCAAATAATTTTGGTTTTCCTGAAAAAAATTATGTGGAATATGTTTTTCCTGGAACGGAATACACAACAGAAACTCTAAAATGGATTTGGGAGGATGGTAAAGGTTCACCAAAAAAACATAAAGACTTAAAGTTGCCTAATAATGACAAACTTCCTCTACAAGGTGCTATGTTTATTGGGGAAAAAGGAAGATTATTACTTCCACATTTTATGGAACTGCCAAAATTAATTGTAGATAATCAATATAAAAATTTTGATGTTAGCACTTTTGTAGATAATGGTGAACTTAGTGAGATTCCAGTTAGAGATTATGGTAAAGAATCCTATTTGCACTACCATCAATTTATTGATACATGTTTAGGTAAAGATGAATGTACAGCTCCATTCTCATATTCATCAAGATTAACAGAAACCATATTGTTGGGTGTTATAGCAGGAAGGTTTCCTGGCAAAACCCTACATTGGGATAATTCTAAAGCAAAATTTGCTGAGGATGAAGCTAATAAATACTTGGATTCACCATATAGAGATTTTTAATTTATGAATTACTTTAATAGAAGAAATTTTTTAAAATCATCTGCTCTTTTTGCAGGAGCAACATTAATTACTCCCAACCTAATAAGCTGTCAAAATCCTAATAGTAAATTGAATATTGCCGTTATTGGAGTTGGTGGAAGAGGTAGAGCTAATTATAATCCTGTTTTAGAAACTGAAAATATTGTTGCTATGTGTGATGTCGATGATATTAGAGCAAAAGATGGATATGAAAAAATTCAGTCCTTATTTCCAGATGTAAAAAAATTTACTGATTTCAGGGTAATGTTCGACAAAATGCATAAAGAGATTGATGCAGTCATAATTAGTACGCCTGACCACACTCACTTTGCTCCTGCCATGATTGCAATGGAGTTAGGGAAACATGTGTATATGGAGAAACCATTAGCTCACAATGTTTGGGAGTGCAGAACTTTAAAGAAAGCAGCAAAATATTATAACATTGTTTCTCAAATGGGTAATCAGGGACATACAACTAATGGAGTTAGACAGATTAAAGAATGGTATGAAGCTGGAGTTCTAGGTGAAGTTAAAGAGGTTCATGCATGGATTGGCACCTTTGATTTCAGACCGGGACATTATTGGTCATTGCCTGAAAGTTTTCCGCCCCCTAAACATGAAAATCCTCATCATTTAAACTGGGATTTATGGCTGGGGCCTGCAAAAAAAACGAGACTATAATCCTGTTTATGTTCCAAAATCTTGGAGAGGATTTTTTGACTTTGGTAATGGTCAATTGGGCGATTGGTCTTGTCATACTCTTGATGGACCTTTTTGGGCATTAAATTTAGGTATGCCAACCAATATTGAATCTTTTGTAGAAAATAGAATAAATGAACACCATTTTGTTTGTGAAAAATCAATTGTTACATATAAATTTCCAAAAAACGATAAAAGACCTGAAGTTACCATGAAATGGTATGAAGGAGGTTATAAACCTGATATTGACCCATCTTGGCCAATTAAGGAGCTTGCTGGTGGGGGGATGATTATGGTTGGTTCAAAAAACTCTCTGTTAACTGGTGGGAGACCTAATAACCCAAGACTGTTGGTTTCTGATAAAGAATGGATAGAATTTCAAAACAACATGCCCGATCAGACTATACCAAGACTTAAATGGGGTGATGAAACTCCAGTTCATGAATGGATTGATGCTATTAAAAACGGATATTTACCAGAGTCAAATTTTAATTACGGAGCTGATCTTACTGAAATGGCATTATTAGGAACATTATCTCAAAGATTTGGGGCCAAAATAGATTATGATTCAAACAATATGATGATAACCAATCGTTCTGATATCAATGAGTACTTAAAAGAGCCTGCCAGAGATGGCTGGGGATATGGTGAATCACTCAGCTAAATTTTTAAAATAAGCTCTTGCTCGCAAAATAGAATTTTGCCTTATATCTTCCCAAAATAAATTAATGTCTGCTTTGTGATAATCTTTTAGTGTTGACATTAAAAGAGTTCTAAAAAAACCCATTTTTGGAGTTTTTAAAAAAACACCTGTTTCAATATTATCAATTTTTAATGCATTAGGAAAAACCTTGCCATTTAGAAATAAAAGACCTTTGTGGTTAGAAAAATCGGTAGTTTTTTTTGAGTCCCACGTAATTGGATTTGAACACAAAGCATCTACGAGCCATTCTCTGTCAATAGTAAAATTAAACTTTTGCTCATTTTTTAATATTTTTAAAGTATTCCAGGTAACAAAACCACCAGTTTCATCAGGACCATTCATTAGTTGTAAATCAAAAAAATCATCTTGGGTTACCTTAGTTCCTGGTAGATAAGCAGCAACCAATTTGTTTTTCAGTTCCTTGCCATCAAAAAAATCTTGCAATAATCTTATCGCATGACCTGAACCCTGACTATGACCAGCAATTATAATTGGCTTGCCATCATTGTAATTTTTAAGAAATATTTCAAAGGATTTTTTTATATCCTCATATGCTAAATTATAAGCTTTTTTTCCTCCATTCTCCCAACGATATTCATCAAAAACTCTAAAATGTGCTTGTCTGTAGTTAGGAGAGTATAGATTGCCTGAATCTAACCAAGCAGTAGACTGATATTTAATTGATGATTCTATCAAAATATTTGTAAAATCTTCATTATATATATCAGAATTCCAATTAATATTTTTTCTGTCAGTGAATAATGTCGGAACTATAAAGAAGACATCAACATTCATCAAACCATTATTTTTATCTAAAAATGGCGGTTGATTATCTTTTTCTGGATGAACTAACCATTCGTCTAAATTTAGGTAAGTTGGTGATTGAGGCTGAGGATGAATATCAAAATCTGTTGTTTTATATTTGATTTCACTATTATTCTCTTTTAGCAATCCACATGATGTTGAACAAGCAATTATGAGAAAAATGAACAATATTTTACTATTTTTAAAAAACATTAAATCTAATTTATAATAAATATGAGAATTCAATTAAAAAAAGTTTTTCTAATATCGCAAATATTTATTTTTCTTGCATGCAATTCAAAAATAGATTCAAAAATCACGATTACAAAGGTAAACGGATCTCCCTCTTACGAAAATTCAAAAATTACATCCGTTGAACAAAAAATAGTTGATAATGAATATGAGTTTACATTTGAGCTTGAGGAATATGAATTAGGTGTTCAAACTGAAACAGAATATGATTATCAACTTGCTAATTCAGACAAAGGTCAACATATCCATTTTATTATAAATAATGAACCTTATTCTGCCCACTACTCTGAAAATTTTTCAAAAAAAATGGAAGACGAAAACAATGTAATTCTAGCATTTTTGTCCAGATCACATCATGAATCAGTCAAGAATCAAAATGCATATATTTTAACTCAAATTAGTGATGAGCCAATTGATTTAAATAATGAATTTCTTTTTTACAGTAGACCAAAAGGCACTTACAAGGGGAAGGATACTGAAAAAGTTCTTTTAGATTTCTATTTAGTAAATACAGAGATATCTACTAATGGAAATAAGGTTAGAGCTACAATTGACGATACTGTTTTCTTGATAGATGAATGGGCTCCATATTATATTGAAGGTCTAAACGCTGGAGATACTCAAATTAAATTAGAGCTTACAGATATGAATGGAAATTTAATCGATGTACCATTCAATCCATCAATTAAAACTGTAACTATTGAGAAATAATTAATTCTTAGACCACTTTCTTAGTTTATTCATCTTTTCATAGTCGGCTAATTCTTCTTTTGAAATAACCTTTAGAAACGAAGAATGCTGTTCGATAGCAAATTCAATATTTTCAACAATAGATTCAACAGAATCATTTTCATAATCAATTTTTAAAGGGTCTTTAATTTCCATTGTTTGTAATATGCCTTTTTTCTTAATTCTTATACCTTTTTTATCAAATGAGCGTCTGAAACCATCAATTACTATTGGAATCACTACAGGCTTAAACTCTTTTATTATGTAGGCAGTACCTTTTCTAATAGGTTTAAATGGTGTTGTTGTGCCTTGAGGAAAAGTAATTACCCAACCATCATTTAATGCCACACCAATATTAGAAATATCACTCATTTTTACCTGCCTATTAACATCTTGACCTTTATCTCTCCATGTTCTTTCGATTGAGACAGATCCTGCATATGCAAAAATTCTTGGAAGTGGTCCTGCTTTCATTGTTTCCTTAGCTGCAACAAAATAAATGTTAAGTTTAGGTTTCCATAGGTAACCAACATTTTTAATTGAATCTACCCTTCCACTAAGCCCTGCATTAAAAACATGAAACATTGCTACAACATCTGCAAAATATGTTTGGTGATTAGAAACAAACAAAACATTTTTATCAGGTAATTTCTTTAAAATTTCAGATCCTTCAATTTTAAGCTTATTAAATCCTTTAAATCTTTGATGAGTAAGAACACCTAAAATTCTTATTAACCAAGTTTTAATAAAAAGTATATGACCAAAGGGGTTTCTTTTAAATAGTGGCACCTAAGAGATTTATGGACAAATATATGAACAATAAATCATTGCTTAAATAATGACAAAAATTCATTTAAAATCATTGCTGTAGCACCCCAGACAACATGATTTTCAATTAGAAAGTAAGGATTTTTAAATTTTTGGTTATTTGTTTTACCATAATTAATTTTTAGTTTAATTAAACTTGATAATTTAGGCGTTATAACTTTGACTACTTCATTTGAATTTGGTTTAATTTTAGGCTCATTTTCAATTTTAAAAACAT
>CACGNO010000023.1 GCA_902574335.1 uncultured Bacteroidota bacterium
TGTATTTTTTGATTTGGTTACTGAGGATTTTTTTGTAGTCTCATCCTCTTTTTTGCTTTTAGGCATTATTTAAAAAATTGTATCCTATGCTTACTTAGGTTTAAGGGAAAGCATAAGAGGTGTTAATAAAAATGAAACCTTTTTAACTCCTAATATCCCATTAAAAGGTAGGCGAATTTAATATCAATTTATATTTATTACAAGTTTTAATTAGATTATTTAACTGTGTAAAACTTTGTCAATTATTTTAATCATATTATATACAACTTGCTCAATTGATAAATTATCTGAGTTGACAGTAATTGAATTTTTTGGTTTGACCAAAGGAGAAAACTCCCTGTTCAAATCCTTTAGGTCTCTTTTATGAAGATCATTCTTTACATCATCAAGGGACACATCTTCGATATTTTGTAATTCCATCCATCTCCTTTCAGATCTTTTTTCTAATGAAGCATCGAGATAGAACTTTACATCAGCGTTGGGAAAAACAATAGAGCCAATATCTCTACCGTCCATCACTACAGACTTGTTAATGCTTATATCTTTTTGAATTTTTACTACATATTGTCTAATTTCATTTTTTTCAGCAATTAAGCTTACCAGACTTGAAATTTTAAAAGTTCTTATTTCATTATCAAGTTCAACACCATCTACACTAATAATATTTTGATTTTTTGAATTAAATGAAAAAGAAATAGATGTTTTTTTTAAAATTTCTATTATTGCTAACGTATCGATCTTAAAATTATCTATCAAATTATGTTTTACAGCAATATATGTTATTGCTCTATATATTGAACCTGAATCGATATAAGTGTAATCAAAATGTCTAGCAATTAATTTGGCAATTGTACTTTTTCCAGATGATGAAGGGCCATCTATAGCTATTATTTTTGTTTTTTTCAAAAAAGAGTTTTTCTTAAAATTATAATTTTTTAAAATTAGAAACTTTTTTTCTTAGCAAAGCATACTCTACAACCTCTAAAATATTTTCGACAAAGAAAAAATTCAAACCTTTGAGGTACTTTTTATCAATTTCATCAACATTTTTTTTATTCTCAGTAGGTAATATTATTGAATTTATTTTTGCTCTTTTGGCTGCTAATATTTTTTCCTTTATACCTCCTACGGGTAAAACTTTACCTCTCAAAGTTATTTCACCTGTCATTGCCAATTTACTTTTCACCTTTCTTTGGGATAAAAGTGAAACTAAAGATGTAATCATTGTTACACCAGCGCTTGGACCATCTTTAGGCGTGGCTCCTTCTGGAACATGTAAATGAAAGTTGTAATCATTAAATATACTTTCTTTAATGTTCAATAATTTTGCATTAGATTTTATGTATTCTAAAGATATAGTTGCAGATTCCTTCATGACTTTACCAAGATTTCCAGTCAAAGACAAATTTCCTTTTCCTTTTGAAATTGTTGATTCAACAAATAGTATCTCACCACCATACTGAGTCCAGGCTAAACCAGTCACAACTCCAGCGTAATCATTGTTTTCATATATTCTAGGTTGATTAGAAACACCTAAAATTTCTTTTATATCTTCGGCTTGAATAATCTCCTTAAACTTTTCATTTTTTACAATTGATTTCGCAATCCACCTACAAACTTTAGCAATGTTTTTATCAAGTTTTCTAACTCCTGATTCTCTTGTGTATCCGTTAATAATATTTTTTAAAGCATTATCTGAAATTTTAAATTTATACTTATTTAATCCATGATTAGATATCTGCTTATTTATTAGATGTTTTTTTGCAATTTGAACTTTTTCTTCAATACTATATCCCGAGATGTTAATTATCTCCATTCTATCTAATAGGGCAGGTTGAATTGTTGCCAAGTTATTTGCAGTAGCAATAAATAATACCTTGGATAAATCAAACCCAAGCTCTAAAAAATTATCATAAAAAGAACTGTTTTGTTCTGGGTCAAGAACTTCAAGCATTGCTGAGGAAGGATCTCCTTGATTTCCAATTGAAAGTTTATCAATTTCATCCAATACAAATACTGGATTAGATGTTTTTACTCTCTTCAAATTTTGTACAATTCTTCCAGGCATAGCTCCTATGTAGGTTTTTCTATGTCCTCTTATTTCAGCCTCATCTCTTAAACCACCTAATGATATCCTAACATATTCCCTTCCTAATGATTCTGCAATAGATTTACCTAACGAAGTTTTTCCAACTCCAGGTGGCCCATAAAAACATAGTATTGGTGAATTCATATCACCTCTGAGTTTCATTACAGCAATTTGCTCAATTATTCGTCTTTTGACATCATCCAAACCATAATGATCTTTATTTAAAGTTTTTTGGGCATTATTCAAACTAAAATTATCTTTAGAATATTCGTTCCAAGGCAGATCTAACATTAAATCGAGATAATTTCTTTGAATTGAATACTCAGCAGCTTGAGAATTCATTCTCTGTAATTTGATTAATTCCTTGTTAAAGTGATTTCCAACTTCTTTATTCCATTTTTTAAAGCTTGACTTTAATTTCATTTCATCAATATCTTGATGATTTGATGACCCCCCTAACTCTTCTTGTATGGTTTTTAATTGTTGATTTAAAAAATACTCTCTTTGTTGCTGATCAAGATCATTTCTAACTTTAGATTGTATATCATTTTTCAGAGACAATTTTTGAAATTCAACATCCATAAATTTTAGACACCTGAGGGCTCTTTTTTGAAGGTCATCAATTGATAATATTTTAAACTTTTCTGAAACACTGATATTCATATTTGAAGAAACAAAGTTTACAAGGAATGAGCTACTATGAATATTTTTTATTGCAAATGAGGCTTCACTGGGAATACTTGGATTTTCTTCAATAATTTTTAGTGCCAAATCTTTTATAGAGTCAATTATAGCTATAAATTTTTTGTTGTCATTTTTTGGACTTATTTCCGTAAGCTCATTAATAGAACATGTTAAAAACGGTTTTTTTGAAATTACCTTTTCAATAGAAAACCTCTTCTTTCCTTGAATTATAATAGTTAGATTACCATCTGGCATTTGAAGTACCCTTAGAATCTTTGCGACAGTACCAATTTTATTTATGTCATTTATTGTTGGGTCTGAAACAGCTGAATCTTTTTGAGATACGACACCAATCAATTTGTTTTTAGAATTAGCATATTTTATAAGTTTGACTGATTTATCTCTTGTTGCAGAGATTGGAATAACAACTCCAGGAAATAACACAGCATTTCTGAGTGGCAAGATTGGTAATGAATCTGGCAGAGATTCTTTCAGAATAGCTTCCTCATCGTCAGAAGTCATTAGAGGAATTAATTCAGATTCTTCCTCACCAAGTCTAAAATCAGCATTAAAATCAAAAAAATTTGCCATAATTATGTCAACTTGTCAGTAATAAATCAATTTAACAAGATGTAACTATAAGTTTCAAGATTCATGCCACTTATAGAATGTAGATACTATATACTTTTCATTTTAATATCTCTGAGTAATATTGCACCTAAAATAAATATAACAGCAAAAACAATGATTGAATTTCTCAGACTTCCTGTTAGTTGATCCACTACACCAGACATGAATGTTCCTAACACCACACTGATTATCATAGACATCTGGTAAAATGAAAAATATGAACAGGTATTATCTGTTTTAGGAATTAATTTTGAGTAAGTTGATCTTGATAAAGCTTGTGTTCCCCCCATTACCATTCCCACAAAACCTGCAATAAAATAAAACTCAATTGGATACTGAACAAAGTATGCAACTAAACATAAAACAAACCAAATTAAATTGAGTATGATTAGTGTTCTGATATTGCCAATTTTATCTGAGACTTTGGCAGTTAACATTGCACCAAATATGGCAATTAATTGAATAATTAGCATACTAAGAATTAAACCTATGTTTTTATCAGTTTCACCCCATAATATTTCAGAATCACCAAAATATGTGGCTATTAGGATTATTGTTTGTAAAGCACAACTAAAAGTAAAAAAGGCAACTAAAAATTTCTTTACTGAAATATCCATTTTCAATATTTGCCAAACTTCCTTAAGCTCTAGAAACCCACTAAATATCACAGATTTTTTTAAAGCATCCTTTTTGTTTACATTATTTAAATTTTCGGGCAAGTAATAAAAGGTATATTGACTGAAACCAGCCCACCATAATCCGACAAGTAAAAACGAAATTCTCATTGCTTGAATAGCGCCTTCATTGTTTTCATTTGATAAACCAAATGATTCGGGAAACATTACCATTGTTAAATTAAATAATAAGAGTATTACACTACCAATGTATCCGTATGAATAACCAAGAGCACTAATTCTATCTTGCTGCTTTGGAAGTGCTATATCGGGCAGATATGAATTGTAAAAAACTAGGCTTGCCCAAAAACTAAAAAGAGCAAAAAAATAAAACCCAAGACCTAAGTAGATGTTTTCTAAATTAAAGAAATATAATCCCATACAAGAAATACTACCTAAGTAACAAAAGAGTTTCATAAAAAACTTTTTATTACCTAAAAAATCGGCAACACCTGAAAGTATTGGGATAAAAAAAGCTAAAAAAAGAAAAACGAGAGATGTAATATGCTGGATTAAAGCTGTGTTTTTGTAATTAATTCCCAAGAATTCTATATAGTCACTCTCAATAAATAAACTACCATAAAAAATTGGAAAAATTGCAGTTGAAATAACTAATGGATAAACAGAATTAGCCCAATCGTAAAAAGCCCAAGCTTTAAGAACTTTTTGGTCTCCTTTCTTAAAAATTCTTTTTGTCATGGAACTTAATTAATTGAAAATATGCCTTATTTTTGTAGTTTGTAATATACAAATGAATATTAATAAAGTTTATTATTTACTACTAATTTTTGTTTTTGCTTTTCAAACTACTTTTTCTCAAAATAAGTACGAGGTTACAAAAACTGACAAAGAATGGAAAAGCCAGCTTAATGAATTATCATACCTAGTCCTTAGAAAAGCTTACACCGAACGTCCCTACACTGGTAAATATGATGATTTTTATGAAAAAGGAACTTATCATTGTGCTGGTTGCGATGAACCATTATATAAATCTGATCACAAGTATAATTCATATTGTGGATGGCCAAGCTTTGATAGAGAAATTAGTGACAAACTAGAGTATGACGTTGATTATAAATTAGGATATCCAAGAACTGAAATAAAATGTAAGAAATGTGGTGGTCATTTAGGGCATGTCTTTAATGATGGTCCTAAAGAAACTACCGGGATTAGACATTGTGTTAATTCTGTTGCTTTAGTTTTTAAAAAAACATGACAAAGAAAGATAATAGTTATTGGTCAAAAAAGCTAGATAGTTTTAGTTATAAAATATTAAGAGAAGCAGGGACAGAGATGCCTTTTTCTGGTGAATACAATATGCATTTTGAAGATGGATCGTATAAGTGTAAAGGGTGTGGTAATCTGCTGTTTGAAAGCAACTCTAAATTTGATAGTGGCTGTGGATGGCCAAGTTTTGATAAGGCAGTTAAGGGTTCGGTTGTTTATAAAGAAGATAATTCATTAAGCAGAATTAGAACTGAGATATTGTGTTCTAAATGTGATGGACACCTAGGTCATGTATTTAATGATGGACCTACTGAAACTGGAATGAGGTACTGTGTAAATTCAGCAAGTTTAAATTTTAAAAAATAAATAATATGGAAAATCATGATGTAGTAATTTTAGGAAGCGGCCCAGGCGGATACGTAACGGCAATCAGAGCATCACAATTAGGCTTTAATACTGCAATAATCGAAAAAGAAAGTTTAGGGGGTATTTGCCTAAACTGGGGATGTATTCCTACGAAAGCTCTTTTAAAATCTGCAGAGGTATATGAGTATCTTAATCACGCTGAGAGTTATGGAATTGAAGTTGAAAATTTTTCTAAGAATTTTGAAAAAGTTATTAAAAGGAGCAGAACTGTTGCTGAAACTATGAGTAAGGGTGTAAATTTCCTAATGAAAAAAAACAAAATAAAAGTTTACAGTGGTTTTGGGAAGCTTAACTTAGATAAAACCATTACTGTCACTAATGATGAGAAAACAATAAATGTTAGTGCAGAACATATTATAATAGCTACAGGTGCAAGATCGAGAGATATTGATTCTCTTAAAAAAGATGGAGAAAAAATTATAGGTTATAGAAAGGCTATGGTTTTAGATAAACAACCAAAGGAAATGATAATAGTTGGGTCAGGAGCTATAGGTGTTGAATTTGCATATTTTTATAATTCAATGGGCACAAAAGTTACATTAGTTGAATATGAAAAAAATATTGCTCCAAATGAGGATAAAGATATTTCCAAGGAATTAGAAAAAATATTAAAAAAATCAGGCATAAATATTCTTTGCTCAACCAAAGTAACTGGATCAGAAATCGTTGGAGATAAAGTTGATGTCAAAGTTGAAAATAAAAAAGAAACATTAACTATTTCTGCTGATGTTGTTTTAAGTGCAGTTGGTATCAAATCAAATATTGAAGACATAGGTCTAGAAGATCTTGGCATTGAGGTTGAAAATGATAAAATTAAAATTGATAATTATTATAGAACAAATATTGATAATATTTATGCAATTGGCGATGTAGTTTCTGGACCAGCTTTGGCTCATGTAGCATCAGCTGAAGGAATAACTTGTATAGAAAATATTAAAGGTCTAAATCCAAATCCAATCGATTACAATAACATACCAGGATGTACATATTGCAAACCAGAAGTTGCATCTGTGGGTTATACAGAAGAAAAAGCACTTAACGAGGGATATGACATAAAAGTTGGTAAATTTCCTTTTAGTGCTTCTGGAAAAGCACAGGCTTCAGGTCAATCTGATGGATTTGTTAAAGTAATTTTTGATTCAAAGTACGGAGAATGGCTTGGGTGTCACATGATTGGTTCTAATGTCACAGAAATGATTTCAGAAGCTGTCGTAGGCAGAAAGTTAGAAACTACGGGACATGAAGTACTAAAAGCTATACACCCTCATCCAACTCTAAGCGAAGCTGTTATGGAAGCGGTTGCAGATGCTTATGATGAGGTTATACATTTATAATTTTAGTCATTTAGAAAACTCAAAATAGCTAAGTCATAACCATACAATCCAAAACCTTGAATTACTCCTTTTGCGTGTGGACTAATAAATGATTTTTTTCTAAAATCCTCCCTCGATTTAGTGTTTGATATATGAACTTCAATAACAGGTGAAGTAATTCCTCTAATTGAATCTGCTATCCCAATAGATGTGTGTGTATATGCTGCAGCATTTAATATAATACCATCAAAATCAAATCCAACATCTTGAATTTTATTAATTAACTCTCCTTCAATGTTAGATTGATAATTAAATAACTCAATATTTTTAAACTTGGTTTTGAGTTTTAGAAAATATTCATCAAATGATAAACTACCATAAATATCTTTTTCTCTAACACCCAGAAGATTTAAATTAGGACCATTAATTATTTGTATTTTCATAACAATAATTGATAAACTTATTTATAAAAGTATTATTTATTGACATGAAATGGAATACATCATCAAAAGAATTTGAAAATTTTTTAAAATTTGAAAGAAACCTTTCAAAAAATACCATTTCAAGTTATCTCTCAGACTTAAAAAAACTAATAGACTATTTAGATCTGAAAACTATTAAATACAAGCCAAATCAAATCAACACTGATTTGATTAGAGAATTCTTGTATTCACAATCAAAAAAAATAAAATCAAGCACGCAAGGAAGATTGATTTCTAGTTTAAATTTATTTTTTGACTTTATGATTCTTGAAAAAATTATAATTGAAAATCCACTTGAAAAAATTGATTACCCAAAGATTGGCACATCAATACCTACAACTCTAACAACTAAGGAGATCGATTCATTAATTGCTAATGCAGGATTAAATAAAAATAATGGATTAAGGAATGAAACTATAATTGAAATTTTATACAGTTGTGGTTTGAGAGTATCAGAATTAATAGATTTAAAAATATCGGATTTATTCTTGGATGAAAATTTGATTAAAGTATTGGGAAAAGGAAATAAAGAAAGGTTTGTGCCTGTTAGTAAAACTGCAAAAAAACTAATTGTTGAATATATTGAATCAATTAGAAATTTTAAGAAAATAAAAAAAGGTTATGAGGATACTCTTTTTATTAATAACAGAGGAAAAAAACTAACCAGAGTAATGATTTATACGATTTTGAATAATCTTGCTAATAATATTGGACTCAAAAAAAAGATTAGTCCACACGTTCTTCGACATTCATTTGCAACTCATTTGATAGAAAATGGGGCAGATATAATAAGTATTCAAAAAATGATGGGTCATGAAAATATTGTCACGACTGAAAAATACCTACATGTGAAAAGCAAACACTTAATTGATTCTGTTTTAAAATATCATCCAAGAAGCTAAAATTAAACAGAAAACCTGAACCCTTTTCCATGAATATTTTCAATCTTTATTTTGGGGTCCTTACTCAAATATTTTCGGATTTTAGTTACATATACATCCATGCTTCTAGATGTAAAATAGTTATCGTCATTCCAAATTTTTACTAGAGCTTCCTCACGAGTTGTCAAATCATTTATGTTGTCTAACAAAAGTGTTAATAATTTGCCCTCCTTTGGAGATAGAGTAACAGGATTATCTTTTTTAAATTGTAGTTCTCTAAATTTTGAATTATATGTAAAAGATGAAAAAACATAATCGACTTTATTATCAGTTGGTTTTTTTGAGGATATTTTTCTTTTAAAAATTGATTTTAATTTAAATAATAGTATTTCCGAATCAAAAGGTTTAATTAAGTAATCATCGGCTCCAATTTTAAATCCTTTTACCACATCCTGTTTTAATGATTTTGCCGTTAAAAAGATTATTGGAATTTCTTGATTGATTGATCTAATGTCTGAGGCCAATGAAAAACCATCTTTAAAAGGCATCATTACATCAAGAATACAAAGATCATAATTATACTTCCTAAACTTTTCTAAACCTTCAATACCATTTTTAGCTAAGGTTGTTTCATATGAGTGTAGGGTTAAATAATCTCTAAGAATTGATCCAAAGTTATGATCATCCTCAACTAATAATATTTTTTTCTTTGCAGGCATTATATTTTAAAAATAATTTTAAATTCTGATCCTTTTCCTAACTCACTTGATACAGAAATTGTACCATTATGTAAGTCAATAATTTTTTTAACAAATGACAAGCCTAATCCATGACCTTTAACATTGTGAATATTACCCTGGGAAACCCTATAAAACTCATCAAATATTTTTGATTTTACCTTATTAGACATACCCATACCATTATCACTAATGCAAATTATTATATTATTGTTTTCATTTATTGTTGCGACATCAATTTTAGGTTCTGAAGCTGAATATTTTATAGAATTTTCAAAAATATTAACAAATACATTTGTTAAGTCTTCAAAAGATAAATCAATTATTGATTTATCAGCATTATAATTAAAGTTAATACTACCATCTTTGGTTTTAAGTAAAAGAGATATTCTTTTTGCAGCCTCATTAATTACTTTGTGTAAATCATTTTCTTTTTTTATTAAGATAATTTTATTTTTATCAAGTTGAGATATTTTTAATACATTTTCAACTTGTTTGTTCATCCTTTTATTTTCTTCATTGATCACATTTAAATACTTGTTTTTTAGCTCCTCATCTTGTTTTACTTTTTCATTTTTTATAGCATTTAATGCTAAATCAATGGTTGCTATAGGGGTTTTAAATTCATGAGTCATATTATTAATAAAATCTGTTTTCATCTCAGAAATATTCTTTTGTTTGATAGAGTTTAATACAGTGAAATAAAAAGATAAAATAATAGTTAGTGTAAATAAAACAGATAAAATAATCAAGTATGAAATAGATGATCTTAAATAATGTGTTCTATTGGGGAACCCCACAACAAGTGAATATTCACTTACACCTTCATCATCATCAAAAAGAGGCATACTATATTTGTCCAAGCCCTCCAAGTTTGTATACCGATCTGAACCAACTTTTGTGGCTAATTCACCATTAAACACCCTGTAGTCAAAATCTAAATCTAAATCTCTATCGTTAAATTCTTTTTGAAGTAGTAATTCAATTTCTACATTACTAACTCTTTTGTGAATGGGTTTTAGAGCTGCTAAGTCACTAAAAATTGATGAATACTTTGCTTGATCAATTAATGACATTTTTTCAACTCTCTGTAATCTTTCAATTGAGGTCATATTCTGCATTTCTCTATCAAAAGCATCATCAATAATTGTCGTCGTTTTTAGCTTAGTGTAGTCAATAATCGATAAAGAATCATCACTAATTGGTTCTATCAAATTAGAGGTGATATTATAATCATCCTCTAAAATACCTTGAGAATATATGTAGGTCTTATTTGTATTTCGATTCCTGTTTACGTACTGGAATACAGAGGTCAATTGAGATTCTTTTGGACTACCTATACTATCAATCAATTTCTGATATACTGCCAAATAATCACTCATTTCTCTACTTTTTATATCATCGTTAACAGATTTTAATGCTTGATTAACATTCAACGAAAACTGTCTTTCCTTTGTGTCAATGGTAGTTTTTATCCAGAAGCTCTGTACTAAAATAATACCAATCAACGCAGTAGTCATCAAAAAAATCAATAATGAAAAACTAATTTTCTTCATACTTAGACATAATATTACTCATTAATTTTTTTACTTTTTTTTCAGTTTCTAATTTATTAATATTCTCAATTACAAAATCAGCAAGTTCTATTTTTTTGGAATCTTCCCATTGAGATTTAATTATTTTTAATACATCTTCTTTATTTCTTTTATCTCTTACAATTAGTCTTTGAAGTTTAATTTCATGAGGAGAAGTAACGAGAATATTAATATGATTTGATAAATACATGCCAGTCTCAAACAATAAAGCAGATTCAACAATAATTATTTTATCGGAATATTTTAATTTAAAATCTTCAAAGTCTTTAAAAACAAATGGATGAACAATGCTGTTCAATTTGACGAGTTTATCAGGATTATTAAAAACTATTTTAGAAATAAATTTATTGTTGATTTGATCATCTATGTAAGATTTTTTACCAAAATTTAAGATTATACTTTTTTTAACTAATTTATTTTTTTGAATTATATCTTTTGCACTATGATCAGAATCAAAAATTTTAATATCAAAGTTGGCTTTCAGTATCTCTGCAATAAAAGTTTTTCCAGAGCCAATTCCACCAGTTAGACCAATTGAAAACATTTTAACAAGATGAATTAACTATTCTTTGAAACTATATCAATAACTTCTTGACTTACTCCAACATTACTAAAACCACCATCATGAAATAAATTTTGTAGTGTTACCTTTCTTGTCAGGTCTGAAAAGAGAGTTATAGTATAATCAGCACATTCATCTGCTGTAGCATTTCCAAGTGGAGACATTTTTTCAGCATAATTTATAAAACCATCAAAGCCTTTAACTCCTTGTCCTGCAGTTGTTGGTGTTGGTGATTGGCTTATAGTATTTACTCTTACCTTTTTTTCTTTACCAAAAAAATAACCAAAGCTTCTTGCAATGGATTCCAGGTATGCTTTATTGTCGGCCATATCATTATAATCTGGGAAAACTCTTTGAGCCGCCATATATGAAAGAGCTACGATACTTCCCCATTCATTCATAGCATCTTTATTGTAAAGTACTTGCATTAATTTATGAAATGAAACTGCTGAAACATCCCATCCTTTAGTCAACCAATCATGATTAAGGTCTGTATAGTGCTTTCCTTTTCTAACATTAACTGACATTCCGATTGAGTGTAAAACAAAATCAATTTTACCACTAAAATGTTCAAGAGTTTTATCGATTAAGTTTTCTAAATCATCGTTACGAGTTGCATCAGCCGCAACAACAATAGAATTTGTTTTTTTAGCTAAATCATTCAATTTGCCCATTCTTAGAGCAACAGGTGCGTTAGTAAGGATAAATTCTCCACCCTGAGCTTTTATTTTTTCCGCAGTCTTCCATGCAATAGAATTCTCATCCAATGCACCAAAAATGATTCCTTTTTTATTTCTTAATAAATTATTACTCATTTTTTTTTTAAATATAGTGTTATTTAAGTAACTCTTGTGCTTGATTAATTGCTGACTCTGTAATATTTTCGCCTGAAATCATAGATGCAATTTCTTCAATTCTGCTTGAAGTATCTAATTTTTTGATATTTGTACTTATGTTTTTTTCTTTCTCTATTTTAAAAACTTTATAATGATAATCAGCTAATGAAGCTACCTGTGGAAGGTGAGTTATAGCAATAATTTGTATTTTTTTTCCCATAATCTTCATCATCTTACCAATAGCATTTGCTATTTCACCCGACGTTCCAGAATCAATTTCATCAAAAACTAATGTGGGTAAATCAATTTTTTTAGATAAAATAGATTTTAAAGCAAATAATATTCGTGATTTTTCTCCACCTGAGGCAATTTTTGAAAGTATTTTAGGACTTGACTCTTCACTTGGTCTGTATAAGACCTCGATGTTGTTAATACCATTCTTATTAAATTCATCATGTTCTGTAAGATTAAGATCAATTTTAGAGTTTTTCAATGCAAGATTTTTGAATGCTGATTCTATGCTAATCTGAATCTTAGATTTTGATAGTTTTCTTGCTGAACTTATTTTTTTTGAGACATTGTTCATCTGTTTTTTAATAAGTTCTATTTCATTTTCCAATAACCTTATCTTATCATTGTGATAATCTGAATTTTCTAAAAGCTTTTTAATTTCATTTTTTTTATCAATTAACTCTGAAAGTGAAGCTACATTGTGCTTTTTTTCAAGTTCATTAATTTTATATAATCTACTCTGAGTCTCTTCA
>CACGNO010000024.1 GCA_902574335.1 uncultured Bacteroidota bacterium
TGTAAATCCAATTGCTAGAACTGCTTTTGTTCCAGATGAATGGAATTTTATTAGAATAGAAGCAATTGGAAATACTGTAAGGACGTGGGTAAATGGAATTCAATGTTCAAATTTAATTGATGACACCTCAACTGATGGTTTCATTGCATTGCAAGTTCACAGCATTAATGAAAAAGGATTGGAGGGAAAACAGGTTAAATGGAAGAATATTCGTGTAGCCACTGATGAATTAGATAAAATAAGATACCCAGTTGAAGATTATTCACCAGAAATCAATAATGTAGATAATTATCTAACTGATAAACAAAAAGAGGATGGTTGGAAATTTATTTTTGATGGAAATACATCAAACGGATGGGTAGGAGCAAAAACTGATTCCTTTCCTGAAAAGGGATGGGTAATAAATAACGGTTTATTAACTATCTTATCATCTAATGGAGCAGAATCTGCGAACGGAGGTGATATAGTAACAACAGACAAATATGAAAATTTTGAATTGGAGTTGGATTTTAAAATCACCAAAGGAGCAAATAGTGGAATTAAATATTTTGTAGACCTAGATTTAAATAAAGGGGAGGGTTCAGCAATCGGTTTAGAATATCAGATATTGGACAATAAACATCACTTAGATGCATCAAAAAAGTTCAGGGTTATGGAACTTGAGGGAGAAAAATGGAATATAAAAAAAGAGGATGTTAAAAAAAATAGAGGAGTAGCTAGTTTATATGACCTTATTGAGGCTAAGAAATTAAACTGGAAAGATGTCAGCCCGGGTGCGTGGCATAGAGCTAAAATTGTTTCAAATAATGGTAATGTTGAACATTGGCTTGATAATGAGAAAGTCTTAGAATATAATCGTTTTTCTCAAGTTTTTAGAGCTTTAGTAGAGTATAGTAAATATTCCAAATGGGAAAACTTTGCTCAACAAAAAACAGGTCATATTTTATTGCAGGATCATGGTGATGAGGTGTCATTCAAAAACATAAAAATAAGAGAATATAAGGATGAAAAATAGACGAAATTTTCTAAAAAAATCTGCTTTGGCAGTTACAGGTTTAACTTTTGTCAATTCACTTTCAGCAAAATCTTACAGAAAAATTATCGGTTCTAATGAAAGAATTAAAATTGCTTTTCAAGGATTAGGAAGAAGAATACCAGGACTCCTAAGTGGAGCAATTTCTCAAAAAAATATTGAAGTTACTCACTTGTGTGATGTTATGGATAATCAAATTGTAAAAGCTTCAAAAAGATTTTTTGATTTGACGGGTGATAATGTTAAATCTGAGAAAAATATTCACAAGATATTTGATGATAAAGATGTTGATGCAGTTATTATGGCTACACCGGATCATTGGCATGCGTATGGAGCTTGTAAAGCTATGGAGAGTGGAAAACACGTTTATCTTGAAAAACCATGCAGTCACAATATGAGAGAGAGTGAATTGCTTGTTTCTTATCAAAAATATTTTGATAAGGTGGTTCAAATGGGTAACCAGCAAAGATCCTCACCTCATACTATTGAACTTATGGATAAAATAAATCAAGGTGCTTTAGGAAAAACTTATAAGGCAACTGCATTCTATCATAGCAATAGGCCTAGAGTACCAAATCAAGTTTTAGCTCCAGTTCCTGAGGGATTAGATTGGGATTTATTTCAGGGTCCTGCTCTTAGAAGAGAATATACTTTTAATACTTGGGATTATAATTGGAGATGGTATGGTTGGGATTATGGTACAGGCGAGGCTGGCAATAATGCCACTCATGAGTTAGATATTGCCCGATGGGCATTAAATGTAGATTATCCTAATCATGTAGATGTTTATGCAGGCAAATACCATTTTATTGATGATGGTTGGACTATGTATGATACAATGGAAGCAAAATTTAAGTTTGATAATGGAAAAACAATTACATGGGATGGTCAAAGTAGAAATGCATTTGAAAAATCAAAAGAAGGAGGTAGAGGAACAAAAATATGGGGATCTGAGGGTTCTGCCTTTGTTAACAGGGCCGGTTATCAACTTTATAATTTAAAAGACGAATTAATTTTTGACAGCTTATCAGAGGAGAATATTAATCGCTATTCATCCGGAGGAAATATAGGTAATATGACTCAGCGTCATATGAAAAACTTTTTTGAATCTATTAGGTCTGGAGAAAAGTTAACTTCTCCCATTTCAGATGCAGTTATTAGTCAAAGCTTGGTTCATTATGCGAATGTTTCATACAGATCTAATCAATCTTTCTCAATAGACAGCAACTCAACAAGAATTAAAAATAAAAAAGCAATGAAATTTTGGTCTCGTGATTATGAGAATGGTTGGGAGATAAAAAATCCAAACTAGAAACAAAACTTTCAAATAAATATATCTAATGAAGACTTTAGTAAATTATCTGATTTACACGATTTCAGCTGTGTTATAATTTTGTATATTATGTTTTTAAAAATTAAATTATAGAAAATATTGAACTATGAAAATATATTTAAAGTTAAATTTTGAAGAAAAACAAGAATATGTCTTCAGTGGTTTTGTAAACAATTCTAAAGTTGAGGATTTAGATTCTACTATTTCGGAATTGAGTGAAATTTCAAATGTTTTAACTACTCCAGGTTACGAAACCGTTAATATGAGGCAACATTTAAAAGATGGGTTAAGCTATCCATTCAGCGAATTCTACTTTAAAATCGGAATTAAAAACACTACAAGTGATATGCTGTGGCAAGTAAGTTCAGGGGCACATGATGTAGAAAAAAGTAATAATTTTAAATTAGAATTAGGAGGGTCAAAAATTTATTTTTCGGGTGAATTAATTATAAAATGTAATATTAAAGATGCTTGTTATCGGGATCTTTTGTCAGATCAATCACGACTTTTTATTGACGAATGTTCAGTAAAAAAAATTAATAGTAATTCTTACAATGACTATAAAACATTTCGATTTACTTATACAGGGGATTGGAATAGAGATAAAGAAATCAAAAAAGATATAATTGAAAACCCTAATAAATCTTCAAGAAAAATAATTATTGAACACGCGAAGAGTTTGAAAAAATCTTGGTTATAAATTAGTTTTTATAACAATTTATTATAGATTATACTTCTTAGACCAGTGTTTTAACCTCATCCGAAATAACATGGTTTATTATAAAATTGTTGGTTTTCATGTCAGTCCGTGTTATACTATAGTACAGTGTTTAAATTTTGTAAATTGGGGATTTTAAAATTGAATTATGAAATATACTATTGAAACTTTTGGGACACCATGTCATTATCAGTTCTCAAACATTGAGGATATTAAGGTTAATGATATTGAATATGGCGATATGGATTATCATGAACTGGAAGAAACCTTTCTTTCAGATAATTGTTTTCTTGAAAATGAGAAGATTAGTGTTGACGATGATATAGAGTTTGAAATATATAACAGTAACGGGAAAATATTAGATTTTTCAACAAATGATATCGAGCAAAGTGATGATGGTGGGGATTGTTTTACCGCAGAACCAGAGTATAATGATGAGTTAAAAAATTGTCTTGGTTCTGTCCAATATTTTAAAGGTGGAGGCCCAATATTTGAATTAGAAACTGATGGTGAAATTAAAATTGAAAACTTTAAGTATAGTTGTATGATTTTGGAACTCGATGATGGTGAGATAACATTAATGAATAACTTATATTATAATAATAAAAAACTAGAAAACACAGATTTTGGTACCTCCCAGGGTTCTTATAGATTTGCGAAAATTTGGAAACATGATGGAGATGTGGTTGAGATTAACGTATAACTTTACACAAACAGAAGGTTTAGCCTAATGCCTTTAAACGTTCCAATAAAGGAGGGTGGGAGTAATGTATAAATACATAAAGTGGGTGGGGATACAGATTAGTCAGACTATCAACAGAAAGCTTTTTTAAAGCCAACTTTAAACTTTCACCATCATAAGTTTTTTTAGCATAATCATCTGCTTCAAACTCATTTTTTCTGCTAATTATGTTGCCAAATATCCCAAGAATTAATCCAATTGGACTGAAAAGAAGACTAAATCCAATTAGACCTAAATGGAATGCACCATTTTCTGCTCCAAGAGCTGTAGTAATCTCTGGTAGTTTAGTACACAGCTCAAACAAGTAACACATTAATCCAATTTGAATAATAGAGATAAACATACCTTGTTTAATGTGATTTTTTTTATAATGTCCAACTTCATGAGCTAGAACTGCAACCAATTCTTCCTCCGAATGCTTTTCAACTAGTGTATCAAACAGAGCAATTGTTTTTTTTGGTCCTAGGCCTGAAAAATATGCATTTGCTTTCGAAGATCTTTTTGAACCATCGATTATGAATATGTTTTTAAGTGAATATCCAATTTCTTTAGAATAAGACTGAATCTTATCTCTCAAAGTACCATTTTCTAGTGGACTTAATTTATTGAAAATAGGAACAATTAATGTGGTGTAAAACATACTCATAAAAATTATGAATAATGATAAGCCCAACCATAACCAAATCCAAAAACCTTCACTAAAATAATCGTATATAAATAGTGCTGCACCAAGCAAAATACCACCAATTAATAGTGATATCAAAGTTCCTTTAAATAAATCAATAAAAAACGTTTTTAATGTTGTCTTGTTAAAACCAAACCTTTCTTCAATAACAAATGTAGAATAGTAGCTTATTGGAATACTAATAATCATATTTATTAAATAAAATAACAAGAAAAAGGTTGCAGAATGTATGAATGAGGAATTGTTCATTTCATATATAAAATCACTAACGTATCCATAGATACCTGTTGATAAAATAAATAATGTTAAAGTAGTACTTAAAACAGATGATATTAGTGAGACTTTTCCTCTAGATTTTTTATAATCTTTAGCTTTTAAATATTTTTTTTTATTGTAAAAATCTTTAAGCTCACTAGGGATTTCATTTTTCCAATTTTTGTCATTGATATATTCAAGAATACTTGAAAACGCAAAATCTAAAATGATTAACCCGATAAAAATAAACAACCAAATTTGTGCAGTCATATATTCAACAAAATTAATTATTTATCGGATAAAAAGTAAATTTATAATGTTAGAATTTTTTAGATTTGTTAAACTGTAAATGCACTCATTCTTAAAATTAATATTCATATTAAGCACTCTTTTAATGCTTCCAAAAGGAGAGTTAGTTTATGAAAGTAAACCAAATTTTATTATTTATATTTCTGATGATCAAGATTATTTAGATTATGGTATATACGGAAATGACAGGGTAGATTCAAAACACGTTGATAAATTGGCTTCTCAAGGTTTAAAGTTCACCAATTTTCATACTGCCCAAGCAATATGTGCTCCAAGTAGATCACAGCTTTATTCGGGTCTATACCCAATAAAAAATGGTTGTTATGCTAATCATATCCCCGTGAAAAAAAACACAAAAAGTGTTGTTCACCATCTAAAAGATTTAGGTTATGAAGTTGTACTTGCTGGTAAAAGTCATGTCAATCCCCCAAGTGTATTTCGTTGGGATAGATTTATCAGAAATATAGATGGAAAAAAACTTAACATAAAGGGAATTGAAAATTATTTAAAAAATTCAAAAAAACCTTTTTGTTTAATAATTGCTTCAGATTATCCACATGGTCCATATCCTCAAAAGAAGGATTATACAATTGCAGATGTAAAAAAACAACCATATGAAAATAAAATTCCAAATTTTAAGGCTGGTTATTATCAAAACATTAAAAGTGATAATAGTCAACTAGGTAAGATTCTTGAGCTATCAGAACAGTTAAACCTTACAGACAATTCTGTTTTTATTTATGCCTCTGACCATGGTATTACTGGAAAATATGGTTTATATCAGAAAGGCTTAAAAATTCCTTTTGTAATTAGATGGCCAGGAAAATTAAAACAAAAAACTATATCTAATTCCTTATTAACAATGGTAGATGTTTTACCAACATTAGTTGATATTGCTGGTGGAGATACAAAAAGTTTCGATGGAAAAAGTTTTCTTCCAATTTTAGAAAATCAAAAAAAGGAAGTTAATGATTATATATATGGGGTTTCAACTAGACAAAATGTTCGCTATGGTAAAATTTTTCCCTCTAGAATGATTAGTGATGGAAGATTTAAGCTTATTTTAAATTTTAATTCTTTAGATCGTTATAAATACTATTTAGGTGAAAACAAGTACATTAATAAATTTATAGAAATGGGTTCAAAGGCTTTTCCTAATGTTCCATATGAAGAACTTTATGATTTAAAGAAAGATCCTTTTGAAAAATATAATCTTGCAAAAAATTCGTATTACAAAGACGTCAAAGAAAAACTTAATAATAATTTAAATGAATGGATGATAGGTCAAGAGGACTTTTTGTTAAATAATAATATGCCATTAATTAAACCTACATTACATCCGCTTGACAAAGTATCACAATGGAATGATATAGACGGATTATTGGAAAATAAATTAAATGAATCTGATTATCTTAGTTCACATTATTAAAATGAAATACAAATACTTCTTAAATACACTTTTATCAGTGATTCTGTCTCTCTCTCTAAATGCACAAGATCATAGTGTACATGAAAAATGGGATCTTAATGGAGCAGAAGAAAGAATTGAACAAAACAGAAAAGGAGATGCTGTATTAGAATTTGTTTTGGATGATAAAATTAATAAGAAATCAAAATCAAGTATTGAATTAGATTTAAAAAATCATGATTTTAAGTTTGGAGTTTCTTTCACTCAACTAAGAAGATTTTGGGGACAGGATTATGGGGATTTGTACCTAGAAAGATTTAAGGAAGTATTTAATTATGCAACAATTGGCATGTATTGGCAACTAACAGATGAGAGAAGTAATTCTAAATTTATGGATAATTATTACAAGGAAATTTTGGAATGGACAAAAAAAAATGACATTAGAGTTAAAGGTCACCCTTTGATGTGGCATGAAGCTATGCCTAACTGGGTAAGAAATTATAAGAATATTGATGAGCTAGATGGTATTATTAAGGCTCACATGAAAAGATTAATTGATTCTTATCCACAGATTAATGATTGGGACGTTTATAATGAGCCAATAGGCCCATTTAAACCACATATTCCTCCAAGTTCAATTACACAATGGATAAAGCAAAAGGGAGGTATATATCCAGCTATGGTAGAAATATATGAGTATGTTAACAGTGTAAATCCAAATAAGAATTATTCAAACAATCATTATCATGCAAAAGACCCTGAGTTCTTTAAAATAAATGAGTTTTTCATTGAAAAAGATTTAAACTTTAGTTCAATCGGAATGCAGGCTCATATGCAGTCGAATGATAATGTAATGTCTGAAGAACAACTTTGGAACCAAATTGAAGACTATGCTGTTCTTGGAAAAAACATTCAATTCACCGAGATTACAGTTACCAGCTCAGAAAGATTTAAAAATTGGAAAGATCACCAAGCTTTCTTAGCAAAAAGAGATGAAGTAATCGCAAAGGGTGGAGAACTCGATTTAGAAAGCAAACCTGAATATGAAGAATATCAGTCGGAATATTTAAAGGACTTTTACACTTTAGCATTTAGTCATCCAAGTGTTACTTCAATTACCTTTTGGAATATGACCGATAAAAACGCTTGGAGAGGTCATGCAGGTGGACTTTTATTTAAAGATCTAAAGCCAAAAAAAGCTTTCAATACTCTAAAATATCTTGTAAAAGAAAAATGGAATACACAAATCAATAAGAATATTGATGCAAAAGTGTTCAAATTCAATGGATTTTATGGAAAATATCAGGGCAAGATCGTTATAAAAAATAAAGAGTATGATTTTGAATTTTACCATTCAAAATCTAATAAAGATCCTATCAAAATCTATTTATAGAAATAATAAACTAAAAACAGAGCGAGATAAATCAATAAGTATATTCTGTAGCTATTTCTTGTTTTTATATAGTCTTTATTTCCAGGATAAAGATTGTATATCAGCCCTATTATTTCTTTTCTAAATAAAGGCTTAATATTAATTTTCCAATCATCTGTTTGGTATACAATTTTTCGAAATTTGCTTCTAAAAAAAGTACTAGGAATTCCCCATATTATTAGAGCTATAAATAAAAAAGTCTTCATTAAAAAATTAATGTTGGCGTGTGTTTGATGTATTCTTGATAGCTTTCTAGGTGTCCCCATTTTTTTTGACCACTTGCCGTAAGTTGCGGAACACCACTTACGTAAACTAATAGTAAATAAGTAAAAATTGGAGAAATTAGGCTGATATATTGCCAACCCTCAAGAGATGAAAATGACATTATTGCAACACCTGCCCACAATGTAATTTCACCAACATAGTTAGGATGTCTTGACTTTGCCCATAAACCTTCATTAATGAATTTGTCTTTGTTTTTTGGATCCTTTCTAAATTTAGTCTTCTGACTATCTGCAATTATCTCAATTGATAATCCAACTAAAAATGTTACTAAACCAATGTAAAATATGTTATTTACAATAACACCATCGTTACTTGCTATAGCTGTTAATGCACACATTGAACAAAATGAAACCCACATACCTGAAATTGTCCATAGTAGAAAAAACCTTGCAAAAGATGTTTTTATTTCTCTAAACCTTTTATCCTCACCTGCTTTTTTTATTCTTAAAAATAAAAAACTACCTAGTCTTACAGCCCATAAAATTACTAGAGATGCTAAAATGATACTCCCCAATTGTTCTTGAAGATTATTTTTTGTGTAAACTACATAAACCATAATCGATATGTAAGTTAAACTTCCGGTTAAGTCAAAAAACTTCTCAGTTTTTAGGAGGTAAGCAGGAATAAAAAACAACCAGTGAATTAAAAATGCAAGTAGTATTGCATTTTCTACTATTTCTAATTTTGTTAGAGTTGCTATAAAAAATGAAATACCAAAGACTAAAAGAGATAATAATATGCGTACAGCGTTTTGTTTCATGTTACAATTTTATGTAATTTGAGTATAACAAAAAAATCTATAACCGTTATATTTAAATGAAGAAGTTATTTACTCTAATTTTTATATTCACTTGTTTTAATTCATTTACTCAAAAAAAAATTTTAGATCACTCTGACTTTGATATTTGGAATAGAATTCAAAGCCCACAAATTGCTTCCGAAGGCAATCATATTCTTTATTCAATCCAGACTGGGGAAAAAGACAGTAAATTGATGCTTAAGGACAAACAAGGTAATTTAATCTTTCACCACGATCGATCTGAGAATGGTGTATTTACATATGACTCAAAATTTACTCTTTTTAAAATAAAAGCATGGAAGGATAGTATAACTGAAATGAAAAGACGTAAAGTGAAAAAGGATAAAATGCCATTAGATACCTTAGGAATCTTCAGCATAGACCAACTCACTTTACAAAAAATTGGCAATGTAAAATCTTATAAAATTCCAGAAAAGTGGTCAGGATTTATTGCATATACATATGAAATTATTAAAGGACAAAAAGAAAAAAAGAATCAAGATTCTGAAGTTAGTGTCAAAAATAAATCTTCTAAAAAATTAAAAAAACCTAGCTCAAAAAACGGTTATCCGTTAGTAATTCGCAACCTTGATAGTTCAGTTGAAGATACAATCCCTTATGTCACTAATTATACTTTTTCAAAGAAATCTGAGTCTTTAGCATATACAACAACGGGAATTAAAGATTCAATTCAAGCTGGAGTTTATATAAAGAATTTAAATTCGAACTCCATTAAACATGTTTATAGTTCACATGACAAGGCAAAATATTATAAACTGTCACTTAGTGATTCGGGAAAAAATTTAGCATTTGTTGTAGATGCTGATTCTACAAAATCTTATAATCGACCATATGAGTTGTATTCTTGGAATTTTAAAAATGACAAAGCAATGCTAGTAGTAAACAAATCAAATTCACCTAAAGGTTATCGTGTTTCATCTGATGGAAATCTAAAATTCTCTGGAGATGAAACTAAACTTTATTTTGGATTGGCTCTTCCTGAGATTGTTCAAGATACTTTATTGTTAGATGAGGAAATTATAAACGTGGAGGTATGGACCTATGATGAACCAAGACTTTACACTATCCAAGAAATGCAACTAAATAATGACAAGAAAAAATCGTTCAAAACAGTTTTTCATTTTAAAGATCAAAAGTTAATTCAAATAGGATCTAAGGAATATCCCAATTCAATATTAACTGATGATGCTAATGACGATTATGCTTTGGTTTACAGTACAGAACCATATCAATTAAGTTCACAATGGACAGGACAATTTTCCAAGAATGATTTAGCAATAGTCGATGTCAATAATGGTCTATCAAAATTGGCAATAAAAGGCAACCCTAGTCCTGCATCACTTAGCCCCAATGGTGAATATGCTTATGGTTATAATCAGGTTGATAGTACATGGTATACCTACAACATAAAAACATCAAAATATACAGAATTAACTAAGGGAAAAATATTTTACAATGAGCTTAGTGATTATCCAAATCATCCTAGATCATATGGTGCAGCAGGGTGGACAAAAAATGACAAATCGATTCTAATTTATGATCGTTATGACATTTGGGAATTTAATCCAGAGACTGGATTAAATAAACGTTTAACAAAAGGTCGTGAAAAACAAACATCCTACAGATATGTAAAATTAGATTCAGAAGTCAAATATATTCCTGTAAATAAAAAAATACTGTTAAATACATTTAATGAGTCAACGAAAGAATCAGGTTATTATGAATTTGATGTTAAGACAAGTAAAGGAAATCAGTTGTTAAAAGGACCATTTCGTTATTCAAGTCCAAAAAAGGCTAGACTATCAGATGATTTAATGTTTACTAGACAATCTTTTGAGGAGTTTCCTGATATCAGGATTTCAGATTTAAGTTTTACTTCGGAGGTTGTAATAAGTGATGTAAACCCACAGCAGTCAGATTATAATTGGGGAACTGCTGAACTAATGCATTGGTATTCTTTAGATGGAATACCATTAACCGGTATGTTAATAAAACCAGAAAATTTCGATCCAACTAAGAAATACCCACTATTAGTTAATTTCTATGAAAAAAGTTCAAATAGTTTGCATTCTCACAGAGCTCCCAATCCTGGAAGATCATCAATAAACTATAGTTTTTACACCAGCCGCGGATATGTTATTTTCAATCCAGATGTTCATTACAGAGTTGGATATCCAGGTGAAAGTGCTTTCAATTGTGTTATTCCTGGTGTAACAGCACTAATTGATAAAGGTTTTATAGATGAAGATAATATTGGAGTTCAAGGACATAGCTGGGGTGGTTACCAAATAGCTTATTTAGTAACAAAAACAGATATTTTTAAGGCTGCTGAATCAGGTGCACCAGTTGTTAACATGATAAGCGCCTATGGTGGAATAAGATGGGACACTGGATTGAGCAGACAATTTCAATATGAGCATACTCAAAGTAGAATTGGTGGTACACCCTGGGAATTTCCTCAAAGATATTTTGAAAATTCACCAATATATAATATTGATAAAATAAATACTCCATTGTTAATAATGCATAATGACAAAGATGGTCATGTACCTTGGTATCAGGGTATAGAGTTCTTTGTTAGTCTCAGGCGGTTAGGAAAACCATCATGGTTATTAAACTACAATGGTGCAAGACATTGGCCCTTAAAAATGCAAAACAGAAAAGATTTTAATATTAGAATGCAACAATTTTTTGATTACTATCTTAAAGGAGCAGCAAAACCAGTTTGGATGGATAGGGGGGTACCTGCAATTGAAAAAGGTATTAATCAAGGTTATGAATTAATCAAATAATCGAATTAAATGCTAGTTATGAAAAAATTTACTTTCTACATAATACTAATTTTTGTTTCCTGCTCAGGAGGAACTGATGAATCTGAGGTTGTAGTTCCAAACCCTGATCCAGACCCTGAACCAACTGTTGAAGCATTTAAAAAAATTGTTTCTGACAACTATA
Source organism: uncultured Bacteroidota bacterium (assembly GCA_902574335.1). GTDB lineage: Bacteria > Bacteroidota > Bacteroidia > Flavobacteriales > Flavobacteriaceae > Eutrophosalina. Next base: position 11,976 of record CACGNO010000024.1, read on the forward strand.
GTTCCAACTCTTTTAAATTTGGAGCAACTTTAAATTATTATCAACTTAATACAAACGTAGAAGAACTTTTTTTAAAAGAATTTACATACACAACACCTGAAAATTCATTTAAACAAACAATAGTGCATCCTGAACCAGGTGTTTGGAATTGGGATAGGGTGGATGCATTTTTGGATTTTGCAAACAGCAAAAATATTGAAGTGCGTGCTCATGGGCCAATTGGCCCGCAATCATCAAAATGGGCAAAAGAAGATAATAGAACAGTAGAAGAGCTAACTCAACTCTATGAGGAGTTTTTGATTGAACTTTGCAAAAAAATTAACAATGAAAGTAATGTTAAATGGATGGATGTTGTGAATGAGACAATAGGATCTAACGGTGATTGGACAGATAGAAAGAATGGAACCAATTTATGGGAAAATCCATGGACTCAAATTGGAGAAAATAGTGACGGAATTCCACTTTATATTATTAGGGCATTTGAACATGCTGCGTCCATATTACATCAAACGTATTATCGTCAAATGGAAGGCTTGTAGCATCTCCTT
>CACGNO010000025.1 GCA_902574335.1 uncultured Bacteroidota bacterium
TTCAAATTTTTTATAAAATTAAAAAACATAAACGTTAAATAAGTCTTATATTATTATATTTGATAAAAATGTCAAACCTTTCTGAACAAGAGCTAATTAGAAGAGAAAAGCTCAAAAAAATTAGAGAGCTGGGGATAGAGCCTTATCCTGCTGACTTATTCAAAATTTCTAGTAATTCAAAAACAATTAAGTCCAACTTTAAAGAAGGTAGTAAAGTAATAGTAGCTGGTAGATTAATGTCTAGAAGAATTCAAGGTAATGCTAGCTTTGCTGAATTACAAGATAGTTCGGGAAGAATTCAAGTATACTTTAATAGGGATGAAATTTGTACTAGTGAAGACAAATCTAAATACAATGAATTATATAAAAGACTATTAGATATTGGAGATATAATTGGAATAGAGGGTGAATTATTCAAAACTAAGGTTGGGGAAAAAAACAATAATGGTTAAAGATTTTAAATTACTATCTAAATCATTAAAGCCACTTCCACTCCCAAAGACTGATACTGAAGGCAATGTATATGATGAATTTACTTCACCAGAACTTAGATATAGACAGAGATACGTGGACTTAATAGTTAATAAAAATGTAAAGGACACATTTATAAAAAGGTCTAAAATTATTTCATCTATCAGAACATCTCTTGAAAATGAGGAATTTATTGAGGTTGAAACACCGATTCTTCAACCAATTCCAGGTGGTGCTGCAGCAAAACCATTTATCACTCACCACAATTCTTTAAATATTCCACTATACATGAGAATCGCCAATGAGTTATATTTAAAAAGACTTATTGTTGGTGGTTTTGATGGGGTTTTTGAGTTTGCAAAAGATTTTAGAAATGAAGGAATGGATAGAACACATAATCCTGAATTTACCAATCTTGAATTCTATGTAGCTTATAAAGATTACAACTGGATGATGAGTTTTACAGAAAAACTATTAGAAAATGTTGCAATTGATTGTAATGGAAAATCTATTGTTAAGTATGGAGATAAACAAATTGACTTTAAAGGTCCTTATAAAAAGATAGGGATAATTGATGCAATAAAAGAAGAAACAGGAATAGATGCGTTATCACTAAATGAGATTGAATTAAGAGAGGCTGCACAAAAAATTGGTGTTGAAATAGATGATACTATGGGTAAGGGAAAAATAATTGATGAAATTTTTGGTGAAAAATGTGAATCAAAGTTTATACAACCAACTTTTATTATAGATTATCCAAAGGAAATGAGTCCACTAACCAAGCAACATAGGGATAATCCGCTACTAACTGAAAGATTCGAACTTCTTATAAATGGTAGTGAAATTGCAAATGCTTATTCTGAATTAAATGATCCAATTGATCAACTTGAAAGATTTGAAGACCAACTAAAGCTCTCGGAAAAGGGAGATGAAGAAGCCATGTTTATTGATTATGACTTTGTAAGATCTCTTGAATATGGCATGCCTCCAACCTCTGGAATAGGAATTGGAATTGATAGATTAGTTATGCTTCTAACTAACCATAAATCCATTCAGGAAGTTATTTTTTTCCCTCAAATGAAACCCGAGAATGAATTAAAAGTAGATTTAAATGAAGATGAAAAATTCATTTACGACAAGGTAAAAGAATTAAAGAAAACTGATTTACTTTCCTTAAAGGAGACTTCAGGTTTAAGTAATAAAAAATGGGACAAAAGCATAAAACTACTCACTAAAAATAACTTAGTTAAAGTCTCAAAGGACGATCAGGGTCTATTCGTAGAGATCGTTTAAACGATTTATTATTTTTTTTGTAATTTAAAATTTCACTTTTCAACTAATATTATGAAGACTAACAAATATATTCTTACACTAGTTTTAGCTCTAATTTTATTTAGCCCTAACACGTATTCACAAAAAAAACCAGAAAAATCTGATAAGGACAAAAAAGAAAAAACTTATTCTGATGTAATTACTGATAAAGCCATAACTGATGAAGGTTTATTTTATGTTCATAAGGTTGATGAAAAATACTATTATGAAATACACGATAGCTTACTTGATAGAGATATGTTGATGGTAACTAGGATTGCTAAAATGGCAAAAGAGATTCCATTGGGAGCACACAAATTAAGCGAACAAGTATTGAGTTGGCAGAAATTTGATAAAAATTTACTACTCAAAGAGCTTTCATTTTCAAATTATGCTTCAGATTCACTTCCGATAAAAGAGGCGGTATCTAATGCTAATTTTGAACCTATTATATCTAGTTTTAAAATTGAGGTTGAAAATAAAGACAGGAACACTTATGTGATTGATGTTACAAATTTATACAAGAGTGATGTAAAATCATTTGGATATCCACAGTCTTACAGAAAAAGAAATAAGATTTCTAGTCTTGATACAAAATTATCATTTATTGAATCAATAAGAAGTTTTCCACTTAATATTGAGGCTAAACATATAAAAACCTACAAATCATCGGATGCAAAGAACGGTCAAATTTCAATGTTACTTAATAACTCCATGATATTGCTCCCAAAAAAACCAATGAAAAGAAGATATTTTGATGAAAGAGTTGGATGGTTTACAACAAGTCAAACTGACTATGGAATCGATAATCAAGAAGCCGAAACTGTTACTTATCTTGACAGATGGAGATTAGAAGTTAAAGATGAGGATATTGAAAAGTTTAAAAATGGTGAATTAGTTGAACCCAAAAAACCAATAGTATATTACATTGATAGAGCTACTCCAAAAAAATGGAGAAAATATCTCAAACAGGGAATTGAAGATTGGAATGCAGCTTTTGAGGAGGCTGGTTTTAAAAATGCTGTGATATGTAAAGACCCACCAACGAAAGAAGAGGATCCAGATTGGAGTCCAGAGGATGTCAGATACTCTACTGTTAGATATCTTGCATCATCAACATTAAATGCTAATGGTCCTCACGTTAGTGATCCTAGGTCTGGTGAAATAATAGAATCTGATATTAACTGGTATCATAATGTAATGAAATTATTAAGAAATTGGTATTTTGTTCAAACATCAGCAGTTGATCCCAAAGCTAGAGGAGTTGAATTTAGAAATGAAGTTATGGGTGAATTAATAAGATTTGTATCATCTCATGAATTTGGACATACAATTGGACTTCCTCATAATATGGGAAGTAGTAGTGCATATCCAGTTGATTCATTAAGATCTGCAACATTTACAAAAAAATATGGTACTTCTCCATCAATAATGGATTATGCTAGGTTTAATTATGTTGCTCAACCTGAAGATAAAGGGGTTGCTTTGATGCCGTCTGATTGGGAAACTCCAAATGTTGGAATTTATGATAAATACTCAGTCATGTGGGGCTACAAACCTATTCTTGGTGTATCTGATTTAGAAGAAAAGGAAATATTAAGAAGTTGGATTAGAGAAAAGGAAGATGATTTGACATATAGATTTGGACCAAGCGGAAGTATAGATCCAAGTTCTCAAACTGAGGATTTAGGTGATGATGCAATAAAGGCTAGCGAATATGGTATTAAAAATTTAAAAAGAATTCTACCTAAGCTTATAGAGTGGACAACTGAAGATGGTGAAACCTATGATGAAATGGAATATATCTATGGTCAGGTACTAGGACAATTTAGAAGATATATGGGACATGTTGCCACAAATATTGGTGGAGTTTACCAGTTTTATAAAACATCCGATCAAGATGGCGCTGTTTATACACATGTGGATAAAAATCATCAAAAAGCATGTGTAAACTTTTTAAATAAACACCTATTTGAAACTCCTTATTGGATGATTGATAAAAATATATTGAATAAAATTGAATATGCTGGAACAACAAATCGAATCAGATCTACACAATCTAGCTATTTAAGTAGAATTCTTGATTTTGGGAGAATGGCAAGAATGATTGAAAATGAAGCATTGAACGGAAACAATGCATATTCATTAAATGAAATGATGATTGATCTAAAAGATGGTATTTGGTCTGAATTGAAAAACAATAGATCAATAGATGTTTACAGAAGAAACCTGCAAAAAAGTTTTATTTCTAGGTTAGGTTATATAATGAAAAATGAGCAGCCACCTACAAGGCCTGGATGGGGTTCATATATCACCACTATAAAGGTTGATGTTTCTGACATAAGATCAATAACTATGGGTACTCTTCTGGATTTAAAGAAAGATTTAAATAAAGCAGTAAAAAGATACTCAGACAAGGTTTTAAAAAGTCATTTAAATTATTGTATTGCAATGATTGATGATGCTATGAAAACAGGTTAGATTTTTAATTTTTGACCTATTGACAATTGATTGTTTTTGAGATTATTGTTTTTTTTAATCTCATCTATTGAAATATTGTATTTTTTTGAAAGAGAGTACAATGTATCTCCTTTTCTAACAGTATAATTTGCGTCATCTTTAACCTTTTTCTTTTTCTCCTTTTTATTTTTAGATGATTGTTTTTTTGATCCGTCATACTTCCACAAGCTATAACGTTCAATTACACTAATTAACTTTTCTGGGTATTTAGGGTCAGTTGCGTAACCAGCTTTTGATAGACCCTTTGACCAACCAACATAATCTTTTATTGGCAATCTAAACAAAAATGAATATCTACCTCTTGTGGTAAGAAATTCGGAGTGGTCTTTATAGCTTTCTACAGGATTCTTGTATTTTCTGAAACATTCATTTTTTTTGTCATCATCATGGTAAACCTTTTTTCCTCTCCACTCTTGATGACATTTTATTCCAAAATGATTATTGGATTTTAGAGCTAAATTACTAGCACCTGCTCCAGACTCAACAAGTCCCTGAGCTAAAATTATACTTGCAGGAATTTTATATTTTTTCATTTGTTCAGTTGCAATACTAGAATAAGTTTTTATATACCATTTCTTACGCTCTTCACTTGACATATTTTTCAAAAATCTTTCAAGTTGAACAGATTTGTTTTTTTTGATAGCAGTTGATTTACTTACTTTTTTTACTGCCTTAAATGGAAATTTAATTATGCTGCAACTAGTAAATGTTAACAAGAATATTAATGAAATAACTAGCTTATTTTTTAAAACGAGTTTCATTTAGATATATTAAAAATATTAATTACTTTCAAATAAATTCATGTTTAGGCATAGTTATTGCAATTTAATTGATATGAAAAGATTATTATCATTATTGTTTTTTTTTCTAATTATTGTTTCATGTTCCTCAGTAAAAGTTATTACAGATTTTGACTCATCTGCAAATTTTTCAAATTATACATCTTTTGCTTTTTCAAAATCTCAGATTAAAAAATTAGAAATCTCCGATTTAGATAAAAAAAGAATCTTAAGCTCTATCGAAACTCTTATGCAAAATAAAGGATATGTCAGTTCTAACAATCCTGATTTAATAATCAATGTTGATACAAAATCAAGAGAAGACGTTTACATTAATCGATATAATGATTTTCCTTACTACGGATGGTATGGTCCAACAATATCAACAACTTACAAACCAAGCTCCAGGATTGTTGGTTTATTATATATTGATGTCATTGATGCAAAAACAGGTTCTTTATTGTGGCAGGGAAATGGATCTGGATCACTCAGTTCTAATAAATTAAGTAGAGATGAATTAATAAATAATTTCGTTTCCAAACTTTTAGAATCTTATCCTTCCAAAAACTTATAATATTTCTTTTAGAATATTTTCAATTGTTTCTTCAATGTCTTTTTTGAAAGGAGCAGATCCACTAGCGTAGTGTTTTTGACCTCCTCCAGCGCCACCAATAGCTGAACATAGAGAAGAAATTATTTTAGCTGCATCAATTTTAATATTGTCATTCAACGTTTTTGAAACATTACAAATAATATTCAAATTGTTGGAGTCCTTTGAATAAAAAATAATTATTGAATCTCTAATCTTATTAATTAAATCAAAGGATAAAGATCTCATTAGATCATTATCCATTTCCACTTTTTCAATTAATAGATATGTGGCTTCAACTTTTTTAAACTTTTGTAAAAAGTGTTCAGAGTAAAACTGAGTCAATTTTTTTTGACTTTTCTTTAGAATTTTAGATAATTCTGAATTCTCATTTTTCAAATTTCTTACAGAATCTACAGTTCCTTTATTGGAAGATAGAATTGATTTAAGCTGATTAATTTCATTATTTCTATCAGATAAATAATTTATAGATTTTTTTCCAGAAATTGCCTCAATACGTCTAATTCCTGAAGCGATTGAGCTTTCAGAAATAATTAAAAAATTTCTGATATTCATCGTATTTCTAACATGTGTTCCTCCACATAATTCATAGGAATCTCCGAACTTGATGGTCCTAACTGTTTTTCCGTATTTTTCGCCGAATAATCCAATTGCACCATTATCAATAGCATTATTATAATTCTCATTCCTATTCTCTTCAAGTTCAATTGAGTCATCAATTCTATTGTTTACATAAGTTTCGATTTCTTTTATTTGATCATTATCTATCTTTTTGAAGTGTGAAAAATCAAATCTCAATCCTTCGGGTGTAACAGATGAACCTTTTTGTTCAACATGGTTTCCTAAAACATTTCTTAGTGCTTGATGAAGTAAGTGTGTAGATGAATGGTTTGATGAGCATTCATTTCTTACAAATGAATCAACGGATGCTTTAACATTACATGAAATATCAAAATCAGGTTTTTTTGAAAAGTGTAAAATCTTTCCATTTTCCTTCTTAGTATCAGTAATTAGCAATTCATTATTATTTTCAAAAACTAACTTTCCTTTATCACCAGACTGACCGCCTCCCTCAGGATAAAATGGTGTGTTTTCTAAAACTAATTGACATATTTCTTGATCTTTAAACTTAACATATCTATACTGATTTACCCGTGTTTTTAAAGTTAAATTATCATATCCTGAAAAAGTATCAGATTGATCATCGTTTAAAATTACCCAATCAGATGTTACGTTTTGTGAGGATTTTTTTGACCTTGAACGTTGTTTCTCAAGTTCAGCTTCAAATTCATTTAAATTAAATGACATTTTATTTTCTTTCAAAATCAATGACGTCAGGTCGGCTGGAAATCCATATGTGTCAAATAATTCAAAGACATCTTTTCCAGATAGTTTTTTTGACTTAGAATTTTTAGTCATAATACCCAATCTCTCAATTCCAGATTGAAGAGTTCTTAAAAATGATTTCTCCTCCTCCAATATGATTGACTCTATAAGTTCTTGTTGATTTTGAATCTCATTAAAATGATTGGCAAATTGCTTTGATAGAATTTTTACAAGTCTATAAATAAAGGGTTGAGACTGATTTAAAAATGTGTATCCATATCTAATAGCTCTCCTCAATATTCTTCTTATTACATATGATGATCCACTATTACCAGGTATTTGACCATCTGCTATGCAAAAAGAAACAGCCCTAACATGGTCAGCAATTACTCTAAATGCAACATCATCTTTAGAATCATTTCCATATTTAATTCCTGTAATTTTAGATATTTCTTCAATTAATGGCAAGAAAACATCTGTATCGTAATTTGAATCTTTATTTTGAACAATTCTTGCTAATCTTTCAAACCCCATACCTGTGTCTATGTGTTTGTTAGGTAATTCTTCTAGTTTACCATTAGCTTTTCTATTATATTGAATAAATACCAAATTCCATAATTCAATAACCTCTGGGTGGTCTTTATTTACAAGATCTTGGCCTGGTATTTTATTTTTATCATCAGAAGATCTTAAATCAATGTGTATTTCTGAACATGGGCCACATGGTCCTGTATCACCCATTTCCCAAAAATTATCTTTTTTGTCTCCAAGAACAATTTTTTCCTTATCAATTATTTCAGACCAAAAATTATATGCTTCTAAATCTTTATCTAATTGATCTTCTTTATTACCTTCAAAAACTGTTACATATAAATCATCTTTATTTAGTTTATAAACTTTAGTCAAAATTTCTAAACTCCAATTGATAATCTCTTTTTTAAAATAATCGCCAAAACTCCAATTACCTAGCATTTCAAACATGGTATGATGGTAATGATCAGCACCAACTTCCTCTAAATCGTTATGTTTTCCTGAAACTCTTAAACATTTCTGAGAGTTAGCGACACGTTTTACTTTACTAGACTCATTTCCTAAAAAGATGTTTTTGAACTGATTCATACCCGCATTGGTAAACATTAGTGATGGGTCATTCTTTGCAACTATAGATGAGGATTGGATGAAAGAGTGACCTTTTTCCTCAAAAAACTTTATAAAACTAGATCTGATAAGGTTAGAATTCATTGAAATTTATCTTACAAATAGAATCTTTATATTTACAAAGTAAAAAATAAATAGTGACAACTTAAACAAAAGTCATTTTTTTATGAGTAAATCAAAATTTTATTATGATAAAAAATCTCTTTCATATAAAGAGATAAAATTATCTTCAAAAGAAAGGTTTTTAAATTTTTTATCATTTGTTTTAGCCTCTTCATTTTTTGGTTCAATTTGCCTACTAGTGCTATTGTATTCCCCATTAATTAACACACCTACAGAGCTAAGTCAAGCTAGGGAACTTAAAAATTATGAATTACAATTTGATTTACTAACCAAAAAACTTTCACAACTTGAGAATGTTTTAGAAAATATTGAAGAAAGAGATAACAACATATATAGAGTTCTATTTGAAGCTAATCCAATTGATGAAGACATAAGAAAAGCTGGTTTTGGTGGAATAAATAGATATGCTGATTTGGAGGGTTATGAAAATTCTGATTTAGTAATTGAAACAACTAAAAAAATTGATGTTTTAACCAAACAGTTAGTAATTCAATCTAAATCACTAGATGATATTGAAAAATTAGTTAAAGACAAAGAGAAAATGTTAGCTGCCATTCCATCGATTCAGCCTATTAAAAATAATGATTTAACCAGGATTGCATCTGGTTTTGGGATGAGAACAGATCCATTTGATAAGTCTAGAAAGATGCACAAGGGAATGGATTTTTCTGCACCAAGAAACACACCAGTTTATGCGGCTAGTAATGGTATAATAGTTAGAGCAGATAGTCGCTCAACCGGATACGGAAAGCATATAAGAATTGATCATGGATATGGTTTCGTTACTCTTTACGCCCACCTAAACTCCTATAACGTAAAAAGAGGCCAAAACGTCAAAAAAGGAGATATTATTGGTTTTGTCGGAAATACAGGAAGATCCAAAGGCCTTCATTTACATTATGAAGTAATAAAGGATGGTAGAAGTGTAAACCCTGTAAATTATTTCTATGGAAATTTAACTCCTGAAGAATTTGATGAAGTTTTAAGAATTTCGGTACAAGAAAATCAATCTTTAGATTAAACATGGAAATTGATCTTCCAGAGAAGTTGTATTACAATATAGGAGAAATTTCAAAGGCTTTTAATATTAAACCATCTCTTTTAAGATTTTGGGAGAAAGAATTTGAAATTTTAAATCCAAAAAAAAGCTCTAAGGGTACACGAAAATATAGCTCTGTTGATTTAAAAAACATCAAACTAATTTACGATTTAGTTAAAATTAAAGGTTTTAAAATTGAGGGTGCCAAGAAAAAACTTGAATCAAGTAAAGATGTTGTTCAAGTCGTAAAAAAGTTGGAGAAAATAAAGCAGAAGTTAATCAGTATTGAGAAAGAGCTTTAATTATTTTTTTCTACTGTAAATATTAATAGGACTGCCTGTAAAGTTGTACAAATCTCTGATTTTATTTTCTAAAAATCTCTTATAAGGTTCCTTCATATATTGTGGGAGACTGGAGGTAAAAACAAATTGTGGATAGTGTGAAGGAATTTGACTGCAATATTTAATTTTTACAAATTTTCCTTTGTTTGAAGGTGGAGGATTTCTCTCAATTATTGGTAATAAATCACTATTTAGTTTACTTGTTTTTACTTTTCTTCTTCGATTGTTATATGTCTCAATAGCAAATTTTAAAGATTTTAAGATTCTTTGTTTTTTTATGCATGAAATAAAAACAATGTGAATATCTGTAAATGGTTTAATTTCTTCTCTTATCTTTTTTTCAAATTCAATTGTAGACTTATTTTCACCACTAATTAAATCCCACTTATTAACCAATATCACAATTCCTTTATTTCTTCGGTGAGCTAACCAGAAAATATTTTTTATTTGAGTATCAAAGCTTCTTGTGGCATCCATTATTAATAAACAAACATCACTATTTTCAATAGCCTTAATTGATCTAACTACAGAATAAAATTCTAGATCATTATTAATTTTTGATTTCTTTCTGATTCCAGCTGTGTCAATCAATTTGAATTCTAAATCAAACTTGTTATAATAAGTATCAATACTATCCCTTGTTGTGCCTGGTTCATCTTTTACAATATTTCTATCTTCACCTATCAAGGTATTTATGAAAGTTGATTTACCAGCATTAGGTCTACCTACAACTGCAAATGATGGTATATCCTCTTTTTCTTTTTCTTTTTCAATTTCAAAATCGTGTACCAATTCATCCAATAAATCACCTGTTCCACTTCCGTTTATTGCAGAAATACCAAAAACCTTTTCAAAACCAAGTTTAAAAAATTCTAGTGAGTCATTGATCATTGTTGTTTTGTCTACCTTATTAACTGCTATTATTACAGTTTTATCCGTTTTATGTAATAGTTTACTTATGTCCTTGTCTAGTGAGGTAATTCCATCATTAACGTCTACTACAAAAATTACTTTATCACATTCATCAAGAGCAATCATAACTTGATTATCAATTTCTTTCTCATAACTATCATCTCCACCAATTACATAACCACCAGTATCTATTAAAGTAAAAACCTTTCCATTCCAGTCTGACAAAGAATAGTGTCTATCTCTAGTAACACCACTTTCCGAATCGACAATAGCATCGTTACTTTTTATAAGCCTATTGAAAAGTGTCGATTTTCCGACATTTGGTCTTCCTACTATGGCGACAATTTTATTCATTTAATTATATCCTAACTTTTTTAGTTGGTTACTATTTTTCCTCCAGTCCTTAATGACTTTTACATTTAATTCTAGAAAAACTTTTTTATTGAAAAATATCTCAAGATTTTTTCTTGATTCAGTACCAACTTTTTTTATTGATTGACCTCTATTACCTATGATAATTCCTTTCTGAGAATCCCTTTCAACAATAATCAATGAAGAAATTTTAATAACCTTATTTTTTATTTTAAAACTTTCAGTTACGACCTCTGTAGCATAAGGAATTTCTTGACTGTAGATTTTAAATATTTTTTCTCTGATAATTTCATTTACAAAAAACCTTTCGCTTTTATCGGTCCAAGTCTCCTCTGGAAAGTATTTGGGTCCAGCTGGTAATAGATCGATTAACCTTTCTTTTAAATTTTGGATATTAAAATTTTCTTTGGCAGAAATTAACCAAATCTCAGTATCATTTAATTCAGTTTTCCAAAATTCACTTTCTTCCTCAAGAGTTCTCTGATCTACTTTATCAACTTTATTTAAAATCAATAATACAGGGACTCTGGATTTTTTTATTTTTTCAACAAGTTTATTCTCTCTATTAT
>CACGNO010000026.1 GCA_902574335.1 uncultured Bacteroidota bacterium
AATATGTAAAAAATAAGGCCTACTTTGAAATGTTCTAATGACTGAGGTAAAGACTGAATATTTTTATTGAAAAATGGCCTTAAAGATTTGTACAAGCCGATATTCCAGGTGTTGTAACCAATATTAAGTGTAAACCCTAATTGATCTAAATTGATTGGCAAGTTACTTGATTTGTAGTTTTCTTGTGATGAATTATGCTTAAATGCTGATTTTATGACTTTTGAATATTTTAATCCAGCATATATTCTCCAAAACTTATAATTTGAAGGTGAGGAGTTTCTCCATCTGATTTCTAATGGAAATTGAATTTCACTGAAATTAAATGTATTTTTTGTTGGAGCATCTCTGTTACTCAATAATTCATATAAATTTTGATTATTATAAGATAATTTCATGTTGTTATTGAATGAGTTTGTGCCGTATCCAACACCTAGTCCTAAAGCAAACTTTCCAGATTTGGAAATAGGGATATCTCTTATAAATCCGATATTAAAACTACTAGAAAACTTATTTTCTTTAAAATTATCTAATTCACTGCCTAGAGAGTTATAATAAACACTAAAATATATCTGATCTTCCCTATATTTTTGGAAATCTTCTTGAGAAAAACCAAAAGAATGAAAAAATAAAAATATCAATATTAGTATCCTGTGCACAAGAATTATTTGTTACTAAGATAAAAAAAGGTAAATGATTAATTATTTTGGGTGTAATCTCCTATTCTGGTTGTGTAATTAATTTTTAGAGCATTCACTTTTCTAAGCTCTTGCTTAATATCAGATATAAGTCCCATCTTTGTTTCACCATCAACCTTCAATGCGGTTGTTAAAACATTTTGAAGTTCCTCTCTTTTTGAAGCTCTTTCTGCAAGAACATAAGCTCCAACATCCGATACAGTAGCAAATTTATCATTCAACTGTATTCTTGGTTGATTACCATACTTATCCTGATACCTGGCACTTGGTTTACCTGCATATATATATATAACACGATCTTTTTTATCAAGTTTTTGAATTTGATCGGCGGCAGGTAAAGTATTCTGAATCATTAAAGTATTATCTCTTAAAACGGTAGCTACCATGAAAAAGAATAAAAGCATAAAAACAATATCAGGAAGGGATGCTGTTGATATTTTAGGTAATTCTCCGCTACCTTTTTTCTTAAACTTAGACATAATTAACTAGTTTTATTTGGTTCTGCTTCTGATAACTTCATAGGGTACATAAGTTTAATAACACTTAATTTTTCCCTAAGCTTTTCTTTAACTTTTTTGTCTGTCCTTGGGTCGGTATACTTTCTATCAGCCTGAACATAATCCATATTTTCTTGAGGATATAGCCTTAGAAACTCTCGATTTCTTAACTCGTTGTATGCTGCAACAAGTTCATTTTGAACGGAAATATAAACCTTGTAGTCAGTCTCTCTATCATTTTTTAAAGAAATGATGGCTTTATCTGGATTATCTGATGAACTCCTATCTCTTGATCCTTGACAATAATCACATGCCTCTTCTGCTAAACCACCACCATTATCTAAAAATGCAACTGCTTCACTTCTCAAGCTTCTTATTTCCATTAATTTTTCTTCAACCAAGATTTGATTGTTTTTATTTACAACTACAGTAAAAATATTCCTCTCTTTAATAATGGGTGGGTCAATTATTTCTTCCATTGGAGGAAGCTTTCTATTAATCCCTGAATCTGTTTCTATTGTTGTTGTAACCAAGAAAAAAATCAATAGCAAAAAAGCTATATCAGCCATTGATCCAGCATTGACCTCAGGAGCAGATCTTCTTCCCATATTATTTTTTAAAATATTTACTCACTGAAAAGTATACCATGATTCCACCAGCGATTAATGTTAATAAATAAAATGTTCTTATTCCAGCTTCAACAAATTTGGACTGTAAAGCCGAAAGCATCTTGCCATCTTGCATTGGAGTCTCAACACCAGACGATAGAACAAATGCAACTATAAAAACAAATAAAAATGATCCAATGGATATGCCCGCTTTTTTTAGTTTAGATTTTTCAGAAAATAAATTTTTCATGGAAAAAACTAAAGTCATCAAAACAGTAACTAAAAGGACAAAAAGTGCCAAATTAATCATAACAGATACAGCACCAAAATTACCCTGCATTGCAGACATTTCAATATATTCATCTCCTTGTCCAACTATGACGCCAAGGACTATTAAAGCCAATAAAGCCAATAAAACAACGGAGATGTTTGTGATTTTTTGAAGATTCATAGTCTATATTATTTCTTGTGTGAAACTAGAATATCAATTAATGTGATTGATGCATCTTCCATATCATTAACTATACTGTCTATTTTAGAGACTATATAGTTGTAAAATATTTGAAGAATAATAGCAACAATAAGGCCAAATACAGTTGTCAAAAGTGCAACTTTGATACCACCTGCAACAAGTGAAGGTTGCATATCTCCAGCAGCCTGAATCTTATCAAATGCTTGAATCATACCAATTACAGTACCCATGAACCCTAACATTGGAGCCAGAGCAATAAATAAGGAAATCCAAGAAACATTCTTTTCTAGTTGTCCCATTTGAACACCTCCATAAGCAACTACTGCTTTTTCAGCACTTTCTACTCCCTCACCTGCTCTATCAAGGCCTTGGTAAAATATGGAGGCTACTGGGCCAGGTGTATTTTTACATACTTCTTTAGCAGCATTAACGCCTCCTGATTTGAGAGCACTTTCAACATCACTAGTTAATTTTTCAGTATTTGTTGTAGCAAAATTTAGATATATAATTCTTTCAATGGCAATTGCCAATCCTAGAATTAAACAGGCAAGAACAATTCCCATAAATCCTGGTCCACCCTCAATAAATCTATTTTTTAATTCTTGAGTGAATCCTACAGCTTGAGGTTGCTCAGCTACTGTTTGTTCTTCTTGCATCGTTTCTGCTACTTCAACAGAATCTTGGTCCTGATTAATTGTAGCATAATTTACTTGTCCTATCAAAAGGAAAAATGAACAAATTACTGATAATGATAATATTTTTTTCATGGTTCTATTATTATAGTTTTTGGAATGCTAAATATATACAAAAAAGTTAAAAACTCAAATGAATTATAAAAATGGATTGAATTTTTCATTTACAGAATACATTTGAATTTAAATTTATATATTAAAGTATGTTTATAAATAGACTTTTTTTTGCCTTTTCTTTTCTGATTTTTTTTGGATGTAAAAACATTGAGAATATTGAAGTTGACTTGGCTAATTCTTTAATAATTCCAAAAAAATATACTGTAAACTACACTGAATCAGAAATAAATATTGACGGTATAGATGATGAATCAGAATGGAAAAAAGCACCTAAGACAGCTGATTTTATTGATATTTCCAATAATATAAAACCTTTACAAAAAACTTATATGAAAATGCTGTGGGATGATGAAAACTTATACATTTATGCAAGGCTTTACGAGGAGCATATATGGGGAGATATAACACAAAGAGATGCCGTTATTTTTAAAAATAATGATTTTGAAGTTTTTTTAAAACCATCCATAATTCACACCAACTATGGGGAACTTGAGATTAATGCTTTAGGAACAGTTTGGGATCTTCTTCTAAATAAACCATATAGACTTGGTGGGAAAGCCAATACCAAATGGAATATAGATAATTTAAAATCTGACGTTTACATTTCAGGTACTATTAATGATTCGTGTGATAAGGATTACTATTGGTCAACTGAAATTTCGATACCATTAAATGAGATTCTTGAAATTAATGGGCCTGATTATAAAAAAGTTAAAAGTGGTGATATTTGGAGAGCAAATTTTTCAAGAGTACAATGGGAACATGATATCAGTGATGGTAAATATTCAAGAAAAAAAGAAAACAATAAATTAAAAAGAGAATACAATTGGGTTTGGAGCAGACAAGGTCAAATAAATATGCACATTCCTGAAAATTGGGGGTTTATATACTTCAACGACAAAAATGAAATAAATACAGATTTTGATTTAAAAATTGATATTAAAACAGAACAATATGGTTATGCTCTTTTCGAAAAAATCAAGTATAAAGAATTGAAATATTTAAATGATAAAACGATTGATGAAAGAATACAATTCAATTCCAATTCTTTAAAAAACAATAATATAAGTGCTGAATTTATAAAAACAAAAGATGGTTTTCTAATTAAATGTAAAAATCAAATCGATGACTTAATTTATACAATTAATCAAGAAGGAATTATAAAATATAAGTGAATTAGCACAGAGTCAAACTTTAATTTATAATAGAGAACTTACTATAACATTAGTTTATAGATATAAAGTTAAGTTTAAAAATAGTAGGGTATTAATTAAGGTATTTTGAGATAATTTATGAAGATCTCATTGTAGTTTCTTAAATGGATCAGAAAAAAAAACATATCCAAAAAATAATGTAAAAAGACAGTAAATTATAGTGTGGATTATTATTAGCTGAAGATTATTATCAAATTTGAAGACTAATTTTATCATAGCGATTGAAGCAGTTAAAAAATGAAGTGTATTTCCTATAAGTAAAGGTTTGTTATAAATCCCACCTATTAAACTATTTTTTGACATCCAATTTACATAGCTAAAACCCAAATATAGAGCCCCTAAAATCTGTAGAATTAATATAAAAATATGATTATCATCGTTGGTTAACAAAAGAGAGATTTCATTAGGAAAAAAAGAAAGCCCAAATCCATTGACAGCTAAAAATATAGCGCTTATTATCATTAAAGTTTTTGTAAAATTTCTTTGAAAAGAATTCTCTTCATTATATTTTGTCATAAGCCTATTATTGTATAATTAAATTTATAAATTAAAAATTCAACTTAGCAGAGAGGAAGGGATTCGAACCCTCGATATGCTATTAACATATACACGCTTTCCAAGCGTGCGCCTTAAGCCACTCGGCCACCTCTCTAGTTCCGGCAAAAATAATCTTAATTATTAAAATCAAATACATCATTTGCATTTAATGATGTTTGGGAAATTATATCAGAGTTAGAAAGACCATAAATATCAGAAAGTTTATCTATAACATAAGTTAAATATGAACTTTCATTTCTCTTTCCGCGATGGGGTGTTGGAGACAAGTATGGTGAATCTGTTTCAAGAACAATATTTGAAATATCTATTTGATTTAAAAATTTATCAATTCCACCATTTTTAAAAGTAACAACTCCTCCAATTCCAATTTTAAAGTTTAGATTAATTATTTTTTTTGCATCATCTAAACTTCCACTAAAACAATGAAGAATACCCCTAAGTTTATCCGACTTATTTTTAATAAGAATATCATAAATATCATCAAAAGCATCTCTACAATGAATAACTACAGGCAAATCCCTATCTAAAGCAATATCAATTTGACTTTGAAAAGCAATTTTTTGTTGCTCCAAGTAAGATAAATCCCAATGTTTATCTATACCAATTTCTCCTACTGCAACACATTTATGTTTTTTAAGGTTTTCTTTTACAATTTTTAATTCATTTTCATAATCGTCCTTCACATAGACTGGATGCAGTCCAGCCATCATAAAAATATTATTTGGATATTTTTTTAATCTGCTAAGCATTTTTTGATTGTATTTAGAGCTTATAGATGGAAATACAAACTTTTTTACCCCACAATCAAATGACCTTTGAATCATTTCATCAAAATCATTATCA
This sequence comes from uncultured Bacteroidota bacterium, assembly GCA_902574335.1. Lineage (GTDB taxonomy): Bacteria > Bacteroidota > Bacteroidia > Flavobacteriales > Flavobacteriaceae > Eutrophosalina. Next base: position 5,697 of record CACGNO010000026.1, read on the forward strand.
AATTGATCTAAATACAAATGTGTATGTGTATCGATTATTTCCATTGTTGTAAAGTTATTACATTAGTTGAAAATTATATTTTGAAATTAAAAACCTTTTTACAAGAAAGCTCTTATTCATCAGTTACATTTAAGCGAATAAAAACAAATCATATTCAAATCAAGGCCGAAATTAATGGGTTAAAAGGGTTGTTCATAATAGATACTGGTGCTTCAAACACTTGCATTGATTTAGAAAATCATAAACTATTTAAAATATTTCCTGAGGAAAGTCCAGAAAAAGCATCAAGCGCTACAGACGAAATTTCAAAAACTATGATTTCAAAAAGCAATAACATTAAGATTGGAAAGTGGGTGAAAAAAAATATATCCATTGTATTATTTGATATGTCATTTATAAATAAAACTCTTGTTGATCAAGGTGCGGAGAGAGTTAATGGAATAATTGGTTCAGATTTGTTAAAAAAAGGAAAGGCAATTATTGATTACTGTGATAACAAGTTATTCTTAAAAGATTAAATTTCGAGAGAATTTTTAATATTATTGTTCATCAATCCCTCCACTGGATTTTCTAATAATTCTTTAACCTTTAAAAGAAAACCAACTGATTCTTTTCCATCAATTATTCTATGATCATAACTCAAAGCAACAAACATCATAGGGTGAATCTCAACTTTACCATCTACAGCTATTGGTCTTTCAATTATATTATGCATTCCTAAAATAGCAGATTGTGGAGGGTTTAAAATTGGTGTTGAAAGCATTGATCCAAAAACTCCACCATTAGAAATAGTAAATGTACCACCTGACATATCCTCCACTGTAATTAATCCGTCACGAGCACGAATTGCAAGTCTCTTAATTTCTTTTTCAATTCCAGAAAATGTTAAATCTTGAGCATCACGAACAACAGGAACCATCAATCCTTTTGGTCCGGAAACTGCAATACTAATATCATAGAAATCAAATTTAATTTGTTGATCTTCATCAATCATAGAGTGTACATCAGGAAATTCTTTAAGAGCTGACACAACAGCTTTAGTGAAAAAACTCATAAAACCTAAACTAACGTCATGTTTTGTTTTGAACGTTTCTTTATACTTTTTTCTAATTTCAAAAATTGGTGTCATGTTAACTTCATTAAACGTAGTTAACATAGCTGTTTGATTTTTTACAGCAACAAGTCTTTGAGAAAGCTTACGTCTAAGTAATGACATTTTTGCTGTATCAACTTTTCTATCTTTTGAAATACTATCAATATCGACCCTTGGTAATGTTTTTAAAGCATCCTCTTTAGAAATTCTACCACCTTTTCCAGTTCCTTTAACATTTTCATAGTTAACTCCTTTATCATCCAATATTTTTCTAGCTGCAGGTGATGGGACACCTGAATGTGAAGTGTTTTCTTTAATTTTAGATTTGTCTTCAACAACTTTTGTGTTTTCTTTTTGAATGTCAGTTGGGGGTTTTATATCATTATTTTTCTTTGATACTTTTTTTCCACTTGTATCTATTAAACAAACTATATCACCAACTAATACCGTATCACCTTCTTGAGCTTTAAGAGTTATCGTACCGCTTTCCTGAGCAGGTAAATCTAGAGTAGCCTTGTCAGAGTCAACCTCAGCTATAGTTTGATCTTTTTCTACATAATCACCGTCCTTAACCAACCATTGTGCAATTTCTACTTCTGAAATTGATTCTCCAGGCGATGGGACGGGCATTTCTATAATCATTAGCTGTGTTTTAATTTTAAATTTAACACTTTTATTCTTTTAGTCTGAAATGGTTGCTGCATCAATTTGTTGATCACTTTTTAATACAATAAATGTTGATATAGCATTATAAGCATTCTTATTATTATAGCCTGGTGTACCTGCAAAATTATTGGTCCATGGTTGAAAATAATATTCAAAATTTATTGTACTGTTTGACATATCTGAATCAAACTTATCCAATCTAACAGGAACAATCATACCTGGACACCATCCAGCTCTATCTGGAGCCCAATTTCCACCTTGGTTACTAATTGGGTTAGAACCACAACCAATAGGACCCATGTAATGACTAAACTTATTTGCATTATCAATTTTAATTTTATGTGTTCTAAAACACCATTCAGCACAAGCTCTTCCATCACTATCAGCTGGTGTTGCATGACCCCATCCTGATATAATTGTTCTAAAATGAGCACTTTTAATATTAGCTCCAAAGGAGATAGATTTTTTTAAATCAAATTTAGTTTCATCCAGCTGAGTATTACCATTTTCTCCACCATAAGGAACACCTGACAATGAGTTTCTATTAAACTGTATAACAGGTGTGATTTGATAATATTTATAATCAGTTTCACCTGCCAGATAGTCAAATTCTAAAGAAATTACCCAACCACTAGCTACCCAAGTTTCAGCATAAGTCTTCAGTTCAACGTTTCCAGTTAGCATTGATTTAAAGTCAGTAACATCAACCTCTAGGCCTCTGTCTAAAACTGAATTTCCCACACCATATGGAGTTATATGTCGAGCCATTTCAAACCATTGATTTGTGTCTGTATCTTTAACTAAAATATTAGCGAATCTATCCCATGGATCACAACCACCTGATGGACACTCTAGTCTGATGTACATTTTTATACTTTCAATATTAGAATTGTCATTGTGCAAATCAAAATTTTGTGAAGCTCCTTGGCTAAAGCCTGAACCCCAAGCTAGTCTTTTTTTAGAGAAAGTTTTATAATTGTACTTTAGCTGAATTCCTTCACCAGACAAATTAATTTTAACATCAGATGCCTGAGAATTCTGTATATTGATATTACCATTGTAAGTTTGAATTTTTGATGGACTAAAACGAACATAAACTGTTTTGGATTGATTTCCTTCAATTGTCAATGAATTACTAAAATCAAGATTATTAAAAGAAATTTCAAATCCATCAGAACTTGAAATATTTAAGGATGAATCCACATTTTTACTTTCAATTAAAATAGATGATGAAGATGAGGATTTAGATACCATAGTGTCATCAAAAGAAATTGAAGTTTTATCTGAAATAATTGTCGGATTTTGTGGAAGGACTACTTCATTTGTTGATGACTCATCTCCTCCACAACTCAATATTAAAAACATAAAACTAAAAATGATGAAAGGTTTCTTTATCATAATAAATTATTTTTTAAAATTGTTTTTTGATTTATCAAATACATATTCAATGACTTCATTGTGTCTTTTGTCAAATCTAGCTTTACTTCCAGAAGCTGGAGCGCCATAAAATCTTCTCGAAGCAACCCTGAATTCTTTTGCTTTATCTAAATGCATTAATAAATGTCCCCAAGCACCCATGTTTCTTGGCTCTTCTTGAGCCCATACTATCTCATCAAATGAATAGCTCTCAATAATACTTTCAATCTCTTTCTTTGGTAAAGGAAACAACTGTTCTATTCTTACAATTGCTACATTTGAAATTTTGTTTTGTCTTTTATAATGTAGTAGGTCATAATAAAATTTACCGCTACAAAAGACCAAAGATTTTACATTTTTTTGTTTATCTCTATCATCAATTACAGGCAAAAATTCTCCATTAATTAAATCACTAGTTTTTGAAATTACTTTTGGATGCCTTAATAAACTTTTTGGAGTTAATAATATTAGAGGCTTTCTAAACTTTGTTACCAATTGCCTTCTAAGTATGTGAAATAAATTTGCTGGAGTTGTACAATTAGCCACATACATATTATCCTTAGCACATAATTGTAAATATCTTTCCAACCTTGCAGATGAATGTTCAGCACCCTGACCTTCATATCCATGAGGAAGCATTAATACAAGTCCATTTTGAAGCTTCCACTTATCCTCAGCTGAGGATAAGTATTGATCAATCATAATTTGAGCTCCATTACTAAAATCTCCAAATTGAGCTTCCCAAACTGTTAGGGTATTAGGGTAAGCTAGTGCATAACCATATTCAAAGCCCATAACTCCATACTCCGATAAAGACGAATTATAAATTTGAAATGAGCCTTGATCTTTCGAAATATTATTTAATGGTATAAACTCTTTTTCTGTTTTCTCTGTTTTTAATATTGCATGTCGATGAGAAAATGTTCCTCTCTCTACGTCTTGACCAGAGATTCTAACATTATAATTTTGATCTAATAAGGTTCCATATGCAAGTAATTCCGCAATTGCCCAATCAATTTTATCTTCTTTGAAAAACATATTGTTTCTATCATTCATTAATCTCGCTACTTTTTTTAAATAAAGATCAGGGTTATCTAACTTAAAAATATTTTTAGCAACTTTTTCTAATACGTTCTTATCAACCATAGTAGAAAAGGTTTTTAGCATTTCTTTTCTTTTAGCTCTTGATAAACCTTTCCACTCATGCTGCATAAAAGGTGTAATAACAACATTTTTTTCCTTTTTGGAATCTGATAAATCTTCATTTAAATCTTTACTATAATAATCTTCAATATTCTTAATTTCCTCTTTGTCAATTACTTTTTCATTTACAAGTTGGTTCGAATATATTTCTTTAACACTGGGGTGAATTGAAATTGATTTATATAGTTTGGGTTGCGTAAATCTTGGTTCATCTCCTTCATTGTGACCATATTTTCTGTAACCAAGAAGGTCAATAAAAACATCTCTTTCATATATCATTCGATATTCTAATGCAAAATTAGCAGCGTGAACAACTGCTTCGACATCATCAGCATTAACATGTAGAATTGGACAAAGATTAGCTTTTCCCACATCAGTACAATAAGTTGATGATCTACCATCAATATAATTTGTAGTAAATCCAACTTGGTTATTAACTACTATATGAATTGTTCCAGCTGTTCGATATCCCTTTAACCTTTCCATTTGCACTACTTCATAAACAACTCCTTGGGCAGCT
>CACGNO010000027.1 GCA_902574335.1 uncultured Bacteroidota bacterium
CAATTGCTGATGATATTCAAGATTTTTGGATTGTATTTAAAGTTCAAAAGGATGCAACAAATGCTGATGATCTAAAAAAGCCTGATTACATTGTAATGAATGGTTTTAAAGATGAAGAACAAAGAACCAAACAAACAAATTGGAAAGAATTAGCTCAAAAAGTTTATAAAGGAAAGATGTCTAAGAAAAAGTTTGAGAAAGCTTGGGAAATGACACCAACCGTTAGAAAGGAAACTAGAAATTTTTTAGTTGAAAGATTAGATAATACTGTTTGGAATGCACCAGATGAAGGGCAAAGCCTAAATTTCTTTTTTAATGGCTTTCAAGCTTTAAATGATGATTATGAAAACTATGAGATGAAATTTTTTAAAGACTGGCATGAAAAAAGAACTGATGCTGGAAAACAGGCTTGGTGGGAATTCAATAAGGTTTTAAGTAGAAGTAAAAATGCTAATCAAGATGTGACACACTTCACCATGGATATTTTGAAAGCTGATACACCTAATTACGAACACCCAGATAGTTCATTGTTTACTCATCAAATGTTAGTTAAAAACGGTGTAGCATCAAGGAAAAGAGTTATTGGAGATCAAATGACTATGATGTTTGCTCTTTTTGAATAAAAATTATTTTATAAAATAAATTTTTAAAACCCTTCAATTGAAGGGTTTTTTTTATTTTTAAAATATGCGTTTTATATTATTTTTTCTGTTTTTTATAGTTTATAACAACTCTCTTTCACAAGATTTAGATTATGTTTTTAAAAGTGGTAGTGAAGGGTATAATTGCTTTAGAATTCCAACTATAATTAAAGCAAAAAATGGAACAATTCTTGCTTTTGCTGAAGGCAGAAAAAAAAGCTGTAGTGATACTGGAGATGTAGACTTAGTTTACAAAAAATCTTTTGATAATGGTAAAACATGGTCTGCTTTAAAAGTAATATGGGATGATGGTGGTAACACTTGTGGAAATCCATCACCAGTTCTTGATAAAGAATCAGGAAGAATAAGTCTGTTGAGTACTTGGAACAGAGGAGAGGATAAGGAATGGCAAATTATTAATGAAACGAGTATTGATACTAGACATGTTTTTTTACTCCATTCAAGTGATAATGGGAATACATGGTCTGAACCTGAAGAAATAACTAAAGATGTAAAATTAAATAATTGGACCTGGTATGCCACAGGTCCAGTGAATGGAATTCAATTAAAAAAAGGTGAAAATAAAGGAAGACTAATAATACCTTGTGATCATATTGAGGCAGGAACAAAACACTACTATTCTCATATTATTTACTCTGATGATGGTGGATTAAATTGGACTTTGGGAGGTTCTACTCCACAACATCAGGTAAATGAGTGTACTGTAATTGAATTTAAAAATGGTGATTTACTATTAAATATGAGAAATTATACAGATGACAGATTACGAAAATTGTCTATTAGTAAAGATCAGGGAATTTCATGGGGAGATATTTATTCAGATTCAAACCTAATTGAACCTATTTGTCAAGCAAGTATGATAAATATTAGAAGACCTCTGAAAAAAGAGATTATAGCTTTTTCTAATCCCAATAGTAAAACTAAGAGAGAAAAAATGACAATCAAATTTAGTTTTAATAATACTGAAACATGGGCTAAAAGTAAATTAATACATGATGGTCCATCTGCTTATTCAAATCTTATACAAATCAGTAATTCAGAAATAGGTTGTTTGTTTGAAGGGGGTCAAAAATCTGCTTACGAGGGAATAGCCTTTAAAAAAATAAATATTAAAAATTTAAGATAAAAAAAACCCACTCAACTGAGTGGGTTTATATTTTTCAGTTCGAAAAGGAATTATTTTCCTTTAACGAATGGAAGACCAGTTTTTGGACTTTCTACTACTTGTTTTCCAGCTGGTAGATCACATGCGTTAGATCTAGCATCTTTAGCGAAATAATAAATAGTTTGATTTCTACCACCTTTAAGAGTAACATCTTTTGAATGTAAGTGGTAAGTTTTTCCTTTACTGTTTGTGTGAGTATATCCCATTTTATTTTTTTTTAATTAATGTTAGTTAAAATTTAATTACTACTAATATATGAAAAAAAATACAAATCTCCCTCTGTTGGAGTTTTATTCCCCTCTGATGCTAAAAAATAGCCTAATTATGACTTAGTACTTTAATTAAATTCTTTTTAATAATATCCGCCCATAATGCATACCCTTTTCTGTTCAAATGTAACTTATCTCTAATAAAAAACTCCTCTGTTGGAAGACCATTATCACCTATAAAATAATCCCTTGTAGATATATAAAATAATCTATCATTTGAGTCACAATATTTCTTGATTAAATCATTTGCCAAAGAAATTTTACCCCATGCCTTCCATCTGCTAATAGTAGGTGTTGTTTCAATAGCAAAAATTGGGATTTCTTTGTGAATATCTCTTATTTGATTGATTACAACCTTAAATAGTCTTTTAACCTCTTGAGGAGTTCTGTCAGTTAGGTTTTTTGAGTAAATATCAGACTTGTTATTCCCTTTTATATCATTAGCAACAAATATTAATATGGCTTTTGGGTTATGATTTTTAACTAAACGCTGTGAAAAGTGAATGATATCTGAATAATGAGCACCCCCATATCCTCTTTTAATTGTTTCATATGGCATCATATCTTCTTGCATTGAATTCCAAGCTCTTATACTGGAACTCCCTATAAACAATATTGCATTTTCTGAGTATTTTTCAGATTGATCTAAACTTTCAAGTTTTGAAATATCTTTTTGCCATTTAGCCGCTGTTTCCTCATATTTTTTTAACGGTGAGCATGATATAATTATCAAAAAGAAAACAAAAATAATTCTCATAAAATTTCAATTTTGATTATAGTATCAATTTCATTTAATTCATCTTGATTTACATTTATGATTAAACCAGACTTTGTTTTTTGATGCTCTACTTTATTTCTTGAATGATAATAAGTTATTTTTTTAATTTTTGGATCATATCCTTCTATAAAATAAGTAGATCTATTGTCTAAAAGATGAATATAAATGGTATTATCTTTTTGGGTAGAAGCAATTTCATCTGTTGGGTCAATAGGTCCTCTGCTAGTTCCATAAATTGTTTCTCCATTTAATTTAACCCACTGACCAATCTCTCTTAAAGATTTAATATGCTCTTTTTGGATTCTTCCGTTAGGCATAGGGCCTACATTCAGAAGCAGATTACTATCATAACCAGCAGCTTTAATTAAATATTGAACAAGTTCTTTTTTGGATTTATGTTTTCTGTCTTTCAAATTAAATCCCCAGGAGCCATTGATAGTTTCACAAACCTCTAGAGGAAGGGTTCCAATATCGTCTACAGACGTAGCAAATGATTTTGTACTTCTTCCTGGTAAATCTTTTTCAAACATTTGAAAATCTTCACCTGGATTTGGGGCTATATGATGATTACTTCCAATTAATGCTTGAGGCTGTAATTTATGAATCAATGAATAAACTTCTCCAAGTTTAAAATCAGCCATTGGTTCGCCAAATCTTTTTCCGTCCCATTTAAATTGATCCCACTCACCATCAAACCAAATTCCACCAATTTCCCCATAATTTGTCAATAATTCTGTTAATTGAGATTTCATAAAATTTATATAATCATTCCAATTGCCTTTACCTCTACCATTTATACCATTTCCGGTTCTCCCTCTAGGGAAGTAATCATCTCTATACCAATCAAGCTGAGAATAGTAAAAAAATAATTTTAAATCATGTTTTCTGCACGCCTCCGCTAGCATTTTTAATACATCTTTTCCGTATGGTGTTTTTTTTACAATATTATAATCAGAGGCTTTGGAATCGAACATTGAGAATCCGTCATGATGCCTACTGGTTATAGTTATATATTTCATACCTGCATCTTTTGCCATCAATACCCATTCCTCTGCATCAAAATATACGGGATTAAAAAATGATGGGAGTTTCTCATATTCTTCAATGGAAATATTTTGATTATTCATTACCCATTCACCATCCCCTAAAACACTGTATACACCCCAATGAATAAATAGTCCAAACCTAGCATCTTTGAACCATTCTCTTGCCTTAATATTTTCATCACTTGGTTTATATCCTTCTTGAGAAAATGAGTTTTGATTAAAAAGTATTAGCGCTATTAATATTAAAAGTTTTTTCATTTTAAATAAGTTTTTTTTAAGTCTTTCCAATTTATAATTTTTATGTCATGTTTTTTAAGATGATTCTTGAACTCATCACTATTAAATATATCATAATCTAACTGTCTCCATCGATAATCAAAATTTGGATGATCAATTGTAATTTCTCTTAATTCCTTTTCATCTTTACCCAAATGGACAATAATTTGACTAAGCCCAGGACTAAGATTTTCTATAACATTAAAGTAATAATCTTTTATTTGATTTATTTCAGTTCCCTCAGGTAACATATGAAACTGATCTATAATTATTGCATGTTTAGGTTTTTTAAAATTTTGATCAAAGTGAACACTAGCTTGAGATGGTACAAATGCTAATAAATCATTTTCTTCTGCTATCCGTAGATATAATTTAAAAATATCAGGATCAAAAAATAAAGCGCCCTCGTGACTGTCTATATGTGATGGATTGATTCCCATAGAAATACCTAAATCTATTTGAGCTTGAAGTTCTTTACGGATTTCATCCAATTTTCCATTTTTTGTAAATTTTCTTTTATTCCAATACAAATGATTTTTTGAATTAAGGATAGATGGTATATCATTTTTATTCAAAATTCCACCCCATTTATGATACTTCCATTCACTGGTTACTGTCAAATGAATTCCCATATCATAATTTGTATTATTATCAAGGAATGATACAACTTCATTAATTTCTTTCGTAGTCATCATCACACTTGCAGATGAAATAGATTCGTTTTTAAATGATTCAAATGTTGCAGAATTAACTGACTCGCAGAGACCTAAATCATCAGCATGTATAATTAGAAGTTTGTCAGTTGGTTTGTATCCAAGAGACTCAGAGACAGCATCAAAATCATTGTTTTTTTGCTCATTCAAAATAAACTTTACGGCAAGATTAATATCATAAATTGGGAGTTGATTATAATGAAAGTATGACATTAGTGTAATAATAATTACAGCGATAAAAATCATTAATAATGATATAATTTTTTTAGTCAAAATTCTTATTTGTAGATTTAAACTACTCAAATAAAATCATATAATGAAAAAAATCAATGCTTTTATACTGTGCCTTTTATTAGTGATCTTAAATGGATGTAATAATGATTCAAAACCTAATGTAATATGGATTACAATTGAAGATCAATCTCAATATTTACTTCCGTTTAATGGAAATCAAGATGTATCACTCCCAAATCTTGAAAAGATTGCAAAAGAAAGTCTAATTTTTGAAAATATGTATGCTCCCTATCCAGTATGTGCTCCAGCTAGGAGCTCAATAATTACTGGAATGTATCCAAACTCAATTGGAACTCACAATATGAGAGCGTTAAGTTATGGGACTTATAAAAAAACAGGTGAGTTTGGTGAACGTAATGAGAATGAAAAAGTTCTAGGTATCCCTAGATATTCATCCAAGCTTGCAGAGTCGATTAAAACCTTTCCAACAATTTTAAGAGAAAATGGATATTTTACATTTAATAAAGCCAAAGGTGATTATAACTTTATAATAAGTGATTCAACTTGGTCTGAATATGGAACGAATAAAAAATTTAATAAATCTGATAGTCCCTTTTTTGCAGTATACAATTACAATATTACTCATGAAAGCAGTATGTGGCAGAGAGATAAGGAACCATTAATGGTAGATCCAAATAATTTACAAGTTCCACCAATATTTCCTAATGATTCTATTGTAAGACATTCCTTGGCTGTTAATTATTCAAACTTAATTGAAATGGACAAACAAGTCGGAAAATTAATTGATGATTTAAAAAGGGAGGGTTTATATGATGATTCATATATTTTTTTCTACAGCGACCATGGAGGCCCCTTTCCTAGACACAAAAGAGCGATTTATGAAACAGGAACAAAAGTTCCGTTTTTTGTGAAATTTCCAAAAGGCAAAAATGAAAACATAGATAAAAATCAGTTTTTAAGCTTTGTAGATTTTGCCCCAACAACGCTTTCAATTGCAGGAATTAAACCTCCAAGTTTTTTACAAGGAAAAGCTTTTATTGGTAAATATAAAGATGAGTCTCAAAGAGAATATTTATTTACTGCAAGTGATCGTTTTGATGAAAATCCTGATAGAATTAGAGCAGTCAGAGATGAAAAGTTTAAATATATTAGAAATTACTTCCCAGAGAACTCCCACGCTCTTAACGTAGCTTATAGAAGACAAATGGTTCTCATGAGACATTTGACTACTTTACACTTAACAGGTAAATTATCTAAGGAACATGATTTATGGTTCAGAGTTCCTAAGCTTAAAGAAGAATTATATGATTTAGAAAATGATCCATTCGAATTAAATAATCTATCTGATAATCCAGACTATTCTGATAAATTGAAGAATTTAAGTGATGTACTTGATAATTGGATAAAAGAAATAGATGACTTAGGAAGAATCCCTGAGAAACAACTATATAAAATGATTTCTGGTGATTAGTAAAAAAAATCAGTTTTGGTTAATTATTCTTATGATTATTGTGCCAATTATAGGACTTTTATTTAATATTTATGCCCTGTTTCTTTTTTTACCACTAGGTTTTTTTCTTAAAAACAAAAAAAATTGATTTATCTTTAGCGAGACCAAAATTAAATTTTAGGTTCAATTATTGTAGGTATATTATTGTGAGACTATTTTTATCCATCATAATTTTTTTTGTATTTAATAATTCTAGAGCACAAGAAGGTGTCCCTATTTACTTTGATTATTTAACTGAAAACTATTATTTGGTTCACCCATCTATGGCTGGTGTTAACCTAGTTGGTGGAAAAATAAGATCCACGGTTAGAAAACAATGGTTTGATCAGGTCGAAGCGCCAAATCTTCAAACGCTTACAGCAGATTTAAGATTATCTGAAAGATCAGGATTGGGATTAACACTGTTCAATGATCAAAATGGGTATCATGCGCAAAAAGGAGCTTATATAACCTACGCTCATCACATCAACTTTAATGATGATATAGTCTTGAGTAAAAGACCGTATCCTTCAAAATATGATGAGATAGACCAACTTTCATTTGGTATTAGTGTTGGTGGTATACAAAACTCTCTAGATCAAACAACTTTTGATACTGTTGATTATGACCCTTTGATTACAGCTGTAATGGAAAATACAAGTTATTTCAACATTGACGTTGGAATGTCATATGTAAATTCTAAGTATTATGCTCACTTGACGGTCAAAAATCTATTATTTGCACCTGATGAGTGGTATGGAGAGATCAACGATAATTTTAATACTGACACTAGAAACTACAAAAGATTTGTTGCTTCACTGGGATATGTTTTTTATACTGATACCCCATGGTCATTTGAACCATCAAGTTTATTTCAATATTCAGATTTAACCTCTGAAAAATCGATTGATTTTAATTTTAAAACATATTACAAATTAAATTATGGAAGAATCTGGGCAGGACTATCATTTAGAAATAGTCTAGAAGGAGCAGAATATATTAAGAAATATGACGATGTTAGTGGATCTGAGGGTACACTAATGGAACAAAATCTACAGTTAATAACGCCTTTATTTGGTATAGACTATAAAGACTTTGTTTTTTCATATAATTATTCTTACCAATTTGGAGATGTAAATTTTGGTTCTGGTGGATTTCACCAAATCACAATAGGTTTTAATTTCCTCAGAGGCTCAATTGAGTGTGATTGCTTCTAATTACTTCCTCCACTACCTCCTCCATTTCTTCCCCTCACAAGGCTAAAGTGTCCTTTAAACTCTCGTCCATCTTGTAAAAACACTCTGAACCAGTAGTCTGTTTGTGGCATTGGTCTACCTAGATAAGTTCCATCCCATCCTTCAGTAACAGGATCAAGTTCTTTGAGTAGTTTTCCGTATCTATCAAAGATGTATACTCGGCTGTTTGGTTGGAAGTCTTCTCTTATTCCAAGTATTCTCCATGTATCATGTATTCCATCACCATTTGGAGTGAAGAACTTTTTATATCCAATAACTGATACATCTATTTGAGCAATACCGCAATCGTTTTTATCTCTTATGTAGATTGTATGGATACCCGGTCTAACATTTTCAAAGAACGGTTCATTTTGATAAGGTCCATTTGGATCATCAATAGCAAACTCATAATCACCTATTCCTAGATTAGCAGTATCAATCGTGATGGTATTGTTGTTATCGTTTGTTAAGTCTTCAACGGTTATGTCATCAATAGTAACAGTTGCTATTTCTGATTCTTCTACTTCTATGCTTAGTGTTCTAGAACAGTTTGTTCCATCGGTTGTAGTAGCTGTTACATAATATGTCCCACCAACACCAATGAAGATTGTATCTTCAGTTGAAGGGAATGGAGTGTTGTTACCATTTAGATCAGTATGCGTCCATGTATACGTATATTCAGCATCAGCAGATACAACTCCAATAGGTATAGGAGGTAAGTTCAAACAAACAATCGTTGTGTCATCAACAGTAAATTCAGGAAGTGGATTAACAACAAAATCAATATTATACGTTGCAGGACACGTTGTATTCAACTTATTTGTTAGTGTAACTACCACTGTCTGTGTTTTTGTATTGAATGGGTTTCTTAGCTCAGGTGCTGATAATAAATTACCATCTTCATCTGTATATAAAAAGGATATTTCATAATCATCAAGACTTTGATTTGTGCCAAGAAGATCTGCAGTTAGTGTACTTGTATCAAACTGATCGAACCCATCTCTATCATCATTACCATCATCACCATCACAATGAGGGGCTATTACCACTGGGTTAATTTCAGGGGTATCATCCACAATAAACTCTAGTGTGGTTTCATCATAGCATAGTCCATCAGGATTAGTGATATTTGGATAACTAGGATCACGTTCTACTCTAATTGTAATGGTTTGAGAAGCAGTAGCAAAAGTAGGAGCAAAGCTAGCAGCAGGGATCTCAGTTCCATCTTCATTAAAGTAAGTAATAGTTAGTATGGAATCATCTTGAATAACACCAGTATCAGGATTAGTAAGAAGAGTTGTAACAATATTGCTTGTATCAAAAGGATAAATACCATCTTGTGAGTCATCACCAGCACCACCATCACACTGTCTTTCCATTGTTACTGGATAGGCAACAGGTAGGGGCTCAACATATAACTCAGCTACTTGAGCAAAACCTAAACATTGTAAGTCTCCTTCAGAAACATCAATGTTAATTATTCTAGCCCAAATTTCTTGAGTACTTGGTGAAACATTTGTAAAATCCTGACTTATGTCTATTGGATCATTTCCAGTGTTTGCATCATCTTTTCTAGAATGAAGAGTAACCCTTATATTTTGCTCTTGGAAAATAGCTCTAGATGCAACTAGTTTATCATAAATCTCCTTTATAACATCATTGGAGAAAACAGAAATTCCATCCTGATCAGTTGCAGGTGAGTCATCACATACAGTATAAAATGTATTTTCATCTTCCATAAATGTTGGTGAAATTTGACTTGCTCCAACAGTAATTTCAATTTTTAAACGATCATCTCCATTTTGTGTTTTTGTGATTCTTTCACACCCATTCTCAGTTATAACTTTTACCCAAATCTCATCATAAAGAGGATCATTATAAAAAGCCTCAGGGTTATCAATTTTTTCTGTTAGATCAACATCCTCATAATACTCAAATGTTTCATTATCGTAGTTATTAGAAAACAATAATTGTGATTCAGTTAGATCATGGAGTGTAATTCCATCATTTTCAGCTCCTTCACCATCATCACACTGTTTTATAGTTACAAGATTGTTTACTATTACCGGCAGTGGATTTACGGTAAACTGTATATTTTCACTAATAACGCAGTTACCATTTAATTTATTAGTAACAGTAGCTTTCACTGTTTGAGTTTTGGTATTGAACGGATTTGGAAGCTCAGCTGTAGTAACTGTTGCACCGTTTTCATTTACATACTCATATTCTACAGTGTAAAGATCAAGACTTTGAGTTTGACTTGTTTCTGGATTAGTAAGCAGTGTTTGAGTAATCGTACTTGTATCAAACTCTGAGTATCCATCAATATCACTCACTCCATCATCACACTTACTATCAATCACAACAGCATAAGTCTCTGGGCTATCATCAACGATAAATTCCAAAGTAGTTTCATCATAACATTTTTGTGGAGTATTATTCTCTACCATTATCGTAATGATTTGAGATCCTGACACAAATGGATTTGGCAGTTCATTTCCAATTAGAACATCATTGTTATTAGCATCTTTAGAGTAGTAATAGGTAGTTACGTCAGTTTGACCAGCAAGAAGGGTTGTTTGGATGTTAGAAGTATCAAAAGGATATAAACCATCTT
>CACGNO010000028.1 GCA_902574335.1 uncultured Bacteroidota bacterium
AATGAGTAAGGCACATCTAGATATTGAAGAAAGAGATTTAGATTATGAAAAAAAAGTACAGCTACAGCCTCATGTTGTGTATTTAGCTTGTACTAGTGGAATTAAAGTAGGAGTGACCAGAAAATCTCAAGTTCCAACTAGATGGATAGACCAAGGTGCAACAAGTGCAATTGAAATTGTAGAGGTTCCAAATAGGTATTTGGCAGGTTTAAGTGAGGTTAAATTAAAATATTATTATAAAGATAAAACCAATTGGAGAGAGATGTTAAAGATTAATACAAATGAGTTTGATTTAGAAAAAGAAAAGCTAAAATGTATAAATCATCTTCCCGAAGAGGTTAAAAATTATATTAATAATGATAACAAACCATCTAAAATTTTATACCCTGTAAATAAATATCCAGAAACTCCTAAAAGCTTAAATATTATTAAAACAGAGAAATTCACTGGAAAGCTTATTGGTTTAAAAGGTCAATACTTAATTTTTGAGGATGGCACAGTTTTCAATGTCAGATCAAATGAGGGAGTTGTTGTGAATATTACTGTTAACTAGATATCTATCTCCTCATTAATTTCTAAATCAAATTTCTTTCTAAATAAGTAAACACCTAAATAAAGTAAAGGAGTGTCAATCAATGCAACTAGTACTTTAAATATAAACCCCGAAACTACTAGCCCTACAAATAAATCCCATGGAAGCGCACCAAACGAGCATAAAAGAAATATCACTGTAAAAGTGTCAATGAATTGTGAAGTGAAAGTTGAAAAATTATTTCTTAGCCACAACATTCTTCCTTTTGTTTTCTGTTTCCAGAAATGATAAATTCTAATATCAATGAATTGTGCAAATAAATAAGCTAACATTGAAGATAATACAGCAACTCCTGACAAATAAAAAACTTGTGTGAATGTTTCATTATCAACAGGTGATGCGTCTATGGCAGGGACAGTATTTGCTATGTAAATAATTGATAATGAAAAAAATGAAGCAAAAATCCCCGCAATAACTATTTCATTCGCTTTCTTTTTACCATATATTTCTGATATTAGATCTGTTACTAAAAACGTTATTGGATATGGTAGAATACCAACTGAAAGTTCAAATAATTTCAAGCCAAAAACTTCAAACTCAAATGGGTGCCAAAAGAAAAATTTTTGAAAAATGAGGTTTGAAACAACTAATGATGTAATAAAAATTGCACCTAGGTATAAATATATTTTTTTAGCAAGCTCTAGTTTCTTTGTATCCTTGTAATCCATTATTTTTACTTTTTAAAATTATAAAAAGGATTTAGATTTATATGAAATCAATAGTTTATTTTTCATTAGGATCAAATTTAGGAGACCGTTACTCAAACTTATTAGAGTGTGTGTCTTTAATTGAGAGTAATGTTGGCGAAATCAACTCTCTATCTAGTATTTATAAAAATTCCGCCCAAGGTTTCATTGGCGATTTTTTTTACAATTGTTGTGTTAAAGTTTCAACATCATATAAACCACTCGAATTAATAGAAATAATATTATCTATTGAAAAAAAATGGGAAGAAAAACTAGAATCAGCAAAAAATACGAGTCCAGAAAAATTGATATTGACATAATATTATATGATAATTTAATTATTGACGACAACAAGTTAGTTGTTCCTCATCCTAGATATACTAAACGGAGTTTTGTTTTAGTTCCCTTATTAGAAATTGACAACAAATTGGTTGATCCAAAATCAAAAACTATGATTAAAGAATTACTTGGTGAGATTAGTTCTGAAGAAATATTAGATAAGATTAAATTTCCTTATTCAAAAGCTTAAAAAAATTCCAAATTACGATACCTGCGGCTATTGAAACATTAAGTGAATGTTTTGTGCCATATTGATTTATTTCAATTACATCATCACAATTATTTACAACATCTTGTTTGACTCCATTCAATTCATTACCAAATATTAGTACGTGTTTTGTGTTTCTTTCTATCATTTCCATTTCAGAAAGAGTTTTTGAATTTTCTGTTTGTTCTATTGCCCAAACTTTAAATCCTTGATTTTTTAATTCTGAAATAAGATCAAATATATTATCATTATATACCCATTCAACGCTTTCAGTAGCTCCTATTGCAGTTTTTGTTATTTTTCTATTTGGAGGGGTAGCTGTAATTCCACATAAATAGAGTTTTTCAATTTTAAAAGCATCACAAGTTCTAAAAATCGATCCAACATTATTTAAACTTCTTATGTCATCCAAAACAATGATTAGTGGAGTTTTTTTAATAGATTTAAAAGTTGAAATATCAATTCTGTTTAGTTCAGAATTTTTTAATTTTCTCATATTGTATTAAGCAATATAAACTTATTAAAATTACAGTTATTGACTAAAGATATTAAAAAAGAGACTCCATTAATGAAACAGTATCGAGATATTAAGTCTAAATATCCCGATTCAATTTTATTGTTCAGAGTTGGAGATTTTTATGAAACTTTTCACGAAGATGCAGTAATTGCCTCCAAAGTTTTAGGAATAATACTTACAAAAAGAGGAGCAGGATCCAATTCTGAGACAAAGCTAGCTGGATTTCCATATCACTCTTTGGATACATATCTACATAAGTTAGTTAAAGCAGGTCATAGAGTGGCAATTTGTGAACAACTTGAAAATCCCAAATTGACTAAAAAAATTGTAAAAAGAGGTGTAACAGACTTAATAACTCCAGGGGTTGCATTAAATGATGAAATTTTATCCAGAAAAACCAATAATTTTTTAGCCGCTGTTAACATAAACAAATCCAGATTTGGAATATCATTTTTAGATATTTCAACTGGTGAGTTTTTAGTTAGTGAAGGAGATGATGAATATGTTTTGAACTTGATTCAAAATTTTAGCCCGAAAGAAATTTTAATATCGAAAGATGATTCAAAGAAGTTTAACAACAATATAAATAATGATTACTTTTTCTTTGTTGAGGATTGGTTTATAAATTTTGATACATCAATAAAAAAAATCAATGATCATTTTAAAATATCAACAACAAAAGGTTTTGGTATTTCGAAAGATAATCAGGGTATAATATCTGCCTCTATGATCTTACATTATCTAGAGGATTCCCATAAAAAAGATTTAACTCATATTAAAAAGTTAACTCCAATTAGTGAGAATTCATGTTTGATCATGGATAGATTTACATTATCAAATTTGGAAATTTTAACAAGTAAATTTTCAGAAGGAAAGAGCTTGTTGGATATAGTTGATAAAACTAAAACCCCAATGGGATCAAGGTTGTTAAGGAGATGGTTATGTTTTCCTAGTATTGACGTAAAAGAGATTAATTTGAGATATGAAATTGTTGATGAGATCAGTAAATTTTTTATCAATGACAATCAATTCATAAATGCATTTAACTCAGTAATTGATCT
This sequence comes from uncultured Bacteroidota bacterium, assembly GCA_902574335.1. Classification (GTDB taxonomy): domain Bacteria; phylum Bacteroidota; class Bacteroidia; order Flavobacteriales; family Flavobacteriaceae; genus Eutrophosalina. The sequence goes on from CACGNO010000028.1 coordinate 3,404, forward strand.
TGAAAGAGTTGTCTCTAAGTTGGCTAACATGAGGGTTAATCCAAGAGAACTATCAAACCTAAAATTATCATTGAAAAAAGTTGACTTTATCAAAAACAGTATTGGTAATTCAAAAAGTAAGTTTTTGAAAAAAATATCTAAAGAATTTTTAAAAAATGATTTGGTTATAAAAACCTTAAATCATTATATAAATGATGATGTTCCGGTCAATATTTCCAAAGGGGGTGTTATTAAAAAAGGTGTAAATAAAGAATTAGATAAATACAGAGATTTACTGGATAATGGAAAACAACATTTAAATAAAATTTTAGAAAGAGAAATTAATAATACACAAATACCTTCTCTCAAAATTAATTTTAACAATGTTTTTGGATATTATTTAGAGGTCACTAATGTACATAAGGATAAAGTACCTGAAAACTGGATTAGAAAGCAAACTTTAGTTAATGCTGAAAGATATATTACTGAAGAATTAAAAGATTATGAGTCCAAAATTTTAAGTGCAGAAGAAAAAATTAGTTTACTAGAGTCAAAAGAATATCAAATATTAATAAATAAATTAATTCCCTCTATTTCAAGTATCCAACAAAATGCAGTTAAAATAGCATACCTCGATTGTTTGATATCTTTTTCAGAAACTGCATCTACTTATAATTATGTAAAACCAACAGTAAATAATGGAAATGATTTTGAAGTTTACGACTCTAGACATCCAGTGATTGAACATTCTTTAGAGGAAACCAAATCTTACATACCAAATGATATTATTTTAAATAAGAATGATCAACAAATATTGATGATTACTGGTCCGAATATGTCAGGAAAATCTGCAATCCTTAGACAAACTGCATTAATTACTATACTTGCTCAAATTGGTTCATTTGTTCCTGCTTCAAAATTAAAAATGGGATACATTGACAAAATTTTTACTAGAGTTGGGGCTAGTGATAATATATCCCAAGGTGAATCAACTTTTATGGTTGAAATGTTAGAAGCAGCATCGATTGTAAATAATATAAGTGATAGAAGTTTAATCTTATTAGATGAGATTGGAAGAGGAACCAGCACTTATGATGGTATTTCAATTGCTTGGGGAATTACTCAGTTTATTCACGAGCATATTAATAAGCCAGTAACCCTTTTTGCTACACATTATCATGAATTAAATATGATGAATGAATCATTTAAAAGAATAAAAAATTATAATGTTCAAGTTAAAGAAACCTCATCTGATGTCATTTTTCTAAGAAAGCTTATTCCTGGTGGAAGTGCTCATAGTTTTGGTATACACGTGGCAAAAATGGCTGGTATGCCAGAAAAAATTATTAATATTTCAAAAAATGTTTTAAAAAAGCTTGAAAAGTCACATAAAACATCGAGTAAGATTGAACTTGAAAATGAATCGGAGATGCAACTAAGTTTTTTTAGCTTAGATGATAAAAATTATAAGGATTTTAAAAAACAATTAGAATCTTTAGATACAGATAACTTAACTCCTGTTGAGGCTTTAGTTAAATTAAGCGAATTGAAGAAAAAAATTACAGATAATGATTAAAAGTCTTTTAATTTTTTGATTACATTTGCTATCCAATTTTGCGAAAGTAGCTCAGGGGTAGAGCATCACCTTGCCAAGGTGAGGGTCGCGGGTTCAAATCCCGTCTTTCGCTCGAAAGTAATGCTCGGGTGGTGGAATTGGTAGACACGTTGGACTTAAAATCCAATGAGCAGTAATGTTCGTGCGGGTTCAAGTCCCGCCCCGAGTACGGAAGGGATAAGTTTTTGAACTTATCCCTTTTTTTTATAAAAAATTTGATTTTCTATTGATTTCCAAAGAAGTAATGAAGCAATACTTCTATAAGGTTTCCATTTTAACGTCAACTCTTTTATTTCATCATGATTATTGAGATTATAATTTACTTTAATACTATTTATTAAAGCAATATCTCCGAATGAGAATATATCAGGTTTATGAAAAACAAAAAGTAAAAACATTTCTGAAGTCCAAGGACCTATTCCTTTGATTGAACATAGTTTTTTTGATATTTCTTTATCGTCTAAGTTTGAAAAATCGAGTTTTTCATTTTCAAAAAATGAAATAATATTTTTTATGTAGTCTACTTTTCTAAATGAAATACCAATCGATTGAATTGTTTCATTATCAATCTCTAATATTTCTCTATTTGATAATAGTTTAGTTAAGTCATCAAACTTTTTTTTGATAGTTATTGCAGCTTTAAAACTTATCTGTTGTTCTATTATTAGGTTACTCAATGCAATTGCATAATTATTATTATGACGATCTAATGGGTCAATTTGATTTCCAAATTCGTTTATAAAAAAATCCATCACAGGATCACTACTTAAAAAGGTAAAACCTTTTTTAATGGTATCCTTATTATTTAATAACATTAAATTTTAATTGTAAAATTTTCTATTCCATATATTTTCATTGAAGTTTTTACCGAGTGAAAAACCGTAATAAATAAAAATTGCAATAACTGATTTTAGAACGAATAAAAAAGTAATAAAGAATTCTACGACTGGATTGTTTTTATAATAAAATAGTCCATCAGGAATGATGGCTGTTAAAAAAACAGATAGAAGACAAATAAAAATTAAAATATTATAAAAATTCTTAAATGGCCACATTAAAAGTTTTCTAAAATAACTCATATCATTACCCCACTTATGAATTAAGTAGTAATAGTCATTATCCAAACTAACAAACATCAAAGGGTCATCATAATTTTCTAACTCAAACAATTTTGAGGGAGCCATCATCATGATTTTAAAGTTTAGATCTGGGTGATTGTATTTGAACTCTTTCAAATCATCATAAGCTTCATTTGGAACTTTACCTTTAAAGTAATCGAAGTCTAGAAACCTTAGCCTATAATCAATACATATTTTTTTTATTTCATCAATATGAAATAACTTGTCAGACTTAATTTTGTCAGGGTTAAAATCAAGATTGATTTTTAAATTTGATTTTCTTTTAAGCTTTATTAACTCTTCGTGAAGATTTGTTTTGGGCATCATCAATTCCATTCTCAAAATTAAACAATTATTATGCCAAATTGCTGAATAAGTATCAAATAATTTTGGTAGAATTTTTCAAAAAATCTTCTTCAATATCTACTCCAATTCCGTTTGAATTAGGTAATGATAATTCCCAATCATTTTTATATTCCAATCCACCCACTATTGGATTTAATTCATGGAAAAGTGGGCTATCACAATCAAAGAATTTGATAAGATTAGAAGTATGTCCCAAATGACAATTTACTGTAAAGATTATTTTGCTTTCAATGAATCCCCCTACTTGCATAGGTATATTATTCTCCTCTGCAATGGAAACTATCTTTTTTGTTTCAAATAATCCCCCATGTTTTCCAATTTTCAGATTGAACATATCACAATGATTTCCATGAACCATCATCTCTGCGTCATAGCAGGTGAATAAACTTTCATCAGCCATTATTTTTACAGGACTAGATTCCTTAACCTCATTCAATCTAAAAGAAAGATCTCTGTTAATAGGTTCTTCACAATATTCAATATTATACTTATCTATGTTTTTTAGAGTGTCTATAGCCTCTTCAATATTCCAGCCTTGATTTGCGTCGATTCTAATTTGCTTATCATCACCAATACATTTTCTAATGTGTTTAATTCTTTCAATATCTTTTTTTCCATTATCACCCAGTTTTACTTTTATTATTTTGAATCCTTTTTTAACTATTTGCTCTGCTTGCTCTACCATTTTATCTACATCATTAAGGCTAACAGTATAATCAGTATAAATTTTTTTATTGATTTTACCACCTAGATAATTATACAAGGGAAGTTTTTTAGATTTTGACGCTAAATCATAACAAGCTATATCAATTGCAGACTTAATACTTTGGTGGCCATAAATAACACTATTTAGCTTTTCATATATTAAATTGTGTGAGTAGCATGAGATACCAATAATTGAGTCAGTAAGTTGCTTTGAAACTGCAAGACAAGTTTCTATAGTTTCTCCGTTAATATCGTGAGTAGGAGCGCATTCTCCCAATCCAAATTCTCCATTTTCAGAATAAACTTTTAGAAAAATATGATCTGAAAATTCAATAACTCCAAGGGATGTAATAAAGGGTTTTTTTAGTTTAAGTTTAGCTGTGTATAATTCGAAAGAATCTATTATCATTTACTCCAATTTAAGAATATTTTTCTACAATTTGTTTGGAACAAATATATCCAGGAGTTCCAGCCACACTTCCACAGGGAAATGATGCTGCCCCACAATAATAAATATTTTCATGATTAAAGTATTGATAAAAATTACTATCTGGATTAGTTGAAAAAGTTCTTTTATTAAAGTTTTGATTCTTAGTTAGTGTCATATGATCAATATTCCCCTGCGGAAAATAAAACTTTTCATTAAGGTCTTTAGGGGTAAGGAAAATTGTCTCTACCAAATCATCAATATTTTCAATATGATTAGACAACAATGAGATAATTTCATCTTTAGCCTTTGATAATGATGAGGCATTTTTAGAAAATGAAAAGTTCTTTGTAAATAGAATTAGTTTATCAAGTTTTTCGAAATTTCCCATTTTTCTTTGTGCTGCACCCTCAGGGTATACTTGAATATAACCCGGATCATAATCTATGATATTTTTTTTGGCATTTTGACTTGATTTTTCAAAATCATTTAAAGAAGTATTAGAAAATAGAAATCTAAAAGTAGAGTCATAGTTTTTATTTTGATTGTTTTTCCATATTACAGGATTTTTAAAAAAAGCAGTCACTTTTCCACTAGTTCCAATTAATTCTTTATCTAATATTTTTTTAGAGCTATTATCATCATTTAGTAGAAAAGAGGGTGTTTCTGGATCTGTGGCGAAAACCAAAATATCAAAGTCAATTTCTTTATTTGATAAATAAATTTTCTTTTTGTCCGTGTCAATCGCTGTTATATTTGCTGATAAGATAGTATCAACCCCCAATTCTCGATTTATTAAGTCTAATTTTTCAGTTATTTCCCATATACCTTGTTTAACAAAACCCCAGTAACCATTAAAAATTGATCCAGAATCCATTAATGGAATTGTAAATGCAGTCCCTTCATCATAAATGGATGCTGGACCACTTTCTGTTACAGTCATACCCATATATAGTTTTGTTTTTTCAGAATTAAAATAATTATTTAAGAGGTCGTATGCAGATCCTTTAATCCATAAATCTGTTAATTCATTGCCAAGTGTTTCATTGGCTTTTGCAATATTAGGACTATCACCATTCTTATATAAATTTTGAAGAAAATCAATAACTTTATTTTCATCATTTCGAAAACCTTCAACATCACCATCTTCATTCCATTTTGTCTTTAGCTCAATTTCTAAATCTTTAATATTTTGAAAAATTCTAGTTGGCTCTTTTTCATTTGGAAAATAAACGAGCTTAGGAGTTTTTGGATAGAATGTTTCAACATAGTTTGACAAACCTGTCTCATCAAAAATAAATTTTTGCATCATTCCAAGAACTGTTGCTCCCTTTGGATAGAAAATTTTTTCGTTATTGTAATTAATTGAATCTTTCACACATGCCCCTCCAACATGCTCATTTTTTTCAATCAGGAATACATTAAAATTATTTTTTTGAAGATAGTTTGAGGCAACTAATCCATTAATACCAGCACCAATTATTACAACATTTTTTTTCATAGGTTCAATTTTAAACCTCCAATAAAATTAATCCCAGGGGCTGGTTCATAAAATCGTGAACCAAATGCATTTATTCGAATATTATCAAAATATTCCTTATTAAATAAATTATCAATTGAAATAAAAGGTGTGATACTGGTTTCAAATAAATTTAAATTTTTTGACATTTTAACACTAATTGAGCTATATGCATCAATCTCTTTTTTATTTGCATTATCTGCAAACATTTTTCCTACTCTTTTTAATCCAACAACTAAGTTAAAATTACTTTCATTTTTG
>CACGNO010000029.1 GCA_902574335.1 uncultured Bacteroidota bacterium
GCTGCAGATGAGAACTAAAAAAAATCCAGAAGCAGATTTAAATAAAAAAAGTACTTTCTATTTTTCAATAGGTCTTTTCCTAGTTCTATTTATTTCTTGGCAAGCTATTGAATACAAAAATTATGATGACGACGGGTATGGATATATTGCTTTGGATGTTGATGATGATGATGATGAGGAAATACCGATCACAGAACAATTAAAAACTCCACCCCCTCCGCCACCTCCACCTGCTCCTGAAATAATTGAAGTAGTTGAAGATGAAGAAGAAATTGAGGAGACAATAATTGAATCTACAGAAACCGATCAAGAAGAGATTGTAGAGGAGGTAGAAGTAGTTGAAGAAGAACTTGATATGGATGTTCCGTTTGCAATCATTGAGGATGTTCCTTTATATCCCGGATGTGAGAGAGTTCCTAAATCTCAAAGAAGAAAATGTTTTCAAGAACAAATACAAAAGCATATTGCTAGAAACTTTAGATACCCTGAAATTGCTCAAGAGATGGGTATTCAAGGTAGAGTTTTTGTTCAGTTTACTATTGCTAAAGATGGTGCAATAACTGCAATTAGAACAAGAGGACCGGATAAAAATCTTGAAAAAGAGGCTTCCAGAATTATTGGTAAACTTCCAAAGATGACACCTGGAAAACAAAGGGGAAGACCTGTACGAGTTCCTTTCAGTATTCCAATCATTTTCAAGTTGCAATAATATTTGCTCAGGTATTATTTCTGCTTTAATTTTACATTTTTTTTAAAACTATTGTGTTATTGACTGGGTCCAAAGTTTTTTTGACATTAACTAAAGCAAGATTGTCTTTTAGTGTTGTTTTTTCCACAATTGCAGGTTATTTACTAGCAACTGATAACGTAGATTTTTTTGATATTTTACTTCTACTATTTGGTGGTTATTGTATGGTAGGCGCGTCAAATTCATTTAATCAAATAATTGAAAAAGACAAGGATGCTCTAATGGACAGAACTAAATTTAGACCTTTACCGACAAAAAAAATATCTACATCAAATGCATTTTGGATAAGTGTTATTTTGACACTTATTGGATTGATTGTACTGTATACAATTAATTATAAAACAGCATTCTTTGCTGCAGTTTCTGTATTTATCTATACATGTATATATACTCCATTAAAACCTATAACTCCATTATCTGTTTTTGTCGGAGCTATACCTGGAGCTATACCATTTATGCTCGGATGGGTTGCTGCAACAAATCAATTTGGCATTGAACCTGGTACACTATTTATGATACAGTTTTTTTGGCAGTTTCCACATTTCTGGGCACTTGGTTGGATGTTAGACGATGATTATAAAAAGGCAGGTTTTAATATGTTGCCTACTGGAAAAAAAGACAAGAATACAGCCTTTCAAATTATACTCTATGTAATATGGATGATGATTATTTCGGTTTTTCCTTATACAGGTTTGACAGGAAATCTGTCACTCAGCATTTATGGTGCAATTATTGTATTAGTTCTTGGTTTAATAATGCTAATTTTTGCTTTCAATTTGTATAATAGAATGGATATTAATTCAGCAAGAAAATTATTTTTCTTTACTATATTATACTTGACTTCAATCCAATTAGTATATATATTCGATAAATTTTTATGAGTGATGAAATTATAGACCCTAGCAAAGTAAGAGCAAAAAAGATGATGCTATTGTTTGGATTACTTAGCATTACAATGACTTTTGCAGGCCTTACAAGTGCTTACATAGTTAGTAAAGGAAGACCTGACTGGTTAGTAGATTTTGAATTACCAGCATTATTTTTTTACAGTACTTTTTTATTAATTCTAAGCAGTATAACCATTCAGTTTGCTAAGCATAATCTCGCTAATAACAAATCAAAAAAAAGTGTATTGTTATGGTTGTCATTGACTTTGATATTAGGAATTACTTTTTGTATACTTCAATTTGTATCTTTCAAAAGCTTAATTGAAATGGGTTATTTTTTTGCTGGAGCGCAAAGTACTATAACCACGTCTTTTATATACGTATTAACTTTCTTACATGCTGTACATTTATTTGCTGGAATTATAGTTCTATTGGTTTTAATTTTTAATACAACTAAAGATAAATATCGAGTAAATAAATTAGGTTTTAATCTAGGTGTTACTTTTTGGCATTTTCTTGATATTTTATGGCTTTATTTGTTTTTGTTTTTCTATTTCTTTGGATAAAAATTACTTAACTTTGAAAAAATTATTTTAGTTAATGAGCTCGACAGTTTCTTCTACTGAAATTCAACCAGAATTAACACAGGAACCCCGCCCACTTAATGCTAGCTACGGAAAGTTAATGATGTGGTTTTTTATAGTATCTGATGCATTAACTTTTACTGGTTTTTTAATTGCATACGGATTCTCAAGATTTAAAAATATTGATTCTTGGCCTATAGCCGACGAAGTTTTTACTCACTTTCCCGGTTTACACGGTGTTGATGCTCCAATGTATTATGTAGCTTTAATGACATTTATATTAATTTTCTCATCTGTAACAATGGTATTAGCTGTTGATGCGGGCCACAAGATGCAGAAAGATAAGGTTATCTTTTACATGTTTTTAACCATTATAGGTGGAGCTGTTTTTGTAGGATCACAAGCCTGGGAATGGAAAAACTTTATAAAAGGAGAATATGGGGCATTAGAAACACGAGGAGGAATGATTATTCAATTTGTCGACAGTAATAATAATAAGAGATTATCTATCGAAGATTTTGCTGTTTATAAACCACAATACAGGGAACAACATAAAAAGAGTAATGGTTTATGGTTTCAAAGCGAACCTGCTCTTGATGAATATTCAGTAGCTGAAGTAACAGAAGGATTTATGGCTGATCCATCCATTGTTGTAAGAATGGAAAAAATAGATGAAAAAGGTCATAAGATTGTATTAAATCGTGAACAATCTATTGAAAAAGTTAAACAAGCTGTTTATGTTGTCAGAGGAGCCAATCTAATTCACAATGAATATGGCAATAGGTTATTTGCTGATTTTTTCTTTTTTATAACGGGCTTTCACGGTTTTCATGTTTTCTCTGGCGTCATTATTAATATTATTATTTTCATCAATGTTCTTCTAGGAACCTATGAAAAAAGAGGACATTATGAAATGGTTGAAAAAGTTGGTTTATATTGGCATTTTGTTGATTTAGTTTGGGTTTTTGTTTTTACATTCTTCTATTTAGTATAATTAACTATGGCACACGACACAGAACATAAATTAGAAATTTTTAGAGGCTTAATTAAATTTAAGTCTAATGTTCAAAAAATATGGGGAGTTTTAATTTTTCTATCTATTGTAACTGCTATCGAAGTTGCATTAGGAATTGTAAAACCTGAAGCTTTAATGGCTCAATTTTTATCTATGAAATTGATTAACTGGATTTTTGTCATCTTAACTCTTGTAAAAGCATATTATATAACATGGGATTTTATGCACATGAGAGATGAAAAGTTTGGTCTGCAGGTATCCGTTGTAATAACTCTAATCTTTCTAATAGGTTATGCTGCATTTATTTTCTTAGTCGAAGGAAATTATATTTATGATATAATGTATGAAGGCTTTGTAAGCTGGAATTTTTAAATAATTATTTTGAAAAAAAAATATATAGTACTTACCATACTATTTGTACTTCCATTGGTTGCGTACTTGTTTTTTGCATCTGGTGTAAATAATTTTGCAAAATTACCTATCCTCAAACAGAACGTACTTTCCATTTCAGATTACTCAAAAGTTGATTTTAATCAGAAAATTTCAATTTTATTTTTTTTAGGAAGTAATATTGAAGATCGACAAGGTGATGCATTAAATATGAATCAAAAAATATATAAAAGGTTCTATGATTTCGAAGATTTTCAATTTGTTGTAATTTGTCCATTGGAATCCGAACAACTTGCCGATGATTTAAAGAACAAATTAGAAATGGGTACCAATACAGATATGAAAAAATGGAACTTTGTTTTTCTTGATTATAATGTGATTGAACAAGTATTTAATAGTTTAAATACTAATACTGATCTCGATCAATATTCTGGCTCTCCTTATGTTTATATTGTAGATAAGAATAGATCTTTAAGAGGACGTAACGATGATGATGGTATAAAATTTGGTTATGATTCAAGGTCAGTGGCAGATATTAATAACTTTATGGTTGATGATGTAAAGGTAATATTGGCTGAGTACAGGTTAGCTCTCAAAAAAAATGGAATAACTAGAAAAGATTTATGAAAAACAAGTCATATATAGGATTAGGGATTATAATACTTGTTTTTGGATATTGGTTTCTTCCAAAAATATTTAATAGAATAAATACCAACCAGACAATTGATTCAAATAGGACTATGTCTATTAATCAATCATCAAAGTTGTCTTTTATTAAACTAAATGGATCAGCTAGAAAAGTACCCGACTTTATTTTTATGAACCAAGATAGTTTGTATATAGGAAATGAGGATTTTTTTGGAAAAGTTTATGTTGCTGAGTTTTTTTTCACATCATGTCCATCAATTTGTATAGAAATGAATCAAAACATGAAAATATTAGATAATGAATTTGGAAATAGAGAGGATTTTGGAATTGCATCATTTACAATTGATCCAATCACTGATACTCCAAAAAAATTAAAAGAGTACTCAGAAAGGTTAGAAATCAAATCAAAAAATTGGCATTTTTTAACTGGAAAAGTCGATAATATTTATGAATTGTCTAATAGTGGTTTTAATATTTTTGCTGGTGTTAATCCAGCTGTTGCAGGTGGGTTTGAGCATCAAGGATTTTTTGCTTTAATTGATAAAAATGGATTTTTAAGATCCAGAAGAGATATTAATGGTAATCCAATTGTTTATTATTTAGGTATTACGTCAGTTGGAAGTGAAATTCAAGGAATTGATATGATAAAAGAGGACATAAAAAAATTATTAGATAATGGATAAGAATTCTAAGCTATACAACATATTAATTTGGATTGTGTCTGTGCTTGTACCTGCTGTAGTTGCACTTTTATTATTTACTAAATGGGAACAAGATAAATTAATCTTTGACATGCGAATTCCTAATAGTGATCCAATCATTCTTCTTGAAAATTTACCAATTGCAGAGCCCTTAACTTTTTTACCTCCCATTTATGCTACAATAAATGGACTTACGGGCATATTATTGGTCGCGGCTGTTTATTATATAAAAAACGGTAAAAGAAAAATTCATGAGAATCTAATTAAGGTTTGTATTGCACTATCATTATCATTTTTAGTGATGTATATTGCATATCATATTACCTCAGACCCAACCCCATATGGTGGTTCGGGGCCAATTGCTTATGTCTATTTTTTCATTTTGATTACACATATTTTACTCTCTATAGTGGTAATACCCCTGGTTTTAATAAGTTACGTAAGAGCATTTCAGTCAAAATTTGTATCACACAGAAAAATTGCAAAAGTTACCTTTCCGGTGTGGCTTTATGTTGCAGTAACTGGTGTAATAGTATATTTAATGATATCTCCATATTACGTATGATATATTTAATTCAATGTTCAATGTGTAAGGCAGTTCTTGAATCAGGTGCTGATCAACAAACTGCTGAGAGTTTAAATGATGGAATTGCATACTTGGCGGCTATTCCATATATATTGGCTGCAGTGACTATAATAATTTTGTATAAAAAATTTTACAGTAAGAAAAAGTTAAATTAGGAGGCTTCTTTTAAACCTGAAAAGTTAAGTCCATCAAGCTTACCTTCAATATACTTTTTGTTGATAGATAAGCTCTTTTTATTAGACCCCGGCATATTAAACATATCATCAATAAGAATGCTTTCACAAATCGATCTTAAGCCTCTTGCACCTAATTTAAATTCAATTGCTTTACAAACAATATAATCAAGGGCATTATCATCAAAATCAAGTTTTATTCCATCAATTTCAAACAACTTTACATATTGTTTGATAAGAGAGTTTTTTGGTTCTGTTAAAACTTTCTTTAAATCCGCCGAGTCTAATTCAAGCATATATGTTAGAATAGGTAGTCTCCCCAAAATTTCAGGAATTAAACCAAAGTCTTTTAAATCATTTGGAATGATATTCTTTATTATGTGTTTAGACTCACCAACAGCTTTGATTTTGGAGTTTTTAAATCCTACAGCATTCATGTTAAGTCTTTTTGATATAATTTTTTCTATACCATTAAAAGCACCACCAGCTATAAATAAAATATTTGATGTGTTTAGCTTTATAAAGTTTTGATCTGGATGCTTTCTACCACCTTTTGGTGGGACATTTACAACCGCACCTTCCATTAATTTAAGCAAAGCCTGTTGAACACCTTCTCCAGAAACATCTCTTGTTATTGATGGGTTGTCACTTTTTCTAGAAATTTTATCAATTTCATCAATAAAAATGATTCCTCTTTCAGCTTTTTCAACATTGTAATCGGATGCCTGTAAAAGTCTAGTTAAAATATTTTCCACATCTTCTCCAACATATCCAGCTTCAGTAAGGACTGTTGCATCAACAATCGCTAACGGCACATCTAATAGTTTTGAAATTGTTTTTGCAATTAATGTTTTGCCAGTTCCTGTTGGACCAACCATAACTACATTGCTTTTTTCTATTTCAATATTATCCTGACTCTCTTGAGAAATTCTTTTATAATGGTTATATACAGAAACAGAAATAACTTTTTTGGAATATTCCTGACCAACAACATAGTCATCTAGATATTCTTTGATTGCTTTTGGATTTAATGTTCTACTTTCATTAGAGATTGAAACTTCCTTGGACTTATTTTGATGATTTAGAATTGAAAAAGCCTGTTCAATACATTGATCACATATATGTGCATCCTGACCGGCAACTAATATTTTAGTTTGGAGCTTATTAAGACCACAAAATGAGCAGGACAATCTTTCCTCAGACATTATTGAAATTATTTTTTAGATAGAACTTCATCTATCATTCCATATTTTTTGGCTTCTGGAGCTTTCATCCAATAATCTCTATCTGAATCCTCATAAACTTTATCGTATTTCTGACCAGTATGGCTAGCGATTATTTCGTATAATTCTTTTTTTAACTTCCCAATCTCTCTAGCTGTAATTTCAATATCAGATGCTTGACCTTGTGCTCCACCCAGTGGTTGATGAATCATTACTCTTGAATGAGTAAGACCTGATCTCTTTCCCTTTTCACCAGCACATAATAATACAGCTGCCATAGATGCAGCTATACCTGTACAAATTGTTGCAACATTGGGGCCAATAAATTGCATTGTATCATAGATGCCTAAGCCGGCATAAACAGATCCTCCCGGAGAGTTAATATATATTTGAATATCTTTTTCCTTGTCTGTGCTTTCAAGAAATAGTAATTGTGCTTGAATAATATTTGCAACAGAATCGTTTATAGCAGTTCCTAAAAAAATAATTCTATCCATCATTAATCTTGAAAAAACATCCATTTGAGCAACATTAAGTTGTCTTTCTTCAATGATGTAAGGTGTCATACTACTGACTATCTTGTTATAATACATAGAATTAACACCATGATGTTTTGTAGCATATTTTTTAAATTCTTCAGAATAATTCATATATCAAAGTTAATTATTTTTCTTGTAGGCTATTTCAATATATTCTTCATAAGAAACTTTTTTATCTTTCTTGTTTATCTTTTCCTTGTAAATTAACAAAAGTTTTTCACTGATGATTTGATTACTTATTCTTTTAACTTCCTCCTGATTTGATAATATTCTACTTAAAATTGAATCCAGTTCTTTTTGTTCTGGTTCCTTTTGACCATAAGCAGCCATTTGATTCTTAATCATCTTAGTTGCAAATTCTTTTATTGAATCAGCATTTATTTGAATGTCATTTTCAATTAGTAATTTTTCTTCAATTAATTGATACTTTATTCCATTTTCAGAATTTGAATATTCTTTTTCTAAGTCTTCATTTGAAATTTCCTCTTTAGAATTAAGTTTCATTAATCTTTTTAGAAAATCCTCAGGTAATGAAATTTTAGTTTCTTTTATAAATGAGTCAGTTACATCATTTAAAAATTTTTGATCTGATTGATTAACGAATTGTTTTTCTATATCCTCTTTAATTTTACTTTTAAATTCATTAAGATTTTTAATTGTTTCGTTTGGATATACTTTTTTGAAAAAGTCATTATTTGTTTCAGCTTTTTCATTTTTATTCAGCTCATTTATTTTAAAATCAATTTCATTAACTTCATTGAGTTTCTCCTTTTCTATTCCGGTAATTTTATGAAGGTCATTCTCATCTTTAAATATTTTTGATGTATTAAGTTTTAAACTATCACCCACTTTAGCATTTAAAAAGATTTTTTTAAATGTGGACTTCAATAATAAGTCAGACTTAAAATTTGCATCTTTTGTATGATCAATTTTTTCACAAGAAAAGACCCCTATTATATTTGTATTGTCTTCAATATTTTGAACAGAAATTAGTTTGCCATATTGATTTTGATAAGCTTCGACTTGGTTATCGATCATAGACTTATCAGCTGCGATATTAAAATAAACTATGGGTTTTTTCGTTTTGAAATTGATTTTAAAAGTAGGTTTTGTAGCAATATCAAAGCTCAGTTTAATATTTTCATCCTTCCAGTTAATATCATCTCCTTCAGAGGGAATTGGACTTCCAATTATTGATAATTTATTTTCAGTAATATATTTACCTAGCTCGTTTTGAACTAATTTATTTATCTCGTCGACTTTGACCGGGAGTTCATATTGTTTTTTTATCATTCCCATTGGTACAAAACCCTTTCTAAAACCAGGGATATTTGCCTTTTTTCTATAGTCATTTAAAATGTTCTGAACCTTTTCCTGATAATCTTTTGAAGATATTTCAATTGCAATAACCGATATATCCTTATT
>CACGNO010000030.1 GCA_902574335.1 uncultured Bacteroidota bacterium
GCTGAGGAAACCTCTTTGTTTCCTAATTTAGTTTTTGTTTGTCCCTCAAACTGAGGTTCAGCTACCTTAACTGATATTATCGCAGTTAATCCCTCTCTAAAATCATCACCTGAAATCTCAAATTTTATCTTGTCTAGTAAACCTGATGAATCAGCATATTTCTTCAATGTAGATGTTAAACCTCTTCTAAAACCGGATAAGTGTGTTCCACCCTCATGGGTATTAATATTTATACTGCATTAGGTGTAACTGTAGGAACTGAAGAAGACAGTAAAGCTCTTAACCTTGAAAAGTTAAGATACCACAAGATTGTAATCATGTGTGATGCTGATGTAGATGGAAGTCATATTTCAACACTAATTCTTACATTTTTCTTCAGATACATGAAGGAATTAATTGAAAATGGACATGTTTACATCGCAACTCCACCACTATATTTAGTAAAAAAGGCTTCAAAAAAAGAATATGCTTGGTCTGATGAGGCTAGGGATAAACTTATTGAGGAATTTGGAAATGGCAGCTCTGTTCAAAGATATAAAGGTTTAGGTGAAATGAATGCCATTCAATTATGGGAAACTACTATGAATCCTGATTCAAGAACTTTTAGAAAGGTTACTATTGATACACCTGTTGAAGCTGATCGAGTTTTCACCATGTTAATGGGTGATGAAGTTCCGCCAAGACGAGATTTTATTGAAAGAAATGCTACTTACGCTAATATTGATGCTTAATCTAAATTTATGAAAGTTACTATTGTAGGAGCTGGTAACGTTGGTGCTACTGCGGCAGATGTAATCGCTTCCAAAGAAATTGCTGAAAATGTTGTTTTATTAGATATTAAAGAAGGTTTTGCCGAGGGAAAAGCTCTTGATTTGATGCAAACTGCCTCTACAAAAGGTTTTGACTCAGTTATTACTGGAACAACCGGTGATTATTCTTTGACTGAAGGAAGTGATGTTGTCGTAATCACATCTGGAATACCCAGAAAACCAGGTATGACAAGGGAAGAATTAATAGGAATTAATGCAAATATTGTCAAGGATGTTTCTAAAAATATTTTAGAATACACTCCTAATCCAATCATTGTTGTGGTTTCAAATCCAATGGATACAATGACCTATCTCGCTCTTAAATCGACAGGATTAGATCCAAAAAGAGTCATAGGTATGGGTGGAGCACTAGATAGTTCAAGATTTAAAACTTATATTTCTCTTGCAATAAATAAACCTCAAAAAAATATTGATGCAATGGTTATTGGTGGTCATGGTGATACAACAATGATTCCTTTACACAGATTTGCAAAACACAATGATAATTTGCTTACTGAACTACTAAATAGTGATGAAATTGAGAAAGTTGTAAAATCAACAATGGTTGGTGGTGCCACATTAACTAAGTTGTTGGGAACATCTGCTTGGTATGCGCCAGGATCTTCAATAGCATATTTAGTTGATTCAATATTAAACGATCACAAGAATATCATCCCATGTTCCGTTTATCTTGACGGTGAATATGATCAAAGTGATATTTGTATAGGAGTTCCATGTGTGATTGGAAAAAATGGATTAGAGGAAGTAATTCAATTAGATTTAAATGATGATGAACTTACCAAGTTCAATGAATCTGCAGATGCTGTTAGATCAATGAATTCAACTTTAGTAGATCACACCTAATTAACAATAAATAGCATAATCTTGCTTAGTGAAGTTGTAAATCATATATTTGCTTGCCTAAAAATAAAATATGCATAAGAACGGTTTAGTTAAGTTTACAGCAATTCTTTTTACAATTATAAGTATACTTCAAATTTCGTATACATATGTAGTTAGCAAAATAGAAAAAGATGCTTTGAATTACTCAGTTAACCTAATATCTGATGATGAAAAAGATTTTTCTATGAAAAGAGATCAAGCTCAAAGAACTTATCTAGATTCTGTAGCTGATATAAGAGTTTTTGGGATTACCTCATACAAAGATGCAAAAGAAAAGGAATTAAACAAAGGTTTGGATTTAAAGGGTGGAATTAATGTTATTTTACAAATCTCAGTTAAAGATATTTTAAAAGGTTTAGCTGAAAACACAAATGACACATCTTTTAATCAAGCTTTAGACAAGGCTGATGAACTTCAAAAAAATTCTAATGACACATATCTTGAATCGTTTTTTATAGCATTTGAGGAAAACCCATCCAATAACCTCGCTTCACCTGATATTTTTGCAAATAGAACTCTAAGTGATGAGATTAATTTTCAAATGACTAATGATCAGGTAAAACCAATTTTAAGAACTAAAATTGATGAGTCAATTACGTCTGCTTTTGAAGTTTTAAGAAAAAGAATTGATAAGTTTGGTGTTACTCAGCCAAATATTCAAAGACTCGGTAATTCAGGTAGAATTCTTGTTGAACTCCCTGGTGCTAAAGATATTGATAGAGTAAAAAAATTGCTACAAAGTACTGCTCAGCTTGAGTTTTGGACAACTGAAAAAAATATAGATTTCTTTCCATTTCTTAATGAGGCATCCAAAGTAGTCAAAGATTTAGTTGATGAGGAAAAAAAGCTTGATGAAAAAGAAAAAACCACAAGTGAAATTGATGATTTACTGGCTGATGTTGAAGTTAAAGCAGACTCTTTAAGTATGGATAAAAATCCTCTTTTGGATTTGATTATTGGTACTGGATTCCAAGGAGGTCCTGTCTTAGCACAAGTTTACGAAAAAGACTTAGCAACAGTAGATTCATATTTAAATAATCCAAAAGTTAGACAGTTATTACCAGCTAGTAAAAGATTTACAAAGTTTTTGTGGGGAATTCCAGATCCAGAAACAAAAATTGTTGATTTATATATTATAAAAGCTAATAGAAATAATGTTCCTCCTTTAGGAGGTGGTGTTGTTGTTGATGCATCTCAAGGATACGACATGGCTCAGAACCCAGCTGTTAATATGCAAATGAATGGAATGGGAGCTAAATTATGGGAAGATTTGACTGGAGATGCCTACAAGAATTCTTACAATATTGCGATTGTTTTAGATGAGACAGTCTACTCTGCACCAGGTGTTACAAGTGGCCCTATTTCAGGTGGAAGATCAGAAATTACTGGAGATTTTTCATTAAATGATGCAATTGATTTAGCAAACGTTTTGAGAGCTGGTAAATTACCTGCCTCTGCAGATATTATTCAATCTGAAATAATTGGCCCATCCTTAGGAAAAGAGTCTATTGAAAAAGGAATTAATTCCTTTTTAATTGCCTTATTTCTGGTATTAATTTGGATGTATTTTTATTATGGTAGGGCTGGTCTTTTTGCTGACGTCGCGTTGGTTTTAAATATCGTATTAATTTTTGGTTTCTTATCAGGTTTAGGTGCCGTTCTGACACTTCCTGGGATAGCTGGTATAGTTTTAACTATTGGTATGTCTGTAGATGCCAACGTTCTAATTTTTGAAAGAGTTAGGGAGGAGTTAAGAAGAGAGAAAGGATTAAAACAAGCAGTTTCAGATGGCTTTAGTAATGCATTATCATCAATTTTGGATGCAAATATAACTACTGGAGTAACTGCACTTGTATTATTTGTTTTTGGTACTGGTCCAATAAAAGGTTTTGCAACAACCCTTTTAATTGGTATTATGACCTCACTATTTACAGCAATTTTTATTACTAGAATGTTGGTAGAAAATCATATTTCTAAATCTAAAATTTTAGATTTCTCAACATCACTAACAAAAAACTGGCTTAGTAATATTGGTATTTCATTCCTGATTAAAAGAAGAATTTCATATGTCGTTTCTGGAACTTTTATTATTATCGGTCTGTCATCATTATTTATAAACGGTTTGAATCAGGGTGTTGATTTTGTTGGTGGTAGATCATATGTTGTTCGATTTGAACAACCTGTTTCACAAGAAAAAATTCAATCAAATTTAATCAAGGTACTTGGTAATGCTGAGGTTAAAACTTTTGGATCAGATAATCAGTTAAAAATAACTACTAACTATAAGGTTGATATAGATTCTTCTGATATTGATGATGAAATAAATAATATTTTATATACAGATTTAATTGAATTTATGCCTGAAAATATTGCCTATGAAGATTTTGTTATTAATGGGGATGAAAACAAACAGGCTGGTATTATGTCATCAATAAAGGTAGGTCCTACAATAGCAGATGACATCAAGAAAAATTCATTTTATGCAGTCTTTGGTTCCTTAATTATAGTATTCTTATACATATTATTACGATTTAAAAACTGGCAGTTTTCACTTGGTGCTGTTTCAGCAGTTTTTCATGATGTTTTAGTCGTTTTAGGGATTTTTTCTCTTACTTATTCATTCATGCCTTTCAACATGGAAATAAATCAAGCATTTATTGCTGCTGTTCTGACTGTTATAGGTTATTCTTTGAATGACACAGTTGTTGTTTTTGATCGAATTAGAGAATATAGAAATATAAATACATCTTGGGAATTACCGAGAATTGTTGATGGTGCATTAAATAGTACTTTGAGTAGAACACTAAATACATCTTTTACAACTTTAGTTGTATTAGTATCAATATTTATTTTTGGTGGTGAGTCTATTAGAGGGTTTATGTTCGCACTTATTGTAGGTGTATTGATTGGAACTTATTCTTCTGTTTTTGTTGCAACTCCTGTGATGTACGATACCCTTAAAAAGAAGTAATTATTTTTCCGAAAACCATTCATGTTGTCCAAAGTAATTACTTGGAACGTTTTTCCTGTTTTTTAGGTAATAATCTATCCCTCCAATCACACTTTTAAGGTATTTTTTTAAGTATGGTTCTACCATTATTTTATGTGGAATATAGGAGATGATTTTTGGGTATTTTCTCATAAAATGAGGATAGACTGTTATACTTAAATAATTTTTATAATTTTTTGAACTTATTTCCCAAACAACATATGATTTTTTTCCATTCTTAGTACCTATTAACAAACTGTAACCAATTTCAGGTTCCCATGTCATAAACTCTCTTATAAATTTTAGTCCGTTCAGATATTCAAGAACATCAATAGAATTTATTCCATCCCAAGAAATACTATAATTATCTTTACAAAATGGATGAACGTGGTTTAAGTTGCCTTCTCTAGATATAATCTCCCATAAATCCTTAATGTTGGCATTTATTTCTTTTTCAACTTTTATCGGCCAAGTTCTTTTATAGTAGTTTAGCTCTTTCAAAAAATTACTTGTTATTCTCTAAAGATTTACGAACACTTTTGTTCTCCTCTAATAAACTTTTTGCTTTATCATTATCAATACTTAGCTCATTCATTAAAATTCTTTCAGCGCGATTAATCAATTTATTATTTGAAAGTTGCATATCGATCATTTTATTGTCTTTTACTCTACCTAACTTTATCATAAGGGTAGTTGATATTGTATTTAGAATAAGTTTTTGAGCCGTTCCCGCTTTCATTCTAGAGCTTCCAGTAACAACTTCAGGACCTACAATTACTTCAATCGGATAATTAGAAGCTTTGGCAAGTGGTGAATTTAAATTACATGTAATACACCCTGTTAAAACATCTTCCTCACTACACTTTTTTATAGCGCCAACTACATAGGGTGTTGTTCCAGATGCTGCAATGCCAATAACACTATCATTTTTACTAATATTAAACCCTAATAAGTCGGTCCAACCCTGATTATAATCATCTTCTGCAAATTCTTGAGATTTTCTTATTGCTTTATCTCCTCCAGCTATTATACCAATAACTAATTTATCTGAAACCCCAAAAGTGGGAGGACACTCAGATGCATCAAGAATTCCCAATCTTCCACTTGTACCAGCTCCAACATAAAATAACCTTCCACCATTTTTCATATTTAAATAAATTTTATCAATTAATATTGTCAAGATTGGAAGGGTTTTTTTTACTGCTGATGCGACAGTCATATCTTCATCATTGATAATATTGACCAATTCTTTGGTAGATTTTAGCTCTAGATTGTTGTAGTTAGAATCTGACTCAGTAATTTTTTTGAAACTCATTTCATTTAAAATTAGTCAATTATGATATCTTCTAAAAAATATTCATCATATTCACAAACTTTAAAGTATCCAAAAACATTATCCAATTCATTATTGTTATTAATTATATTTCCTTTAATCGGAGCTGGTGGAGTAGAAAATGGACCATTTTGTGTATTAGTCTGTATTAATATTTGAAGCATATATTTGAAGTAATTGTAATTTACTCCTTCCATTTTGACTTTTAATTTTTTTGTCTCTGGAATTTCATTTTTATTTATGAAATATGAGAATGTAAAACTATTACCATTAATATATAAGTCTCTTGCAACTTGTAAATTCCCTTTATCACCAAATTCGAAAAGAAAGTAGTTCTCTTTTTGAGTTAAATCTGTGAAAGTTGTGACAATTTCAATATCATCTCCGCTCAATGAGCTTCTTTCGCCTTGAATAACGCTATCAATTAGACTGGATTTAGTTAAAGTTTCAATTGAAGAAAATTTATTGCTTTGATGCTCAATTACTAATTTATATTCACTTTGCTCATTAACTTCATCAATTTCTGTTTTATATAATCCATCACTCATTAAATTAAGTGAAAATTCTTTATTTGTTATTAACTCAATAATTTTCACTTTAGCATCATTGATATACGCTATATTATCTTCAAAATAAGGTCTTGATTTTGAAATTAAAACTTCCGAAACTCCAGATTTTGAGTTGACATGCTTGTTTATTTTTGCATCAATAACATAATTTTCGTTTGAAAAGCTCAAATCTATATCAATGACCTTTTCACAGCTTGTAATTGATAAAAGTGATATAAAAAGAAGTATTTTTCTCATTAAAATTTAAAATTATATGTTACAGAGGGCACAATTCCAAAAATTGATATTTGTACTGCCTCATTTTTAAGAGTTTCATTATTACGTCTAAAAATAATTGATGATGCGTTATCTCTATCGTAAATATTATATATACCAAATACCCATGAACTTTCAATTTTTTTATCATTTCTATTTGGTGTTAAAGTAAGATTTATATCTAAACGATGATAATTTGGAAGCCTTTGCGAATTTCTTTTACCATAATTTGGCACGTCTAAGTTCATGTAATTATATTGTGAATTTGGGTAGTTGGTCGGTTGACCAGTTTGAAAGATAAAATTACTCACAATTTTAAGTTTTTTATTTATGTTATACTCTGAGTTAATACTAAAATCATGTGTTTTGTCATAAGGTGTGTTGTACCACTTTGACATATTAATTCCATTTTCATTGCTATTTCTACCTGGTGTTTTTTGCTCTGATTTTGATAGCGTGTAAGCAATCCAATACCTATGTCTACCTGAATTTTTTCTCAGTAGCAACTCCATTCCATATGCTCTTGATATTCCGGGTAATATGACTGTCTCAATATTATCATTTGCGACTAAATCAGCTCCATCAATATAATCCAGTCTATTTTTAATTTTTTTATAGAAAACCTCTGATTCTAATTTCACTTCTTTAACTTTAGTATAATAACCAAGAGCAAATTGATCTAATTTTTGAGGCTTTATATATGGCCCACTAGGCACCCAAATATCAAGTGGTGTAGGGGAACTAGTATTTGAAATTAAATGCAGGTATTGATTTAGCCTATTATAACTAGCCTTAATGCTTTTATTTTGAAAATTATAAGAAATATTTAATCTTGGCTCAAGATTACTGTAAGCTCTAAAAACAGATGAGTTATTATCAAAATTATCTTGAAGTGGAGTTGCAGGATCATAAATACCCAATACTTCATCATAAATTAGCGGACTATTA
>CACGNO010000031.1:0-5000 GCA_902574335.1 uncultured Bacteroidota bacterium
TAAATAGTATTCGTTTTTCTGTTGTATGTTTTTAATTACACCAACATTTAAATCTTTAATGTATAGTTTGTGTAATTCAAGATCTATCTTTCTTACTTCAGCAAGTAAATACTGGGCAGCCATTAAATTTCCTGAATATCTTAAATAATTATTCTTGCTTTTTGATAGAGTTTCTATAGCTATGTAATTTGCCTCATCTTCAAATGCATATCCTAATTGATGTGCGATTTCGTGGGAAATAGTAACCGGAATTGAAATATCAGGTATATTATAATTGATATTTGCCTCAAGTGTAAATGGATTAATGTATCCAGAGAAGCCCATGTATGAAAGTGGAGTTGAAAAGAGTGATTTTTTTACAGGAAAACTATTTATCTGCTTATTTTTAAAAATCCAATTACTTTTTTTAATTGACTTGACACATTCATTCTTAATTTGATAAAAACTAAGTTTTGATTCAACTTTTTCCCCTATTGATTTAGATAATTCAATTTGTAAATCATTTACTTTTTTATGCGGATTTAAGAATTAAAGAAAGATTATTCATCGTTGCTGAGGTTGGTAATGATGATAAAAAAATATATAATGAAAATATAAACTCCAACTTCAAAGGAAGCTATGTAAAAGCAGGTTTTAATTACAACTTTTATAACAATCCACCAGGTTTAGAGAATGAAATATATTTTGGTTTTAGATTTGCTACAAGCTCATTTAAAAGTGAAGTTTTCGATTATTTAGTTTATGATTTAGATAAATATTGGGAAAACGGAAGGATTGAGGGTTACAGTGAATACAATAATCTAAGTGCAAATTGGATAGAATTAATACTTGGGTTTAATGCAAAAATTTCAAAAAACATTTTCATGGGGACATCATTAAGACTTAACAGAATGATTAATCAGAAGTCGCCAGAAAACTTTGGAAACTTATATATTCCTGGATTTAATATTGTAACTGAGGACAATAATTTTGGAACAGGGATAACCTACACACTAACCTACCGAATTCCAATTGTAAAAAAATAAACATGGATTGGTTTGACTCAGATTACTATCACACACTATATAAACACAGAGATTATAGTGAGGCTAGAAATTTTATAGAAAATATTGTTGAATATCTTGATTTAAAAAAAGGCTCAAAAATTCTAGATCTTGCATGTGGTATTGGAAGACATTCGATTTATCTAGACAAAATAGGTTTTAAGGTTGTAGGTACTGATAAATCTCCAAATAATATTAAAAAAGCAAAAGCTAGCAAAAATCAATCTGTAAACTTTTTACAAATGGAGATGATTGATGACACCAATCACAAATATGACGTTATTTTTAATTTGTTTACAAGTTTTGGGTATGTTAATCATGATTATAATTTAAAAACAATTAAAAATATTGAGAGACAGTTAAAAGATAATGGAACAGTAATAGTTGATTTTATGAATACTTTATTTGTTAAAAAGAATCTTGTAATTGAAGAAACAAAAGTCATTGACGATTTAAGTTTTAAAATTAAACGAAAAAGTGACGGAAAACACATTTATAAAGAAATTAAATTCCAAGACAAAAAAGATTATTTTTTTCAAGAAAAAGTAATGGATTTATCCAGAAAGGACTTCGAAAACTACCTAATAAGATATAATTTGAAAATCATTAAGACTTTTGGAGATTATAATTTAAATGAATTTGATATCGAAAATTCAGAAAGATTAATTATGGTCATAAAAAAATCCCAGCCATAAGACTGGGATTCGAGGGGGGCAGTGACATACTCTCCCACCAAATGGCAGTACCATCTGCGCTACTGGTCTTAACTTCTCTGTTCGAAATGGGAAGAGGTGTGCACCAGCGCTATAACCACCCAAATTTTTCTTGCCTCAGCAAGGGGTATTAGTACCCGAATAAGTTAACATATTGAAAAATATAATAATAAATACAATTAAGAAAAGGTTTACGATAGACCTACGGGTAATTAGTATCACTCGGCTATGACATTACTGCCTTTACACCTGTGACCTATCAACGTAATCGTCTATTACGACCCTTAAAAGAAATCTCATCTTGTGGTTGGTTTCGCACTTATATGCTTTCAGTGCTTATCCGTTCCCGATATAGCTACTCTGCAATGCTCCTGGCGGAACAACAGATAGACCAGAGATCAGTTCAACTCGGTCCTCTCGTACTAGAGTCAAATCCACTCAAATTTCTAACGACCACTACAGATAGAGACCGAACTGTCTCACGACGTTCTGAACCCAGCTCGCGTGCCACTTTAATGGGCGAACAGCCCAACCCTTGGAACCTTCTCCAGCTCCAGGATGTGACGAGCCGACATCGAGGTGCCAAACCCCCCCGTCGATGTGAGCTCTTGGGGGAGATCAGCCTGTTATCCCCGGCGTACCTTTTATCCTTTGAGCGATGGCCCTTCCATGCGGAACCACCGGATCACTATGCTCTACTTTCGTACCTGATCGACTTGTAGGTCTCTCAGTCAAGCACCCTTATGCCATTGCACTCTACGCACGGTTACCAAGCGTGCTGAGGGTACCTTTAGAAGCCTCCGTTACTCTTTTGGAGGCGACCACCCCAGTCAAACTACCCACCACGCACTGTCTCTGTAAACAGATTAGGCTCTAGATAAGCAAAGGGTGGTATTTCAAGGTTGACTCCACCGCACCTGGCGATGCGGTTTCAAAGTCTCCCACCTATCCTACACGTTACTTATCCAAAGTCAATACGAAGCTATAGTAAAGGTGCACGGGGTCTTTTCGTCCCGTAGCGGTTAATCGGCATCTTCACCGATACTACAATTTCACCGAGCTCATGGCCGAGACAGTGTTCAGATCGTTGCACCATTCGTGCAGGTCGGAACTTACCCGACAAGGAATTTCGCTACCTTAGGACCGTTATAGTTACGGCCGCCGTTTACCGGGGCTTCATTTCGCTGCTTCGCCGAAGCTAACAACTCCACTTAACCTTCCGGCACCGGGCAGGTGTCAGACCCTATACATCATCTTTCGATTTAGCAGAGTCCTGTGTTTTTGATAAACAGTCGCCTGAACCATTTCACTGCGGCCACGCCGAAACGTGGCGACCCTTCTCCCGAAGTTACGGGTCTATTTTGCCTAGTTCCTTAGCCATGAATCTCTCGAGCTCCTTAGAATACTCATCCCAACTACCTGTGTCGGTTTGCGGTACGGGCTGCTTCTCTCGCTTTTCTTGGAACTACTTACTTGTTTTCGCTTTGCCCGAAGGCTAGGCTCAACGTGGACTTCCGTCGCCACGTAAACACCTGGGTAATCCGTCACTTTTAATGAGAGCAGGTACAGAAATATTAATCTGTTGTCCATCCACTACCCCTTTCGGGTTTGTGTTAGGTCCCGACTAACCCTCAGCTGATTAGCATAGCTGAGGAAACCTTAGTCTTTCGGAGTGCGGGTTTCTCGCCCGCATTGTCGTTACTTATGCCTACATTTTCGCTTGTACAAACTCCAGCAAACCTCACGGTTCACCTTCAACGTCGGTACAATGCTCCCCTACCCATCTTACGATGCCATAGCTTCGGTGGTATGCTTATGCCCGATTATTATCCATGCTCGACCGCTCGACTAGTGAGCTGTTACGCACTCTTTAAATGAATGGCTGCTTCCAAGCCAACATCCTAGCTGTCTGGGCAGTCAAACCTCGTTTAATCAACTTAGCATACACTTGGGGACCTTAGCTGATGGTCTGGGTTGTTTCCCTCTCGGACATGGACCTTAGCACCCATGCCCTCACTGCTGCACATCATTTCCAAGCATTCGGAGTTTGTCAGGAATTGGTAGGCGGTGAAGCCCCCGCATCCAATCAGTAGCTCTACCTCTTGGAAACTAATACAACGCTGCACCTAAATGCATTTCGGGGAGTACGAGCTATTTCCGAGTTTGATTGGCCTTTCACCCCTATCCTCAGTTCATCCCAAGACTTTTCAACGTCAACGGGTTCGGGCCTCCACTGTGTGTTACCACAGCTTCACCCTGACCAAGGATAGATCACACGGTTTCGCGTCTAGTACTACTGACTGATTCGCCCTATTCAGACTCGCTTTCGCTACGGCTTCGTACCATAAGTACTTAACCTTGCCAATAACACTAACTCGTAGGCTCATTATGCAAAAGGCACGCCGTCACCCTAACGGGCTCCGACCGCTTGTAAGCGCAAGGTTTCAAGATCTATTTCACTCCCTTATTCAGGGTTCTTTTAACCTTTCCCTCACGGTACTAGTTCACTATCGGTCTCTCAGGAGTATTTAGCCTTAACGGATGGTCCCGCCAAATTCATGCAAGGTTTCCCGTGCCCCGCATTACTCAGGATACCACTATTATTAACTTTCTTTACTTGTACGGGACTATCACCCTCTATGGTTCCGATTTCCAACGGATTCTAATTCATTAAGCAATAAATGTTGTGGTCCTACAACCCCTAAATTGCCGAAACAATTTAGGTTTGGGCTGTTCCGCGTTCGCTCGCCGCTACTAGCGGAATCACTTTTGTTTTCTATTCCTCCGGGTACTTAGATGTTTCAGTTCTCCGGGTTAGCTTCCATATAAATATGGATGATTATTCTTCAAATAATCGGGTTTCCCCATTCGGATATTTACGGATCAATATGTATGTGCCACTCCCCGTAACTTTTCGCAGCTTATCACGTCCTTCTTCGCCTCTGAGAGCCAAGGTATCCCCCTTACGCTCTTAATTAGCCTATCGTAACTTTACTTTTCTTTGAAATTGTATTTATTATAATATTGCTCGTACAAATCCACATATAATTGTATATGTAATTTATACTTTGTAGTGTATCTATGATTACAAACATAAATTGGATAACTGATGTTTGTAATATAAAAATTTTCAATATGTCAATGAACGTTTTAGTGGAGAATGTGGGAGTCGAACCCACGACCTCTTGAATGCAAATCAAGTGCTCTAGCCAGCTGAGCTAATTCCCCTGTTCTGAATAAGAAT
>CACGNO010000032.1 GCA_902574335.1 uncultured Bacteroidota bacterium
AAGATGGACCTGATGTCCTATTTATTGATAGACACATGGTTCATGAGGTTACTAGCCCAGTTGCTTTTCTTGGATTAAAAAACAGAAATATAAAAGTTCTTTTTCCTGAAAAAACATTTGCTACAGCTGACCACAACACACCCACTAGAAACCAGCATTTACCAGTTAAAGATATTTTATCATCAAAACAACTAAAAGCTCTAGAAATTAATGCTAAATATCATGGTATTTCATACTGGGGTCTTGGTCATGAGAAAAACGGAATTGTTCATGTTATTGGGCCTGAACATGGTATAACACTTCCAGGAGCTACCATTGTTTGTGGTGATTCACATACATCTACTCACGGAGCTTTTGGAGCTATAGCTTTTGGCATAGGAACATCTGAAGTTGAAATGGTTCTTTCAACTCAATGTATTATGCAACCAAAGCCAAAAAAAATGAGGATAACGATTAATGGTAAGCTCAATAAAGCCGTTACACCTAAAGATGTAGCCTTATTTATTATATCCCAATTATCAACATCTGGTGCCACAGGCTATTTTGTTGAATACGCCGGAGAAGTCTTTTCAGATATGACAATGGAAGGTCGAATGACTGTTTGTAATTTGAGTATAGAAATGGGTGCAAGAGGAGGTATGATAGCTCCTGATAAAAAAACATTTAATTATATCCAAGGGAGAGAATTTACTCCAAAAAATGATGATTGGAACAAGGCAATGAAATACTGGTCAAATTTAAAAACTGATGATGAGGCTATTTTTGACAAGGAAATTTCATTTGATGGATCTAAAATTGAACCAATGATTACATATGGCACAAATCCTGGAATGGGAATGTCAATTAATGGAGGTATTCCTAATTCTGATCAGCATGAGGGAAATAAAAAAACATTTTTAAAGTCATTAGAATATATGGATTACACGGAAGGAGAAAAAGTATTAGGAAAAAATATTGACTTTGTTTTTCTAGGTAGTTGTACAAATGGAAGAATTGAAGATTTTAGAGCATTTACTGAAGTTGTTAAAGGAAAGAAAAAGTCTCCAAATGTAACAGCATGGTTAGTCCCAGGATCTCACAAGGTTGAAAAAGCGATCAAAGATGAAGGCTTATTATCTATTTTAAATGAATCTGGATTTGAATTAAGAGAACCAGGCTGTTCTGCATGTCTGGCTATGAATGATGACAAAATACCAAGTGGAAAATATGCAGTTAGCACTTCAAATAGAAACTTTGAGGGAAGACAAGGGCCAGGGTCACGGACTTTACTTGCAAGCCCAATCGTTGCTGCTGCTGCTGCAATAACGGGAAAAATAACTGATCCTAGAGAATTAATAACTTGATATGGGTTACGAGAAGTTTAAAATATTAAAAAGCACTGTAGTTCCACTTCCAATTGAGAATATTGATACTGATCAAATAATACCCGCAAGATTTTTAAAAGCAACGGAACGAATTGGATTTGGCAATAATTTGTTTCGTGATTGGAGATACAATCCGGATAATTCTAAAAAAAAGGATTTTGTATTAAACAACAATAATTACTCCGGTAAAATTTTAGTTGGCGGAAAAAATTTTGGTTCAGGATCATCAAGAGAACATGCCGCATGGGCTATCTATGATTATGGTTTTAGATGTGTTATTTCTAGTTTCTTTGCTGACATTTTTAAAAACAACTGTTTGAATATTGGTGTTTTGCCAGTTCAAGTATCGCCAAATTTTTTAAATAAAATATTTGAAATCGTATTCAAAAATCCTGAAACCAATTTAGTTATTGATTTGAAAAAACAAACTGTTAAGATTGAAGGAACTTCTCAAATTGAAAGTTTTGATATAAACGGATACAAAAAGAATAATCTACTAAATGGATACGATGATATTGATTACCTAATAAATATAAAAGATTCAATTCAGACATTTTCAACTAAAACTCCATTATAAAGTGAATAAGAAAAAGATTGAAATAATGGATACTACTCTTCGTGATGGCGAACAAACTTCAGGAATGTCTTTTTCTGAATATGAAAAGCTTACAATTTCAAAACTTTTGCTAAAGGATCTAATGGTTGATAGAATTGAAGTAGCATCTGCTAGAGTATCTAGTGGTGAATTTAATGCTGTAAAAAAAATCTTAGATTGGGCAAAAAAAGAAAATCTTGAAAATAAAATTGAAATTTTAACATTTATTGATGATGGAATTTCATTGGATTGGATGAATAAAAGTGGTGCAAAGGTTCAAAATTTACTTTCAAAAGGTTCTTTGAATCACTTGAAATATCAACTAAAAAAAACTCCCAAACAACATTTTAATGATGTTGAAAAAATTATTGAAATAGCTAATAAAAATAAAATAGAAACTAACATTTATTTAGAGGATTGGAGTAACGGAATGAAAA
Source organism: uncultured Bacteroidota bacterium (assembly GCA_902574335.1). Classification (GTDB taxonomy): domain Bacteria; phylum Bacteroidota; class Bacteroidia; order Flavobacteriales; family Flavobacteriaceae; genus Eutrophosalina. The sequence continues at coordinate 2,397 of CACGNO010000032.1, forward strand.
ACTCGAAAGATTATGTGTTTCGTTTTTTAAACTTCTTAGAGAAAATGCCGATTAAAAGAGTATTATTACCTGATACACTTGGTGTTTTAAATCCGGAAGATGCTTATAATTATTTAAATGAAATCATATTAAAATATCCGAATATTCATTTTGATTTTCATGCTCATAATGATTATGACCTTAGTGTAGCTAATACATTAGAAGGATTAAAAGCAGGCTGTCATGGAATTCATACAACAATTAATGGGATGGGTGAAAGAGCGGGAAATACACCCATGGCTAGTATTGTAGCTACAATAAAAGATTTTTTACCAGAGTATAAGATTAATATTAATGAGGAAGCTCTGTTTAGAGTTAGTAAACTAGTTTCTACATTCAGTGGTTTTAGAATACCTCCAAATAAGCCGATTGTAGGCGATTTTGTTTTTACTCAAACTGCTGGAATACATGCTGACGGAGACACAAAAAAGAATCTTTACTTTAATGACTTATTGCCTGAAAGGTTTGGTAGAAAAAGGAAATATGCACTAGGTAAAACATCCGGAAAAGCAAATATTAAAAAAAATATTGATGAATTAGGACTAAAGCTTTCTGATGAAAATTTAAAAAAAGTCACCCAAAAAATCATAGAGCTTGGAGATAAAAAAGAAAAGGTAACTGCAGAAGATCTTCCATACATTATTTCAGACGTACTCAACAGAAGAAATATTCATGAAAAAATTAAAATAAAATCATATTATTTAAAGCATAAAAAAAATGAAAAGCCATCTGCTGATGTTAAAATTGAAATAGAAGGTAAAACATATTCTGAGAAAGGAACTGGAGATGGACAGTTTGATGCATTTATTAATGCAGTTAAAAAGATTTATAAAAAAAATGGTTACTCTTTACCTATATTAACAGATTATTCAGTTACAATTCCACCAGGAAGTCACTCAGATGCTCTCTGTGAAACATTTATAACATGGAAAAATTCAGAAAAAGAATTTGTTACTAGAGGATTAGATTCAGATCAAACAGTTTCAGCTATTAAAGCAACTGAAAAAATGCTTAATATTATATAGAATATGAACTTAAAAATAGCTTTACTACCTGGTGATGGTATAGGACCTGAGGTTATCAAAGAAGCTGTTAAAATTTGTGAAGCTATCTCAAAAAAGTTTGATCATTCAATAACTTGGCAAGAAGGTCTTGTTGGGGCTTCTGCAATTTATAAAACTGGAGACCCATACCCAGATGCAACCCACGAAATGTGTATAAATTCAGATGCTGTGCTATTTGGTGCTGTTGGTGATCCTAAATTTGATAATAACCCCTCTCTTTCTGTTAGACCTGAAGAGGGGCTATTAAGAATGAGAAAAAAACTAGGATTATATGCTAATCTAAGACCTACATTCACCTTTGAATCTCTTCTTGAAATGTCACCTATCAAAAGAAGTATAGTTAAAGGGACAAACCTAATTTTTGTAAGAGAATTAACAGGTGGTATTTATTTTGGGAAAAGAGGTAAAAGTCCAGAAAATGATTATGCATTTGATACCTGTGAATACAAAAGAGAAGAAGTTGAAAGAATTGCAAAAATTGGTTTTGATTTAGCTAGAAAAAGATCTAAAAAGTTATGCTGTATTGATAAAGCTAATGTATTAGAAACATCTCGTTTGTGGAGAAAGACGGTTCAATCAATGGAAAGAAATTACAAAGATGTTGAGGTTAGTTATGAATTTGTTGATGCTGTTGCAATGAGATTAATTCATTCTCCAAATAAATATGATGTTTTAATTACCAGTAATTTATTTGGGGATATTTTAACTGATGAAGCATCTGTGATTTCAGGATCAATGGGTTTAATGCCCTCAGCTTCAATTGGATCACAAACATCAGTTTATGAACCAATACATGGATCTTTTCCTGAAGCAAAGGGGAAAAATATTGCTAATCCTCTTGCAACAATTTTATCTGCTTCGATGATGTTTGAACGCAGCTTTAATTTAACTAAAGAAGCTGAAATGATTAGAAAAATAGTTTCTCACTCGATAGAAAAAAAGATTGTTACCGAAGATTTAGCTGAAAATAATAAATCATTCTCAACAAGCCAGGTTGGTGATTGGATAAAAGAAAGGATAGAAAAAGAATAAAATTATTTATCCTCTTCCTCATCCATTTTTTTCTTCAAATCAGCAAGAGCCTCAATATCACCTAAAGTTGACTTATCAACTTTATCTTTTTTTGTGGCTGACTTAGTTTTTTTCTTCTCTACTGCCTCATTTTTATAGGTAGCAGAGTGAGACATAACAATTCTTTTAAAATCACTGTTGAATTCAATAACTTTAAACTCAACTTCCTCTCCATCTTTAAGTAATGATCCATCTTGTTTAACTGCATGTTTTTTAGGGACAAAAGCACTTATTTCGTCATTTAAAAAGATTGAAGCTCCTCTTTCTCCAACCGATTCCAACTTAAAATTATGAGTAGAATCAACTGGATACTTTTTTAAATAATCATCCCAAGGATTTTTCTTAGTTTGTTTATGACCAAGGCTTAGCTTTCTTTCATTAACATCAAGTTCAAGAACAATTACATCAATTTTGTCTCCTATTGAAAAAAGTTCAGATGGATGTTTAATTTTCTTTGTCCATGATAAATCTGAAATGTAAATTAAACCATCAATTCCTTCCTCTAGTTCAACAAAAACTCCAAAGTTTGTGAAATTTCTAATTTTTCCACTGTGTTTTGATTCAATTGGGTACTTATTTGTAATATCAGTCCATGGATCAGAAGTTAATTGTTTTATACCAAGAGACATCTTTCTTTCTTCTCTGTCTAGGCTTAAAATTATAACTTCCACCTCATCATTAACTTTAACAAAATCTTGAGCAGATCTTAAATGAGTTGACCAAGACATTTCTGAAACATGTACTAGACCCTCAACTCCATCAGCAATTTCTATGAAAGCTCCATAATCAGCTAAAACAGAAACTTTACCTTTAACTTTATCACCTTCTTTGAGATCACCATCTAGATTTTCCCACGGATGCTTGCTTAATTGTTTAACACCAAGCTGAATTCTTGATTTATCATCATCAAAATCTAAGATAACAACATTTAATTTTTGATCTAACTCTAAAATTTCAGTTGGATGATTGATTCTATTCCATGAAAGGTCAGTTATGTGAATCAATCCATCTACTCCACCTAAATCAACGAATACTCCATATGTTGTAATATTTTTCACAATTCCTTCAAGAACTTGTCCTTTTTTAAGTTGAGAAATAATTTCTTTTTTCTGCTCTTCAATATCTGCCTCAATCAATGCTTTGTGAGACACTACTACATTTTTAAATTCATGATTTATTTTCACTACCCTAAATTCCATGTTTTTATTAACATACTGGTCGTAATCTCTGATTGGTTTAACATCGATTTGAGAACCAGGTAAAAATGCTTCTAAGCCAAAAACATCGACAATCATTCCTCCTTTAGTTCTGCATTTAACAAATCCTGTAACAACAGTTTCTTTTTCATGAGATTCTATAACTCTCTCCCATGCTTTAATTGTTCTTGCTTTTCTATGAGATAATACAAGCTGACCTGTCTTATCTTCTTGAATATCAACTATAACTTCAACACTATCCCCAATCTTTAAATCAGGATTATATCTAAATTCATTTAATGATATAACACCTTCAGATTTTGCATTAATATCAATAATTGCCTCTCTTTCGGTAATATTTACAACTGTACCAACTATAACACTTTCAGTATATGTATCAACAAAATTTTCATCAATTAGTTTATCAAATTCATCAATCTGTTTTTTACTAATAGTTTGAATTCCTTCTTCAAACTCTGTCCAATTAAATCCATCATCAGAAATTTCAACAACTTTATTAGTTGTTTTAATTTCAGCTTTCTTTGTTGGAGCCTTTTTTTCAGATGTTTT
>CACGNO010000033.1 GCA_902574335.1 uncultured Bacteroidota bacterium
GAAGTCAACATTACTTCCCATGTCAATTGCATCAGAAAGAACAACAGATAAACTTGCAGAAGTATACAAGTCATTGTTTGGAGCATCTTTACCAGCCATAGATAGAGTGGAGAACCAGTCATTTCTAGCAGTTAAAGTTAAGAATGCATAATCTTGAAAACCTAACTCTGCAGATCCATAAGCAGAATTAATTTGTTTTTCAGAGAATCCATATCCGTTTGATTGGTTTTGAGTGTTCTTAACATTTACTAACCCTTGAACAATAAAGTTACTACCATTAGCAGAAACTGATTCAGAAGTTACTTTGTTAGAACCTACACCAACAAACGCAGTTAAGCTAACATCATCAGTAAGAGCTAGATTGTCAGTTCCTAAGAAAGCATCTGCATCAAACTGTTTGAAAGCTAATTTATATTCGCTAATAGAACCTAAAGGCTGATATGCTGTCCCGAAAGGAGTTGAAACCGTTCTGTGTAAGTCATATCTATCTGTACCAATACGTCCTCTTACATATAAGAAATCTGTAAGATCCCATCTAGCGTTAACAGATCCAATAAATCTCTCTTTTTCAGCATCATTAACGAAGTTTAAAGCTGCAAACCATGGATTCTGAGAATAGATTCCATTAGTAGTTCTTAACTCAGTACCCGCTTCGTTTGTACCATTACCATTAGGACCCTTCATAAAATCAACGTCAACTGAGGGAGCATAAGTTTTAAGAGAATAGTTAGCATTACTAGGAGCATCCGATAATCTCGGGTTACCACCTTGTTCCTCTAACAAATATTTCATATTAACATCTAATGTGATATTATCACCAAACTTTTGAGAAGTATTCAAACCGATAGAATTTCTATCAAGAGTTGAATTTGGAGAAATATCATCATTATCTAGATTAGTAAATGAAAATCTTGTATTTCCATTTTCTCCAGATGTAGATAAAGAAACAGTGTTACTATATGTAGTACCTGTTCTATAAAATTTATCTTGGTTATCACCAGCATAGACATAAGGTCTTTGAACTCCTTCCCAAGTAGGAACAAGCTGACCTTCCATTCTAGGACCCCAAGCACTGTAAACCTCACTAAGAGCGTCCTCTGTAGATGATGGTACAATTGCATTAAATCCAGAACCGTATGTTGTCTGAGCATCCCACATTGATGTGTTAATCATATCAAACTGGGTTGTACTGTTGATTTCAATACCTAAACCTTCAGATCCAAGACCATTTTTAGTAGTAATGATGATAACACCATTAGATGCTCTTGAACCATACAGCGCTGCTGCAGCACCACCTTTTAGTACAGAGATAGATTGAACTTCGTCTGGGTTGATACTTGATACACCATCACCAAAGTCAGTTCCACCCCATACACCGGCAGCACCTAGGTTATTGTTATTAATTGTAATACCGTCAACTACGTATAAAGGCTGGTTGTTACCTGTAAGGGAACTTGTTCCCCTAATAACAACCCTACTTGAACCTTTAGAACCCATCGCAGATCCAGTTACCATAACTCCGGCAACTTTACCTTGAAGAGCGTTAATTGCATTGGTTGAAGGGTTGGCACTTAATTCAGTACCATCAACTTCTGTTACAGAATAACCTAGTGCTTTTGTATTTCTTTTTACACCAAGTGCTGTAACAACGACCTCATCCAATGAATTGTCCGGCGAAAGCTGAACATTAACAGTATTCGAGGAGCCAACAGCTACAGATTGAGTGGCATATCCAACAAAGCTAAAAACCAGGGTATTCCCTGATGAAGCAGTAATGGAATAATTACCATCAAAATCCGTAGAAACTCCTGTAGAAGTTCCCTGAACAACAACGGTAGCTCCAGGTAATGGAACACCATTCTCGTCAGACACCGTACCAGTTACTTGTTGTGCATACGCTGACAAAGTCAACGCAAAAAACATCAAGAAACTAACACAGATTTTCGTGAATTTTGTTTTCATAAGTGTTTAATTTTAATTAATCGTTAAATAATTATTTAGTTAATCAGATCCCAATTTACGAATTTTTCATTGATAATATGATAAAAAAAGGCTATTTAACTTAAGAAAATAACAAAAAATGCAGCTAATTTCATGATAATCAATAATTTCTAAGGAAATTTAAAGCTGTCTAAAGAAGGTATATTTCATCAACAAAAAGCCATCCTGGCTGCCCCTCTGCAACATGTCCTTTTGGAAGCTTCCTGTTGCTTTTAATTTTTAAGCGAACTCTTTTTAAATTCTTTTGACTTACAGTTAATTTGAATAATCGTTTTGAGTCTGCCTCATCAACAGTAGATTTTGGTATCTCAACAGAGTTAATTAGTTGTTCTTTTCCATCAGAAATATCAAACAAACTAATAGACTCAGGTAATAAAATAAATCCGTTATTTATGCTTTCCATACATGAGATTGCTATTTGATTTACGTTTTTATTTGTAGGTAAATCAAAATCAACAATCAAATTACCAGAATTTTCAACTCTCCCCAGTTGTTTTGCCTTTTCCTCATTTTCCTCATGTATAAAACCATTCCATTTACCATCTCTAAAGTCAAGAGAAGCTAATTGACCGTCAAATAGTATGTCGTTATTGTAAGGATCAATAGCTTTAGACAATAAATTATAATTATCAATGTTGGCTTTTATCTTGTCAAAATAAAAAGATTTTGTAACGCTGTTCCTGTAGCCATTTTTAAACGCTTTAACATTAATATTTCCAGATTGAGTAAATACTAAAGGCTTGGTATATTCTGATGATAAACTATCAGGTTCAGTTTCATTCAAAGTGTATCTATATGTTGGTTCTGATATTGCTCTATTTACTTCTATATATATAGAGTCAGCAAACAAGATTCTATTAAACTTTGGGTTAATATCAGTAATTGGGTTTGGATTAATTTCAAGTCCATTTGCATTAATAATTGGCCTTTCAAGCGGGAAGCCTTCCAAACTAGAAAAGTCTTGAAGTGAAATGCCAAAATATAATTTATTGTTTGATTGATCTGTCAAAGATTTTTTTAGTTCGTTGTCTTGGATAGTATTGTAGGCAAAAACTTTCTTTATTTGGGGTCTACTTGAGATATCTAATAATTCTTCTGGATTAATTATGTTTTTACTTAAAATCAATATTTCAATTGACTCTGGCAAGTTATTCAAGTCGTTCGTAGATAAATTAGAATTTGTAAGATTTAAGTACTTTAAGTTTTCTAATTTTTTGAGTTTTGAGGAGTTGATGTTGGATATATCAACATTGGATAAATCCAATCTCTGAATATTTTCAGAAACTTTTGATAATAGGTTTAATTGTTTTGAGCCAAAATTTAGACCATCATATTTAAGATCAATAAAATTCGATTCAATACTTATTCTCTCAACCCTAAAATCATTTTCCATAAGATTGACTAGATTCTTTTTTGAAGGTGGATCAACATCTGCTATCAATGGCGGTAAATATGTTAGAATTTGATTTGACAGTTCATTGTCACTAATTGCTGTGAATCCATCGAATTGAGCACCACCATCAATCCACATCTTTATTAAGTTTTTTTCATTTTCAGTTAATTGAGAGTTGCCGTCTGGTGGCATATGCATCTTGTCATCTAGTGGTAAATTAAGATATGTGTACAACTTACTTTCAGATGAATTATTAGCCAAAAATATTTTTCCATTTTCTCCACCCTTTAAAATCTCTTGTTGATTCGTTAACATCAATCCGCCTTTGCTTTTTGACATGTTATGGCACTTGACACACTTTGAATCTATAATTGAAGAAACGACATCATCATATAGATGAATACTGTCATAAGTTACAAAACGAACAGTTTGATTTATCTCAGGTAATTTTAAATAATCTTTACCATGTGTAATAGAACCACCATAATGTCCAGTTACAGTCATAAAAATTACAGCACTCACAAAGGTGTGAGCTAAATATTTATTTTCTTCATTTTTCTTATGAATAAAATATATAGCTCCAATGAGTAATGTTGTTGCTATTGCGAGCCACATATGAAAATTAACTAAGGAGTCATCATAATCTCCATAATGCTGAAGAATAAAGCCTAAAATCGATGAAACAATAGCAGAAATAAATGAGAAAATTAGACCTAATCTAATGGGAATAGTAAGGGATATTTTAGTAAACTTTTGGTAGGAAAATAATAATAATGTAAATAAAAAAGCACCTATTGGTAAATGCAAAACAACAGGATGAAAATTACCTAAATATTTAACTATTTCCTCCATTATTTAATTTCATATTTGGCATCTATCATTTTTTGCTCTACTGAATCATGCAATGCATAGTTGAATCCTTTTTTTAAACTATATCCAGCATGTTCACCATTTTTACTTAGAGCGATAAAACCAACTTGAAGATACTCCCATTCTGGTCTATTTTCATGAATTTTAGAAATTCTATTGACAATCTCCTTACAAGCTTCTAAAGGAGTTGCTCCTTGCCTCATTACTTCAACAACCATTGCGCTACCCGCCGTTCTTATTACAGCCTCGCCAAGTCCTGTAGCAGCAGCAGCTCCAACATCATTATCTAAAAACAATCCTGCACCAATTATTGGTGAATCTCCAACTCTTCCATGAAGTTTCCATGCAGCTCCGCTTGTTGTACACGCGCCAAATAAATCTTGATTATCATCAATTAACAACATACTTATTGTATCATGATTTTCAATATTAATTACAGGTTTATAGTCAGAACTTTTTTTCCATTTTTGCCAAGCTTCCTCAGCTTTTTTAGTGAGCAAATTTTGACTTTTAAATCCTTGCTCAATAGCAAAATCATATGCGCCCTTTCCTGAAAGCATAATGTGCGGAGTTTTTTCCATGACTAGACGAGCAACAGAAATTGGATTTTTTATGTTTTCTAAGAAACTTACTGAACCACAATCATTATTGTTATCCATTATACAAGCGTCTAAAGTTACTTTACCTATTCTGTCTGGTAATCCACCTAGACCAACAGACATCTCGTTGGGATCATCCTCAGAAACACGAACTCCGTATTCAACTGCTGTTAAACCTCCTTTCCCAGACGATAAATTATTCCAAGCTACTTTATTTGCTTCAAAGCCGTGATTCCAAGTTGAGATAATTCTTGGGCCAGAAAATTCTTTAAAATTTAAATTTTTAAAGGAAAGACCTACGCCTCCAGACGCAACAGATCCTAAAACTGTATTTTTTATAAACTTTCTTCTACTCACACAATAATTTTTAATCTATTATACCAATTTCTCTAACACCTTTGCCAGTTCT
>CACGNO010000034.1 GCA_902574335.1 uncultured Bacteroidota bacterium
CTCCTGATGTGTATCCAACAAATACACCCTCTTTTTTTGCAATTTCTCTTGATGAATGAGCACTATCTTCATCATTAACCTTTTCATATAAATCTATAATATCAAAATCAGTTGAAGTTGGTATTAGATTTTTACCTAAACCTTCAATTCTGTAAGGATATATTTCATTTGAATCGAACTCGCCAGTTTCATGAAATTTTTTGAGAACTGATCCATATGCATCAACTCCAATAATTTGAATATTTGGGTTTTTTTCCTTTAAAAACCTTCCAATACCAGATATAGTTCCTCCGGTACCGCTACTAGCAACTAAATGTGTAATTGATCCATTTGTTTGTTTCCATATTTCCGGACCTGTAGTATTGTAGTGGGCATCAATATTTAATTCATTAAAATATTGATTAACATAAAATGAATCTTTAATTTCTTCATTTAGTCTTTTAGCAACCTCATAATATGATCTTTTATCATCAGCTGGAACATTAGCTGGGCAAACATAAACCTTGGCTCCCATAGCTTTCAACATATCAATTTTGTCAGGTGAAGACTTAGAAGAAACAGCTACTATACATTTATAACCCTTAACCATAGAAACCATTGATAGACTAAATCCAGTATTTCCAGAAGTTGTTTCTATTATAGTTGTATTCTTATCTATTAAACCTTTTTTCTCCGCAGACTCAATTATATGTAAAGCAATCCTATCTTTATTAGATTGCCCAGGATTCATAGCTTCATACTTAGCATAGTAATCACCTTCAAAGTTTTTTGTTACTTTATTTAACTTAATTAGCGGAGTGTTGCCAATTAATGAAAGGATATTATCGTGAGCATTGATTTTATTTTTCATGCACCTTTTTGTATATCACAATGTGCAAAAATACATTAAAAAAACGAATTGATTTTTTTTCACTCTATAGAGAAATATTTCTTAGTAAATCTAAAAAATGATCATGATGATTTTGAGTGTAATCCATGTGCGTAACCAATCTAAGTTTATTATCACCCATACCAATTAGCTTTACCGCTTCTTTCCTTAGATGATTAATAAAATTTTCGGAGCTAAATTTCTCGTGAATTTCAAATATAATTATGTTGGTTTCAACTTCTTCAACCTTGGTTATAAATTCTAATCCCTTTAGAACTTTCTCAATTTCTTTAGCTCTATGGTGATCATCAGATAGTCTTTGAATATTATTTTCTAAAGCATAAATACCACAAGCAGCTAAGTAACCAGATTGTCTCATACCACCTCCAAAAACCTTTCTAATCCTAATCGCTTCTTGGAAATCCTCCTCAGAACACAGTAAAAGTGATCCGACTGGGCAACCTAGACCCTTACTTAAACACACTGAAATTGTATCAAACAAACTCCCATACTCTGAAAAATCTTGATTTTTTTTAACAACTGCATTCCAAATTCTTGCTCCGTCTAAATGATATTTTAAATTATTTTCTTCACACACATATTTTATTTTTTTTAACTCACTTAATTCCCAACATGCACCACCACCTTTGTTCGTTGTATTTTCCACACAAACTAAAGATGTTTTAGGGCTATGGTAAAAATCAGGCGGATTGATTGTCTTAACTACATCAGCAGCAGAAAAAAAACCTCTCTCTTTGTCTATTAACTTACATGAAACACCAGAATTAAAACTAACACCTCCTCCTTCATAATTATATACATGTGCTGTTTTACTACATATCAGTTGATCACCTGGGTTGGTATTTATTTTTATAGCAGTTTGATTAGTCATCGTCCCTGACGGAAAAAAAAGAGCTTTTTCCATATTGAACATTTTTGCAACTTTTTCCTCAAGCTTGTTAACTGTTGGATCTTCTTTAAAAACATCATCTCCCACTTCACAATTAATCATATAATTAATCATTTCATTTGATGGCTTGGTTACAGTATCACTAATTAGATTAATTTCCATAATAATTAAGAATAAATTTTAAAATAGAACACTTTTTAATAAATATAATTTATGTTATATTTTAAAACAATTAAATTATTTAATTTTACAATAATTTTGATTACTTCTGAACAAATAAAAAACTTAATTGAACGCCTTGGTGCTTTAAGGAGGTATCTTTGACTTTGATAAAAAAAATAGTCAAATCTCTGCTTTAGAAAAAGATACATTTAAAGAAGATTTTTGGGATAAACCAGCTGATGCTCAAATTATTTTAAAGAAAATTAAATCATTAAAAGACTGGGTTAATGATTATACATCCGCTTCAAATTTATGCGATGAACTAGAGATAACTTTTGAATATTTCAAAAATAATGAAGTAGAAGAAAATGAATTAATTAAGTGTTTTGAAAAAACATCTAAAAAAATTGAATCAATTGAATTCAAAAATATGCTTTCTAATGAAGGTGATGAAATGTCTGCAGTACTTCAAATTACTGCTGGTGCCGGTGGAACTGAAAGTTGTGACTGGGCTAATATGCTCTGTAGGATGTATCTAATGTGGTGTGAAAAGAGAAATTTTAAAACAAAAGAACTAAATATTGTAGAGGGAGATGTTACTGGTATTAAAACAATTAGTATAGAAATTCAGGGCGATTATGCATTTGGTTGGCTTAAGGGAGAAAACGGTGTTCATAGATTAGTCAGAATTTCTCCTTTTGACAGTAATGCAAAAAGACATACATCTTTTGCATCAGTTTACATATACCCTCTTGTTGATGAAACTATTAACATAGAGATAAACAATTCTGAAATTGAATGGGAAACTATGAGGTCAAGTGGAGCTGGTGGGCAGAGTGTCAATAAAATTGAAACCGCTGTAAGGCTAAAACATTTACCTAGTGGAATTGTTGTTGAAAATTCTGAGACACGCTCACAGTTGGATAATAAAAATAAAGCATTACTATTATTAAAATCTCAACTTTATGAGATTGAACTAAATAAAAAACTAGAAACTAGAAAAGAAATAGAAGAAAGTAAAAAGAAAATTGAATGGGGTTCACAAATAAGAAACTATGTTTTACACCCATATAAAGTAGTTAAAGATGTTAGAACCTCTACTGAAGTATCGGATGCAAGCTCTGTTTTGGATGGAAATATAGATCCTTTCTTGAAATCTTATTTAATGTCTAAAGGTGGAAATTAAATCTATTTATTTGAGTTTTTATTCTTTCTTTCACTTAACCACTCAAAAAAGGATCCAGTGACCCAATATGGTATTATAAATGTTAATAATAAAATCATTAACCAAAACCCCATGGTGACAACTGTCATGAAAAGTAAAAATCCTAAATATTGATCAAATTCAAACATATAAACAAAGATAAGCATAAGTTTAATTCAAAGGAAATAGTATTATAAATAGTTTATAAACAGGTTTTGAACGCTATTTTGTAACTTTGTTAAATAATTTTTTGTTCTATGAAATTCAGAACAGAGTCAGATACATTAGGAAAGGTTCAAATTCCCATCGAATCTTTGTGGGGTCCCCAAACTCAAAGGTCAATAAATAACTTTAAAATTGGCAACCCTGGATCGATGCCAATCGAGATTGTTTATGCTTATGCAATATTAAAGAAAGCTTGTTCCAAATCTAACCATGAATTAGGGGTTATAGAAAAGGATAAAATGATTCTAATTAGTAAAGCTTGTCAAGAAATTCTTGATGGTAAGCACGATGAACAGTTTCCACTAGTTATTTGGCAAACTGGATCTGGAACTCAAACTAATATGAATGTAAATGAAGTGATATCCAATGTTGCACATATTATTGAAGGTAAAAGCTTATCTGAGGACCAAAAGACTCTTAAACCAAATGATGATATTAATAAATCACAATCATCTAACGATACATTTCCTACTGCTATGCATGTAGCCGCTTATAAGTTAATAGTCGAAAAAACAATACCTGCTATTAAAGATTTTCACAAAACACTTAAAAAAAAGGAAAAGGAATTTAAAGATGATGTCAAGATTGGAAGGACTCATTTGATGGATGCTACTCCACTAACTCTTGGACAAGAATTTTCAGGATATGCATCACAAATTGAGCATGGTCTTAGAACTTTAAATAATTCATTAAACCATTTATCTGAACTTGCAATTGGTGGGACAGCTGTAGGAACTGGGCTCAACACCCCGAAAAATTTTGATAAAACAACTGTTGATAATATATCAAAAGAATGTAATATCAAATTTAAAATTGCAGAAAATAAATTTGAGGCACTAGCAGCACACGATGCTATTGTTGAAACACACGCTGCTCTTAAACAATTGGCAATTTCAATTTATAAAATTGCCAATGATGTAAGACTTCTGGGTAGTGGTCCAAGAGCTGGTTTCTCAGAACTAATTTTACCTGCTAATGAACCTGGTAGTTCGATAATGCCAGGAAAAATTAACCCGACCCAATGTGAGGCTATTTGTATGGTTTGTTCTCAAATAATCGGTAATGATTATACCATAAGTTTTGCAGGTTCTCAGGGGCATTTAGAATTGAATGTTTATAAACCATTAATGGCTGCTAAAATAATTGAATCACTTAAACTACTTGCTGATGCTGTAAATAGCTTTAACAAAAACTGTGTTAAAGGTTTGAAAGCCAATAAGAAAAAAATCAATGAACATTTAAATAATTCTTTAATGCTTGTAACAGCTTTAAATAATAAAATTGGATATTACAAATCAGCCGAAATTGCAAATAATGCATATAAAAATGGTACAACTTTAAAAGAAGAAGCATTGAAATTGAAATATCTCACTGAGGAGGAGTTTGATAAATGGGTTGATCCAAAAAAAATGACAGGGCAATAAAGGTTATACTCTACCTTTTAAAGCATTAAATGCCCAACCTATTGTAATAAAACCTAAACCTGCTAATGTTAGTTCAACGAGATATTCAGGATATTTAAATACACCCAACAAGACTAGAGAAGATCCTATTATAAAAAGAATAAAGGATGCCCATGCAAAGATTGTATTTTTATTCATGGACATAATTAAATATTTACTTTACCAAATAATTTTTCTTTCCATCCAGACCACTTATACTTTACAGAAAAATGATATATAAGTAAT
>CACGNO010000035.1 GCA_902574335.1 uncultured Bacteroidota bacterium
TTTATTACGCTTTTGTGAACATTCAAGCCATACATTCCCTTTCCCCCATACTTTGGCAAAAGAGAAGGGTGAATATTAATAATCTTATTATTAAATGAATGGATAATGTTTTCAGGAATTTTTTTTAGGAACCCTGCTAACACAATCAAGTCTGGCGAAATTTTATTTAAATCCCTAATAACAAGTCCATTATTTAATTCTTCTGAGTTGAACACCAGTGCTTCAATATTATACTTTTTTATTCTTTGTAAAACGAATGCATCGGGTTTGTTACAGTATAACTTAGTTACAACTATATCTGATTTATTTTTAAATGTAAGTATTATGTTTTCTGCGCTTGACCCGCTACCTGATGCAAATATGACAATCTTTTTTGAAGACAATTTTGTAGCTGTTTTTTTAATTCTATCTCTGTAAATTAAAATTAAGTTAAAATTATAAGTTTATAATGATAAGTTTTTTATTTTTGTCCACAACAATAAATCAAATTATTATGTCAGATATTTCTTCAAGAGTTACTGCAATAATTGTTGACAAGTTAGGTGTCGACGAAAATGAAGTTGTCGAAACAGCCAGCTTTACTAATGATTTAGGGGCTGACTCCCTGGATACAGTCGAGTTAATTATGGAATTTGAAAGAGAGTTCGATATTCAAATACCTGATGATCAGGCTGAAAAAATAGAGACTGTTGGTCAAGCAGTCAAGTACATAGAAAGCGCTAAATAAATTTTATGGCATTAAGACGAGTAGTTGTTACCGGGCTAGGTGCGTTGACACCAATTGGTAATGACATTAAGTCTTATTGGGATGGCTTAATTTCTGGGACAAGTGGGGCAGACCACATAACTTATTTTGATACATCAAAATTTAAAACCCAATTTGCTTGTGAACTAAAAGGTTATGATCCTTTAAGTCATTTTGACAGAAAGGAAGCTCGAAAACTAGATAAATTTGCTCAATATGCTATAGTTTGCTCTGATGAGGCAATTAAGGATGCTGGTATAAATAATGCGTCTATTGATAAAAATCGTGTTGGGGTTATATGGGGTTCAGGTATTGGAGGTTTGGAAACTTTTCAAATAGAGGCAACAAATTATGCTGAGGGTGATGGTACCCCAAGATTTAATCCTTTTTTCATTCCTAAAATGATTCCTGATATTGCTCCGGGTGTAATTTCAATCAGACATGGTTTCAAAGGGCCTAATTTTGCTACTGTTTCTGCATGCGCATCATCAGCAAATGCCCTTATAGATGCTTTAAACTATATAAGGTTAGGTTATTCCGATATAATAGTTTCTGGTGGCTCTGAAGCAGGAATTATAAAAACAGGAATTGGTGGGTTTAATGCAGTGCAAGCTTTATCAAAAAGAAATGATGACCCAAAAACAGCATCAAGACCGTTTGATAAAGATAGGGATGGTTTTGTTCTTGGAGAAGGTGGTGGATGTATAATTCTTGAAGAGCTTGAGCATGCTAAGTCTAGAGGCGCCAAAATATATGCTGAGGTTTGTGGTGCCGGCCTATCGGCTGACGCATATCATATGACGGCTCCTCATCCAGAGGGTGAGGGCGCTATAAATGTTATGAATAATTGTATTGCTGATTCCGGATTAAGCTATAAAGATGTTGATTTGATTAACATGCATGGAACATCAACTCCCTTAGGTGACAAAGCAGAAGCAAAAGCAGTCAAGGTAGTTTTTAAGGATCATGCTTATAGTCTTAATATTAACTCCACCAAATCAATGACTGGACATCTTTTGGGGGCAGCTGGTGCAGTAGAAGCAATTTCATGTATTCTGGCAATTAACAATAATGTAGTACCTCCGACCATAAATCATTTTAATGATGACCCAGAAATCGATAATCAGCTGAATTTCACTTTTAATAGTTCTCAAAAAAGAGAGGTTAAGGTTGCTATGAGCAACACTTTTGGCTTCGGAGGACATAACGCATGTGTTCTCTTAAAAGAATTTGTAGATTAGTCAAAGGCTAATGACTGTTCATAAAATAAACTCGTCTGACTTAGAAAATGACTATACGCTAATTGCTGTTCATTCTAATGCTGAAGCTTATAAACTTGCTTTTGAAATCAATCTTAAACTAAAAACAAATCTAGAAAAGTCACCTTTTGATATAACTTTTGGAAGCAATAATTCTGTGTTTGAATTATTTAAACATGTATCTGAAACCTATAACACTAAGCTTTTTTTAATTTCAAATAAATCTTGTAATGAAACTATGGTTGATGCTCCTTCTTTATTTGAGAATTTATCTGTTTCAAAACATCTTGTCCCGGAGCTTAAAAAAGCTGAATATTTAGTTAAAATTGAAGGAGGGGGGTTTAAAATTGAGAGCCTAATTAAAAAACTAAATGAAATAGACTTAATAGTTTCTTGTTACTCAACAAAAATTAATAACAACAAATCAAAATATAACCTTATTTTTGACTGATGAAGCTCAATAAAACTAAAATTATAGCAACTCTTGGTCCTGCATGTTCATCAAAAACAATGATGAGTAAGCTTATTTCGTCTGGGGTTGATGTTTTTCGGGTTAACTTTTCACATGCAGACCACAAAGAGGTTGAAAGAATTGTTGCAGATATTAGAGCTTTAAGCACAAAGCACAACAAACATATTTCTATTTTAGGTGATCTTCAAGGTCCAAAAATAAGGCTTGGGAATATTCTTCCCGATACTGTCATAAAAAAAGGTGATAGCATAACTTTTTCAACAAAAACAATTAAAAATGGTAACTCTGAAAGGGCAACAATTAATTATGCTTCATTCCCTAAAGATGTAAAAAAAGGGGAAACCATTCTTGTTGATGATGGAAAAATTATTCTTCAAGTTGAAAAAACAGATAGAGACACAAGTGTTAGCCTTATTGTTATACAGGGTGGCTTACTAAGCTCAAACAAAGGGGTTAACCTTCCAAGTACTAAAATATCTTTGCCAGCTTTAACTCCAAAAGATATAAAAGATGCCAAATTTGCTGCAAAACTCGGTTTTGATTGGGTTGCCCTGTCTTTTGTTAGATCAAAAAATGATGTATTACAGCTAAGGGAAATTCTTGATAAAAGCTCTGATGAGCTAATACCAATAATATCAAAAATTGAAAAGCCTCAGGCTATAAGCAAAATGGATCAAATTATAAAAGTCTCTAACGGCTTAATGGTTGCTCGAGGAGATTTAGGAATTGAAATACCTGCTGAGGAAGTCCCTTTGTATCAAAAAATTTTAGTCAAAAAAGCTAATGAAGCAAGAAAGCCAATTATTATTGCAACTCAGATGATGGAGTCAATGATTGACAACTTAACCCCTTCAAGAGCTGAGGTTAATGATGTTGCAAACTCCGTAATGGATGGGGCTGATTGTATTATGCTTTCCGCTGAAACCTCTGTTGGTAAATATCCATGTGAAGTTGTAAAAAAAGTTGGAACTATTATAGCTGGAGTTGAAGACTCACAGCCGGTAAAAAACAAGTTCATACTGCCTAAATTAAAATCTAGCAGAATAATTACTAAAACCGTTTGCCGCCATGCTGCTTTAATTGCAAATGAAATAAAAGCTTCAGCTGTTTGCACTTTAACTCACAGCGGATACACTGGGTGGCAAATTTCTTCATGGAGGCCTAACTGTTTAGTCTTGGTTTTCACATCTAATAAGCGAATTCTGTCACAATTAAACTTACTTTGGGGGGTTAAATGTATTTACTACAACAAATTCCAAAGTACAGATAAGACAGTTGAAGATGTAAATGAGTTGGCGATAAAAAACAGGTATGTAAAAAGAGGTGATGTGGTAATAAACTTAGCTTCAATGCCAATTAAAGACAAGGGGCAGGTAAACACACTAAGAATTACCAAACTTTAAGATTCTGTAAAATGGAATCACAAAGGCAAAAGAAAATTTCCGCTTTAATTCAAAAAGATATTTCTACTATTATTCAAGATTTTTTTAGGAATAAAACTAGGACCAATTTAATAATTAGTGTTACAAAAGTGGATGTTAGCTCAGACCTTTCGATTTCCAAAATATATTTAAGTGTATTCCCCTCTGCTAACTTCTCTAAAGTCATAGATGTTTTAAACAAAAGTAAGTCGGAGATTAGAAAAAAACTTTCGTTTCTTTTAAAACATCAGCTAAGGATTATACCCGACATACTTTTTTTTACTGATGATTCTTTAGACTATATAGATAAAATTGATGAGGCTCTAAAAGGGGGGGGTGAAAACCCAATAAAATAACATGAGTGCTGAGAACTTCCTTTCTTATAGATATCTTTTTTCAAAGACGAATTATAATATAGTTTCTATAATTTCAAGGTTTTCAATTCTTGTTTTGTCAATTGCTTATTTTTCTTTTCTAACAATTTTATCTGTTTTTTCTGGTTTAGAAGAATATAGTTTAGATTTTTCAAAATCTTTTGATCCTGATATTAAAATTGAGGCAAATAATGGTTTATATTTTTCTTACAGCTCTGAATTAGATTCTGTTTTATCTAATAATAAGGCTGTGTCGTATTTTGGTAAAACTGTAAAAGGTAATGTTGTTGTAAAATATGACGACAGAGTCGAATACGCTCAAATATTGGGTGTCGATGAAATGTTTCAAAAGATTATTGGAATCGATACGATCATCAGTGTTGGAAGATTTCCATTGTTGGAAACAAATGAGGCTTTAACAAGCTACGAGCTTGCAACCAATCTTGATTTAATTTTATATAATGCTGCTGGTATCTTTGATGTTTTATCTTTAAGCGCAAATTATCCAGAAGCCTCTTTTAATCCTATAAAAAACACAATACCCTTAATA
>CACGNO010000036.1 GCA_902574335.1 uncultured Bacteroidota bacterium
GAGCTTTCCTTCGCAGGAAGATTTTTAGTTCTAATCCCTTTCTCAAATCGTATCTCTGTCTCCCAAAAAATCAAAAGTAAAAAGGAGAGAGATAGATTAAAAAAACTCATTGAAGAATTTAGGCCAAAAGGTTTTGGAGTAATAATTAGAACCGTTGCTCAAGGGAAAAAAATTGCTGAATTAGAAAAAGATCTACAAAGTATGTACAACCAATGGTTAACTCTTTGTAGTAAAATTAATGGAGCAAAAACTCCTTCTAGAATTTTAAGTGAACTGAATAGATCATCCTCAATACTGAGAGATTTATTTGATGACCAATTCAAAGGTGTTTATTGTAACGACAAAAATTTATGTTATGAGCTGAAGGACTATATTCAGCAAATTGCTCCAAAGAAGAAATCAGTAGTCAAGTTTTATAAATCTGATAAGCCAATATTTGAACATTTCAAAATTGAAAGACAAATTAAGTCTGCTTTTGGAAGAACTGTTTCAATGAGTAAAGGTGCCTATCTAATTATAGAACATACTGAAGCTCTCCATGTTATTGATGTAAATAGTGGAAATCGATCAAATAAAAGTACAAATCAAGAAGAAACTGCTCTTGAAGTCAATTTAATTGCTGCTACTGAAATAGCTAGGCAACTAAGACTAAGAGATATGGGCGGTATAATTGTAGTTGATTTCATCGATATGTTAAGACATGAACACAGAAGAAAACTATTCAATCATTTCAAATCAGAAATGGAATCTGACAGAGCTAAACATAAAATTCTTCCACCTAGTAAAATAGGATTAATTCAAATGACAAGACAAAGAGTTCGACCTGAAATGAACATAGTAACAAAAGAAGATAATCCAAATGGAATTGGAAAGGTTGAAGCTCCAATTGTAGTCATTGATAAAATTAATAACTCTTTAGAAAAAATTATAAATAATACTTATGTTACAAAGAAAAATCTAAAGTTGCATGTACATCCATTTATAGCAGCTTACCTAACAAAAGGATTGTTTTCTAAACGTGTAAAATGGCTTATTAAATATAAAAAGTGGATTAAGATTATTCCACGTGATGCATATACATATTTACACTACAGATTTTTTAATACTAAAGGAAAAATTAATAATTATTAAAAGCGGCTTTTTGCCGCTTTTTTTTTACCTTTTTTTGATGAAAAAAAGATTTTTTTCGACTGAAGAACTCCAAAAAAAACTTGAGTATTATTGTTCATATCAAGAAAGATGTCATTCGGAGGTTCACAAAAAATTGAAGAATTTTACATCAAATTATAGTGATATAGATCATGTAATTTCTAAACTAATACATGATGGATATTTGAATGAAACTAGGTTTTCTAAAGAATTTGCAATCGGGAAATTTAATCACAAAAATTGGGGTAGAATAAGAATAAGACTTGAGCTTAATAAAAGAAAAATTTCAAATAAAAATATTGATATTGGATTAAATGAAATTGATGAAAAAAAGTACTTAAATAAATTTGATAATTTATTTGAAAAACAATTACTAAAGCATAACCAAAAAAATAATATTTATGCTAAAAAGAAAATTTATGATTACTTTAACTACAGAGGATGGGAAAGAGATTTGATTTTCAAAAGACTTAATAGCTTAAAATGAAAAAAAATAATATTTATATAATATTAGTTTTATTAATTATAACCTTGGGCTGTACAAATAAAAATGCTGATCTAGTTGTTATCAATGCTAAAATATATACTGCAAGTGAAAATAATTTTGTTGCAAAATCTTTAGTCGTAAATAATGGTAAAATCATTGAAGTAAGTAAGAATAACTTAGATTCTAAATATGACACAGATAAAATTATTGATGCAAAAGATAGGACTATCCTCCCTGGTTTAATTGATTCACACTGTCATTTTTATAACTTAGGTCTTGATCAGCAAGTTGTTGATTTAAGGGGCACAAATTCATTTGAGGAAATTATAGATAGGCTAAAAAAATATAATTTAAAAAATGATTCAGATGTAATATTAGGTAGAGGTTGGGATCAAAATGATTGGGATATTAAAAAATTTCCAATAAATACTGAACTGAATAAAAATTTTAAAGACAAATTAGTTGTTTTGGAGCGAATTGATGGTCATGCATATATCGTGAATGATAATGCATTAGAACTTGCTGGAATTGATGAAAAAACACTAGTTAGAGGCGGTCTTGTGTTATTAAAAAACAATAAACCAACTGGAGTTTTAATTGATGGGCCTATGTCAATGATAGATCAAGTATTACCAGAAAAAACAATTACTGAAAAAGTAAAAGCTTTAAAAAAAGCTGAGGAAATTTCTTTTAGTTATGGTTTAACAACAGTTGATGACGCGGGACTAAATACTGGAATAATAAGCATTATTGATAGTCTTCATAAATTAAATGAACTAAAGATTAAAATTTATGCAATGGTAAGTGTTTCAAAAAAAAATATTGAAAAATTCAAAAAATCAGGAAAATTAAAAACCTCAAAATTAAATGTAAGATCTTTTAAAGTATATGGTGATGGTGCACTTGGATCTAGAGGGGCAGCATTAAAAAAACCATATTGTGATGATGCTCATAATTATGGTTTTTTAAGAACCGATATTAAAGATCTAAAATATTATGCTAATGAAATTGCTGGTATGGGCTTTCAAATGAATACACATGCTATTGGCGATTCAACTGTTTCAGTGTTATTAAAAGAGTATCATAAAGTCTTAAACAATATTAAAGACCCTAGATGGAGAATTGAACATTCTCAAGTTGTTGATCTTAAAGAATTTGATCTATATAATGATAAGATTTTACCATCCGTTCAACCTACACATGCAACTAGTGATATGTATTGGGCATATGACAGGTTAGGTAAAAGAATTGAAGGTGCTTATGCTTTTAAAGATTTACTTTCATCTTCAAAAAAAATCGCTCTAGGAACAGATTTTCCAGTTGAAAAAGTGAATCCATTTCATACATTTTATAGTTCTATTGAAAGAAAAGATTTGAATGGTTATCCTGAAAATGGTTTTCAAATCGAAAATGCTTTAACAAGAGAAGAAACACTTAAAGGGATGACCATATGGGGTGCATATTTTAATTTTGAAGAAAAAGAAAAAGGAAGTATTGAAAAAGGTAAGTCAGGAGATTTTATAATTATAGATCAAAACATTATGGAGATTAATCCTAAAAAAATTCCACATACAAAAGTCTTAAAAACTTTTATTGATGGTGAGCTTGTATATCAAAATGATGATCTGTAGCCTATAATGAAGTTTTTTCCAGGCATAGGAACAAGATTTGTCTCCCAATAATACTGATCAAAAATATTATTAAGATTAAGATAAAATTCGGCATTATTAGAAAATGGTTTATAAGATATGTTTGTGTCTACTATTCTGTAATTATTAAGATCTGAACCACCCCCACTAGCAGACAGTTGGCGCTCAGAATATCTAAAAATAATATTATGAGTGAGTTTTTTGGAATACTTTAAAGATATTCTTGATATAAAATTATGTTTTAATGAATTTAGTAAGTATCTAGAAAATTTTGTATTACTAACATAATTGTCATCATTGAGATAGGTATACCCAAATTTAAAATTGATATTACCACTAGGTTTAATAAAAATATCCGATTCTAGTCCAATTGTTGTTCGATCTTTATAATATAGATCAGTATAAGTTGGTATTCTATAAGTTTTACCAAAATTTCCATAAACACTAAAACTCTCACTAAAATCAAAACCAACATCAAAACCTGGGAATGAATGAAATGAAAGATCTGAAAAATGACTTATGGACAATCCTGGTGATAATATCAATTTTTCTTTTAATAATCTAATTGTATGGTCAATATATACGCTAGTTGTAAACCTACTATGATCACCTAAATTATTACTTGTAATAGATATATTAGATAGATCTATTCCAAAACTAGTTTTTCCCAATTTTGAATAATAATTAAAATCCGTTTGTAATGCTATTTTGTTGGTTTTGTGAAGGTTTCTATAAACAGATGGATTATTTCTAATATATATATACTCATCTTGATTTCTTCTCCAATATACTTTAGGTTTTATAACTAAATTACCTTTTCGATATGTTGAGTAAAATCCAACCAAACTGGTTTGTGTTTCTTCATACTGATCAATTGCTACTGGTGATGCGTAAAAACCATTTGCTCCAAATTTTCTGTTTGATAGACTTGCAATTATTGTAGTATGTGGATTGCTTCTCGATAAGTTTGATTTAATAAATAAATTATCTGTTTTATAATCAGTATTATATCTGTAGCCATCTGACTTATCCTGAGCATAATTAATCAATGCAGAGTACTCATTATTTGATAAACTAGCAGTCACCGATGAACTCAAATTATCAAAAGAACCACCTGAAATATTAGTTAATGATATATTTAATTGGCTATTTAATGTTTTTCTGGCTGATTTAGTAATAATATTTATAGCT
>CACGNO010000037.1 GCA_902574335.1 uncultured Bacteroidota bacterium
CTTAAAAACATTATTGTCATTGCTCGGAAATATTAATTTTTCTTACATAATCATTTCGATTCTACTTTATTTCCTGTCCCAAATAGTTTCCTCTGAAAGGTTAAGATTAATTTTAAATTCAAATGATTATCAAATTACTTTTAATAATAATTTTATTTTATACCTATTAGGTATTTTTTATAATTTCTTTATACCAGGTGGATTTGGCGGTGATGCTTATAAATTTTATTTAATGAAAAAGAATTATGAATGGGATTTTAAAAAACTTTTTAAACTATTAGTTTTCGATAGACTAATTGGTCTTGGCGCATTGGTTTGTATACTGTTTTTCATGATTCAAAACTTCATATTAGAGTTGAATTTAATCTACATGATAATTTCATTACTGCTGACATTAGCATTAGGTTATTACATCGTGAAATATCTTTTTAATAACCAACATATTTATTTCAAATCTTTAGGGATTTCAGTAATTAATCAATTTTTACAATTTTTAACAATTTTCTTTGTAATACTATCCCTAGGAATTGAAAATAATTTTGTGGAGATAATTATTGTTTTTATTTGTTCATCAATTCTTTCAGTTTTTTCCATCGGAGGAATTGGAATTAGAGAATATATATTTTTGATTTCTGCATCATTTATTAATGTGTCACCTGAATTATCGGCTAGCGTAGGATTATTATTTACATTTTCAGCAAGTTTCTCAACGCTTCCTGGGCTTGGCTACTTAATAAGTAAACCAAAGTTTTTAAAATAAAAAAACCCAAGATTTTATCCTGGGTTTTAAATAAGTAGTTTTTTAAAACTTTCTAGTTTTTTGGAATACCAGAACCACCTCCATAGGGTGCCCAATTGGTATGAACGGTTTTCCAACCATCTGCTGTAGCAATCCATACAGAAGATGCTCTTGTATTATAAGCAACCGATTCTTCAGAATCACCCTGTGTGTAAGATCCATCAGCATAAAACGTTAATATAGCCATAGTCATATCAGGTGAAAAATCAACCTCAATATCCCTTAAATCAAAACTATTCCAATTTATGTTTGATTGTCTTGAAAAACTTGCATCAGTGAACTCATAAAAATCTTGTAGATTAGAATCACCTGAAACAAGTTGCATGTCATCTGTTACATACTTTTTAAATTCTTCTATATTTCGATCAAGAATAGCTTCTTGAACAGTTTTTTGTGCTTCTTGTAAATTTTTAACTATCTCATCCTTATTAACATTTCTATTGTATGTTACTAATTTGGGTTGATATGGTGAAGCAAAAGAAGCGTAGTCAAATGCTCCAAATTGATTTTGTCTAGCTTTCATAAAATCACCTGACATAGCTGCTATTTCAGCTTTAGAGTCTAAGGCGTTTGGTCCATCATGAAGCTCTCTTGACTTATCTATCGCTTTAAAAGCTGCATCATAATCTACTTTTTCACCAATTTCACCATTAGCATGTCCGTAAGCAACCATATTATAAGCTGCTGATGCATGCTCTGGAAAATCTTGGGCAAATTTAGCGTAGTTATTATAATCCCCAGCAGAATTAAACCAATTAAGAAGTGGGCTGTCTGGTGTTTCTTTAAGACCATCACTTATTGAAGAAAGGTAGGTGTCACTATCTCCAGTAAGAGTAGCAGTTAACATTTTATGCCAAACCTTTTCTTCAGATGTTAAGCCACCTACGTTAATGGCCTCAAGTTTGCTTTTTCTTGATCCTGTTCTAGCTGCTGCTGCTGCCATTACTAAATTTGCACATCCACAGTCATCATCTAACATTAGAGCAGCTTTTGCCATTCCAACAGCCATTAATTGTTCTAGATTTGCTAAGTGTTCTACAGCTTCATTAACAATTTCTGAAGCTTTTTTATTGCATGAGTCATCAACCCATTGTTGTGAATTTAAATTGATGAAAAGCATGCAAAAAATTATTGTAATAATATTTTTCATAACATTTTTTTATTTAAGTTAATTATAAATAGTTCTAATAAATAACGAGAGAAGACTAATTTATTGCTATTTAAGAAAAATATAAAAATTTGATAACTATTTTATCAATTCCTTAATATAGAAGGATGATGCTGGTAAACTCTCTAAATTAAATAGTGTAGCTTCAAAATAATTTTTCCACCCATATCTAACTTTGGTTGGGACTGGGACATTCTCTGACTCAACTATTATAGATCTACCAGAAATCTTTGCAGTTGCAGTATAATATTGGTCATCATCTCCTGCTAATTCAAAATCTTTTAATGGACCATTAAAATTATAAAATCCATTCTGAGCATAATCGAACGTAATTTTTACAGCTGAGCCCTCTTTTTTAGCAGATTTTACTATCGGGCCAGATGGTGTTATAGACTCAAAACCATATGTTTTATTTAATGCCCAATATGCTAACCTATTTCCAACTTTAATTTTTTCAGGTGGATGTATTGAATTTAAATCTCCAATATCAACTGTTGATACCATACCTGAATTAGGAATATTAAACATTGCATCTAATTGAGAATCTCTTAATAATGCAGAGCTAGGATTATCTGGGCCATCATATCTAAAAGGGGCTATTTGAACAAAGTAAAAAGGAAATTCACCTTGCCCCCACTCATTACGCCAACTTTCAACCATAACTTGCATTAGCTTTGAGTAATTGTTTGCCCTTAGTCTGTTGTTTTCTCCCTGATACCATAATGCACCTTTAATTGTATAAGGAATTAGTGGGTTAATCATTCCGTTAAAGAGATATCCAAGATTATAGTGTTCATATTGGTTCTTAAAATTATTTTTTAATACTCCAGGTTTAAAATTTTTATCTAAATGAGTTTTTTCAGCCCAAGCCTCAGCAGGTGTACCTCCCCAAGATGTCACAATAATTCCAACAGAAACATTTAATGTCTCATTAATATAACTAGCAAAAGAATAAGCAGCTGCACTAAAATGTCTTACAGTTTTGGGGCTAGATAATTCCCACTTTCCATTAAAATCTTTTAGTTTTTCACTACTAAACTTCCTTTCAACAGTTAGTAATCGAATTTTATCATTGTTGGCTTTTCCAATAACATCTTGAGAACCATTTATTGGTTCATTTATATATCCGTCAAAAGTCATCTGCATATTTGACTGACCTGATCCAAACCAAACTTCACCTAATAGAACATTATTTATAACTTTTGAGTCATCTTTAGTTGAAATTATTAGTTGGTGAGGACTTTGATCTGAGCTAGTATTGATTTTGAGAATCCAATCTCCATTATTGTCAGCTTTAGTTTTTGTTGTGGTTTTATTCCAACTAGAATAAACTTTAATGACTTGATTTGGACTAGATTTTCCCCATATATTGACATTAGAGTTCCTTTGTAGAACCATATTATCAGTAAAAAGGTTGTTAAGTTCTAATTGACCATTTGTAAAAAATGATAATAAAAGAAATAATAGAGATATAATTCTCATTTAATAAATAAACTTTTGATCCAATTCTTCAGAATCTTTATACTTGACTCTAAGATCTGCTAATTTTACTTTTAGCTCCTTAACAACATCTGCATAAGCTGGATCATTATATACATTATTCATTTCATTTGGATCGTTAAGTCTATCATACAATTCCCATTCATCTACATCATAATAGAATCTTGCAAGTTTATACTCTTTATTTACAATTCCATAATGTCTTTTCACCATGTGAACAGACGGATATTCACGTGATGAATCCAAACCCTTTGCAGCATTTTTAGCTTTTTATAATGTTCATACACCTATTCAAGAAAATAAGGAGTTCTATGATTACTATAAAGAAAAACTAAATGGCTATGATGACGTTGAGCCTGTAACAAAAAAAGAGGGAGATGCAATTACATTACTTAATCAAAGAAATGCAAAGTATGCATCGATGGTTCACGCCACTGACAATAATGTTGGAAAAAATTATAAATTATCTCAAAGAGAATAATCTTTATGATAACACTCTTATTGTATTTACATCCGATAATGGTGGTCTTTCCACTGTAAAAAGAATTGCTCCAACCTCTGTTTATCCTCTTAGAGCTGGTAAAGGCTGGCTATATGAGGGTGGAATAAAGATCCCACAATTAATGAAACTTCCTAAACAAGCATTTAGAGAAATCATATATGAACCAGTTGTATCACATGATCTTTTTCCAACTATTTTAAACACACTTGGTATTAACTACAACATAAAGAATATTGATGGTATG
>CACGNO010000038.1 GCA_902574335.1 uncultured Bacteroidota bacterium
ATCTCCATCAAAAATTTGCTCTTCATAGTCTTTTCCATCAAACTCATTAAAAATTTCTTTTGCTGGTTTACCAAAAATATTTGACAATGTATTAAGTCTTCCTCTATGAGCCATACCTACAACAAATTCTTTAACTCCCATTGATGCAGCATTCTCAAAAATTGAATCTAGAGCAGGAATTAATGACTCTCCACCTTCGAGGGAAAATCTTTTTTGACCGACATACTTTTTTTGTAAAAATTGTTCAAAATTAGTGGCTTGAACTAACTTTTTTAATATGTGTTTCTTTTGTTTTTTATTAAAATTAGGTCTATTGTCATTTTCATTAAGTTTACTCTGAATCCATTTAATTCTTTCAGGTGTTCTAATATACATATATTCAATACCTATTGAGTCGCAATAAATTCTCTCTAAATGAATTAGTATATCAGCCAAAGTAGAGTTACCTATTCCAATTATTTCACCAGCACTAAAACTTAAGTCTAAATCATCTTTTGAAAGCTCGAAATTTTCTAAATCTAAAGTTGGTGAATATTTCCTCCTATCACGAACAGGATTCGTTTTGGTAAATAGATGTCCTCTAGTTCTATAAGCATTAATGAGCTTAACAACCTTGAATTCTTTTAAAATATTTTCTGGAATATTTTCTTTTTTTGATGCTTTATCAATTCCAAATTCAAAACCTTGAAAAAAAGCACGCCATGTTGGTTCAACAGATTCAGGATTAATTAAATATTGATCGTAAAGCTCAGCAAAATAAGCTGTATGGGCTGTGTTTAAAAATGAATAGGGATCCATAAAATCCTTTATCTAATTAAAATTACAATTAATCTAGAATTTAAAACAGAATATTTTGAATTATCTTCCATATTCATCATCTAATCTAACTATATCATTCTCATCAGACGGATGATTAAAATCAGTATGTTGCCAAATCTCAGCTAAAACTGCATAATCATCCAATCCTATAAGCCTGTGCCTTTCTCCTTTTTTTAACTTAACCTGATCACCTTCATCAAGATTTACAATAGGATTTTGATTATTATCATGACTCCTCGATATACTAACCTTCCCCTTAAAAACCTTCCATATTTCCTCTCTTCTGTGGTGATACTGCCATGAAAGTTTTGAATTTGGTTTTACTATAAGAATTTTTGGACTTAGCTTTCCCCCTATTTTTAAAGATTCAATATTAATGCCATCAAAAAATTTATTTGCAAATTCTTGTGCTTGATTTTCATTTATAACCAAAAATCCTCCCCATGGTCTTTCGAAATCTTTTGAAATAATTTCAAAACCTAAATCACTAATTTCATTCTCAACTTCATGTAAATAATCCATGTTATAAAGTTATCCAAATTTTAACAAAAATATCTTGAATTAGCTGTTATTTCAATGTATTTTTAATATGTATGTTTGCCCTAATCGATTGTAATAATTTTTACGTGTCTTGTGAAAGAGTTTTTAATCCAAAACTCAATAATAAACCTGTTGTAGTTTTATCAAACAACGATGGTTGTGCAATATCAAGAAGTAATGAAGCAAAAGCTCTTGGCATACCAATGGGAGCACCTGCGTTTAAATATGAAAAAATATTTCAAAAAAATAATGTTCAGGTTTTTTCTTCAAATTTCCCATTGTATGGGGACATGAGTAGTAGAGTAATGAGTATACTTTCAAAATTTACTCCAAATATTGAAATATATAGCATTGATGAAGCTTTTTTAAAATTCGAAGGATTTGAAAACTATGATTTAGAATCTCACTGTCAGAAAATAAAAAATATGGTATTTAAATGGACTGGGATACCGATCAGTATAGGAATTGCACCTACAAAAGCACTTGCAAAAGTTGCCAATCGGATTTCTAAAAAATTTCCAAATCAAACAAAAGGAGTTTATTTGATAAATTCAAAAGAAAAGAGGATTAAAGCTTTAAAATGGTTAAATATTGGTGATGTTTGGGGAATAGGTTTTAGACATGCAAAAAGGTTAATAAATATTAGAATAAATACAGCATATGATTTTACAAGTCTTGAAGATAGCTGGGTAAGGAAAAACATGAGTGTGGTGGGATTAAGACTAAAAAAAGAACTAGAAGGAAAATCTGTATTAGACTTAGAAGAAGTTAGATCTCCAAAAAAGGCAATTGCTACAACTAGAAGTTTTGAGGGAACAATCACTGATTATGAAAAAATAAAGGAAAGAATATCAACTTTTGCTATATGCTGTGCTGAAAAACTAAGATCTCAAAATAGTAATTGTAATTCTATATATGTATTTGTAAGAAGTAATAAATTTCAAAAAAATAAAACACAATATAGAAATGGAATATTAATGACGACTCCTTTTTCTACAAACTCAAATATGATAATTAGTAAGTATGCTGTTAAAGGTCTTAAAAAGATCTTTAAAAAAGATGTTAACTATAAAAAAGCTGGAACAATAGTAATGGGATTAGATTCATCCAATAATCATCAACTGAATTTATTTAAAAATGAAGACCCAAAACACAAATGCTTAATGAAAACTATAGATTTTATTCAGAAAAAAGAAGGTCAAAGTAAAATTAAACTTGCTTCTCAAGATTTAAGAAAAAGATGGAAAATGAAACAAGAAAAATTAAGCCCTAATTACACTTGTAAAGTAGATGAAATTATCAAGGTAAAATGAAAAGAAATAAACTTACATTTTTAAAACCAAAAAAAGGCGATTCTTTAGGTCAATGGTTGATTGAACAAGGAATTTCAGCAGGGTTTCCTTCACCTGCTGATGATTTTAAAGAAATTAGAATTAGTTTAGACAAAGAGCTTGTAAAAAATAAAGAGTCTACATTCTATGCTAGAGTCAGTGGAAACTCTATGGAAAATGCTGGTCTTGAAGATGGAGATTTGATAGTAATTGATAGAAGTTTAAATCTTGAAAAAAACAAAATTGCTGTCTGTTTTTTAGATGGTGAATTTACAGTTAAAAGGATAATAGAGAGATCTAGAAAAATTTTTTTAAAACCAGAAAATTCAAATTATAAAGAAATTGAAATAAGTGAAGAAAATGAATTAATAATTTGGGGTATTGTTACCTATGTTATTAAATCAGTAAACTAGATTTTATTTTTTATAAATTAATTAGGATATCAACAATTCTTTTGGCTGAATTTCCATCCCAAAGCTCAGGTATATCACCTTTCTTCCATGAGCCAGAAAAAAGTTTTTTCATGTGAGGAGCTATATTTTTATGATTTGTTCCAACTAAAACATTAGTGCCAATAGTAATAGTTTCTGGTCGCTCAGTGTTATCTCTTAAGGTTAAACATGGTATTTTCATTACGGTTGTCTCCTCTGTAATCCCACCAGAATCTGTTATTACTGCAAATGAATTTTTAACTAAATAGTTAAATTCAAGATAACTTAATGGTGAAATTAAATGTAATCTTGGATGTTTAATATTAAGTTGATTTAAAATTTTAGCAGTTCTAGGATGAACCGGAAAAACAATTGGAAAATCTTTTGAATTTTCTAAAATTTCATCAATTACTCTTTTAATATTATTTGCTTGATCAACATTTCCAGGTCTATGTAAAGTAATGATTATAAATTTATCTTTTTCGAGTTTTTTTTCAGACCAAATTGAGGGCTTAATGAAATTTGAAATATTATTTAATAAAGTATCTATCATTGTATTTCCAACGAAGAATATGTTTTTTTCATTAATACCAGAAGACTTTAAATTGTTACCTGCTAATTTTGAGGTAGTAAAAAAATAGTTAGAAATCGAATCAGTTACTACTCTATTAATTTCCTCAGGCATTGACCAATCTCCTGAGCGAATACCTGCTTCAACATGAGCAACTTTAATGTTTAATTTTCTCGCAGTTATAGAACATGCCATTGTTGATGTAACATCTCCAACTACTAATACCATTTCTGTAGGATTATTTATTAAAAACTTTTCAAAACCAATCATGATTTTAGCTGTT
>CACGNO010000039.1 GCA_902574335.1 uncultured Bacteroidota bacterium
CCTGATTTCAACATTCCTGAATACATAAAAGATGCCGCAATAGATGCTATCAATGATAATTATAACTCTTATACACCAGTAGATGGTTACCTTGACCTAAAACAATCAATATCCAATAAATTCAAAAGAGATAATAATTTAAATTATAGTACAAATCAAATTGTGGTATCAACTGGTGCAAAGCAGTCAATTGCTAATGCTGTTCAAGCATTAGTAAAACCTGGAGAGGAAGTTATTCTTCTTGCACCATTCTGGGTCAGTTACTCTGCTATCGTATTGATGGCAGAAGGTATTCCAAAAATAATTAAAAGTGATATTAGTTCTGATTTCAAGGTGAATGCTGAAGAAATTGAAAAGGCAATAAGCGACAAAACTAAAATGATCATTATCAATTCTCCAAACAATCCTAGCGGAAGTGTTTTTAACTTTGAAGAATTAAATAAAATAGCATCTATATTAAGAAAATATCCAGAAATTTTTGTGCTATCAGACGAAATTTATGAACACATAAATTACGGAGTGAAACATGTAAGTTTTGCAAGTATTGATGGAATGTATGAAAGAACAATAACTGTAAATGGAATAGCAAAAGCGTTTGCAATGACTGGTTGGAGAATTGGATACCTTGGAGCGCCTGAATGGATTGCAAAAGCATGTACTAAATTACAAGGGCAAGTAACGAGCGGAGCAAATTGTATAGCACAAAAAGCGACTATTAAGGCGCTCACTGAATCACCTAAAAAAATTAATTATATGATTCAAGAATTTCAAGAAAGAAAAAATATGATTATTAAATTACTCAGTGAAATTAAAGGTTTTAAATTAAATAACCCTGATGGCGCATTCTATGTTTTCCCTGATATTTCTTATTATTTTGGCAAAGAAATAGCTGGAAAAATTATTAACTCTGCGTCTGATTTTGCGATGATTATTCTTGAAAAGGCTCACGTTGCTACAGTCACAGGTGATGCATTTGGATGTCCAAAAAACATAAGAATAAGTTATGCTGCTTCTCAAAAAAATATTAAAAAAGCGGTAAATAGAATAAAGAATCTTTTGAACTAAAGATTTTTCCAGAAATATGGAGTGAATATTATTAGTATTGTAAATAGCTCCAATCTACCTACAAGCATCAAAAATGAACACCAGATTTTAGCAAAGCCTGAGATCTGTTCATAATTAAATGCTGGACCAATCGAACCTAATGCTGGACCTACATTACCAATGGATGCAGCGGAGCCACCAATTGATGAAATAAAATCAAGCCCTTGAGTGCTTAATACTGCAGCTCCAATTATAAATAAAATCAAGTAGAGCATAAAAAAAGCCAAAATATTTACAACCACCTCTTTCTTGACAACAGAGTGATTGTATCTTAATGGTAAGATTGCATTAGGATGTAACGATCTTTTAAATTCTAAAAAACCGTTTTTTATTAATATTAGATGTCTTGAAATTTTTATACCACCAGATGTTGATCCAGACGAGGCTCCAAAAAACATCAAGCCAAAAAATAGCATTGTCAAAAATGGGGACCAACCGGCAAAATCTCCGGTTACAAATCCAGTTGTTGTCACGACTGCAACAACCTGAAAAAGTGCATGTCTAAAGCTAGCTTCTAATTTTCCATAAACTTGCGGGTGATCAAAATTTGTTGAATTAAGATCAATATTTGTATTTAAAATAATTGTTGTGATTATAACAAAAAAAGAGATTAAAACTATAAACCATATAAATTCTGTATTATATATAAGTTTCTTAAATTTTCCAATAATTGACAGATAAATTAAAAGAAAATTTGTTCCAGCTAAAATCATAAAAAATACAATTATATATTGTATTAGTGGTATAGAATTCCAGTATGATAAACTATCATTTTTTGTCGAGAATCCACCTGTTGCAATGTTACTCATTGAATGATTTATTGCATCAAATAAACTCATACCAGCAAAATACAGTAATAATGTTTCAGCTAGTGTCAAACCAATATAAATAAACCATAATCTCTTGGCTGTATTACTAATTCTAGGGTGGATTTTATCTCCACTAATCCCACTTCCAGGTGCTTCAGCTGAAAACAATTGCATTCCACCAATCCCGAGTAATGGTAGTATGGCTATAGCTAAAACAATGATTCCCATCCCTCCTAACCAGTGAGTCATACTTCTCCAAAAAATAATACTTTGTGGAAGCGACTCAATATCACCAATGATACTAGATCCTGTAGTAGTATATCCTGACATTGTTTCAAAAATTAAATCTGGAATATTATTAATTGTATCAGTAAAAACGTAAGGTAGTGTTCCTGAAAAAACCATAGTAAGCCAACCAAAAATAACAATCAGATAGCCATCACGTCTATTAATAACCTTTGTTGGGTTTCTTGAAAAAAACATTATGATTGATCCTATAAACAAACAACACAATGACGCATAAATTATATTATTGAAAAAACCGTCCTTTAACAAAAAACTTACAAAACTGGTTATTAATATTGCAGCTGAATTAAATAAGAGCAATAAACCAATTATGTATGATATAAGTCTGTAGTTAAACTTTGACATAATTAAAGAAAGAGTTTTTCAACTTTATTTATTGCATTGTATAGAGAGCAAACTAGTATTCTATCTCCTTTTTTTATCACAAAATCACCCAATGCAATTTTACCAACTCCATCACGAATTACCCCGCCAATAATTGCAGATCTGGGAAAGTCTATATCTTTAATTTTTTTTCCTTTAACCTTGGATTCTTTACTGATTAAAAACTCGAGAACCTCTGCATTCATATTATTTAGTTTATTTAATTCTAAAATATTACCCTTACGTATAAATCTAAAAATTTGATTTGCAGCAAGAAGTTTTTTATTAATTAAAGTATCAACTCCAATGGACTCAGATAACTCAAAATAATCAGTATTATCGACTATTGCGATTGTACGACCAATATTTTTAGACTTAGCCATCAAACAAGACATTATATTTTTTTGAGAATCACCAGTGGTAGCAATAAAAGCATCCATTTCTTCTAAACTTTCCTCACTCAAAAGGTCAACTCTTGTTCCATCAATATTAAGGACTAACACATTTGACAATGAATTTGCTATATACTCAGCCTTATCAGCATTAATTTCAACGAGTTTTACACTATAACCATCCTTACTTAACTCTTTTGCAACTTTAAATCCTACTCTTCCTCCACCTAGAATCATTATTTTTTCAATTTTATCTTTTTTTGTTCCCATCAAGTTATAAAGTTCATCAATACCATCGCGACATGTGATGAAATATACATGATCATCCTTTTTAAAAACTGTATTTCCTCTTGGAATTATTGCGTTATGACTACCACTTCGTTCAATAGCTATTGGCATGAATTTTATTCCTGGAAAAACTGAAGCAGCTTCCATAACTGTTTTACCAACAAAAGGAGCATCATTTTGGATTTTTGCAGCCATCATTTTTAACGCACCATTTTCAAAATCATGACTATTTGTAAAACCAGAGTCATTAACAAGTAACTTAACTTCATTAGCAGCTAAATTTTCAGGTGATATAACCTCGTCAATTCCAATTGTAGAAAAATCAAATTTGTTGCCATTTTCTAAAAACTCTGTATTTGTTAATCTAGCAATAGTTCTTTTTGCACCTAATTTTTTTGAAAGTATACATGTAAAAAAATTAATTGATTCACTTGCGGTGACCCCAATAACAAGGTCAGCATTTGATACATTAGCTTTGTCTAAAATTGAAGGAGATGAAGAATCGCCATTTACAACTTTAATATCCAAATAATTTTCTCCATCCTTGAGATTAACCTCATTATT
>CACGNO010000040.1 GCA_902574335.1 uncultured Bacteroidota bacterium
TACAAATTATAGTAAAGAATTTTCTGAGGGTTACAGAAAAACCACTAACAACCGTATGGAGCTGCTTGCAGTAATCGTTGCATTAGAAAAATTAAAAAAGATAAACCAGAAAGTTCACATTTACACGGATTCTAAATATGTAAGCGAATCAGTAGAAAAAAAATGGGTTAATAGTTGGGAAAAAAAAGGGTTTAAAAACAAAAAAAACCCCGATCTTTGGATCCGTTTTTTAAAAATATTTAGGAAACATGAGGTCCGTTTTTTTTGGATCAAGGGCCACAATAATAATCCAACAAATGAAAGGTGTGACGAGCTTGCTTATAATGCAAGTTTAAAACAGAAACTTTTAATTGATATTGAATATGAATCACAATAACAAACATGTTTTAATTACCGGAACGGTTGCCTTCGATGATATAGAAACCCCTAATGGCTCATCTGGAAAGATAATTGGGGGAGCTGGAACATATATTGCTTTAGCTGCTAGTATTTTTAGCAAAAGAATTAGTCTAATTTCAGTGATAGGAGATGATTTTTTAGACAAGGATATTGAAATGCTTCAATCAAAAAGCATTAATACAGATATGATTGAAAGAATCCCAGGCGAAAAATCTTTTTATTGGAAAGGAAGATACCATTCCAATTTCAAAAATAGAGACACCTTAATTACGGAACTTAATGCATTGGAAAAATTTAATCCTATTGTAAACGACTCTAGTAGAAATGCAGAAATTCTAGTGTTAGGCAATCTTCACCCCTCAGTTCAGTTAAGTGTTTTAGACCAAATTGATGAGACTAAAAGTTTTGTTATACTCGACACTATGAATTTTTGGATGGACACAGCAATAGATGAATTAAAAAAAGCAATATCTAAAACGGATTTAATTGTCATTAATGATGAAGAAGCTGAACAATTAACTAATGAAAAAAATTTAGATGCTGCAGCAAATAAGATATTTGAAATGGGCCCCAAAACAGTTATAATTAAAAAAGGAGACCAAGGCTCAGAAATCTTTAATACTAAGGAAAGTTTTAATATCCCAGCATTTAAAGTAGAATCAGTCATAGATCCAACAGGTGCGGGAGATTGTTTTGCAGGAGGTCTTGCGGGGTATTTGTCAACTCAAGAACAAATTGATTTTGATTCGTTAAAAAAATCAATGGTTTTTGGTACTGTAGTAGCATCATATTGCGTTGAGAATTTCGGAGTTAATGGAGTTCAAAATCTAGACTTTTCTCAAATTGAAAAAAGACTAGAAATATTCAAAGCCTATTTAGGTTAATTAAACAAGATTATCATATTTTTGTTATAAGTTAACACAATGAGTGACCAAATAAACCACGAATGTGGCTTAGCTCTTATTAGATTATTAAAACCTCTAGATTTTTACAAAAAAAAATACGGGTCGTCTACCTACGGCCTTAACAAACTCTATTTAATGCTTGAAAAACAGCACAATCGAGGTCAAGATGGGGCAGGTTTTGCAAGTGTAAAACTGGATGTTAACCCAGGCAACAGATTTATGCATAGAGAAAGATCAGCCAGTCAAAACCCCATCCAAGAAATATTCAACACCTCTAACAAGAGAATTACTGACGAAAAAGAGAAAAATCCTAATTGGACAATAGATTCCCTAAGAAAAAACACAGCACATGTCTCAGAATTATTTTTAGGACATGTAAGGTATGGTACATTTGGTCAAAACAGCGTAGAGGCAGTACACCCATTTTTAAGACAAAACAACTGGATGCATAGGAATTTAATCGTTGCGGGCAACTTTAACATGACAAATAATAAAGAGCTTTTTAATGACCTTGTAATGTTGGGGCAGCACCCTAAGGAGATGTCGGATACAGTTACTGTGATGGAAAGAATTGGACATTTTTTAGACGACGCTGTAGCAAAAATTTATCGAAAAGTTAAAAAAGAAGGTGTTTCAAAAATTGAAGCATCATCAATAATTGGCGAAAAACTGAATTTAATAAAAATCTTAAAAAAGGCATCAAAAGATTGGGATGGAGGCTATGTAATTGGAGGTTTAGTTGGGCATGGTGATGCATTTGTAATAAGAGATCCTGCCGGAATAAGACCAGCATATTATTACAAAGATGATGAAGTGCTCGTTGTTGCATCGGAAAGACCAGTCATTAAGACAGTTTTCAATACTCCTGAAGATTCAATTAAAGTGCTTGGACCAGGAAATGGACTAGTTATAAAAAAATCTGGAGAATTGATTATAGAAAACATAATAAAACCAGTAGAAAAAAAATCCTGTTCCTTTGAGAGAATATATTTTTCTAGAGGCAGTGATATCAAAATTTATAATGAGAGGAAAAAGTTAGGAAGATTAGTTTTTCCTCAAATATTAAATGCTGTAAATAATGATCTAAAAAATACTGTTTTTTCATACATACCTAACACAGCGGAGGTATCCTTTTTCGGTTTAGTTCACGAGGCACAGGATTATATGAATGAAATAGCAGAGAAAAAGATAATTGAAGAAGGAAAAAATATTTCAAGAGAAAAACTTAAGAAGCTTTTATCTTACAGACCCAGAATAGAAAAAGTAGCGATTAAAGATGCAAAGCTTAGAACTTTTATAACAGATGATTCAAGCAGAGATGAATTAGTAAAACATGTTTATGATGTTACTTACGGGTCTATTAAAAAATCAGATAATCTAGTAATAATAGACGACAGCATTGTTAGAGGGACCACCCTTCAAAAAAGTATAATTAAAATGCTTGATAGATTATCTCCAAAAAATATAATAATAGTTTCTAGCGCCCCTCAAATTAGGTATCCTGATTGTTATGGTATAGATATGGCTAGGATGGGAGATTTAATTGCTTTTAGAGCAGCAATACAACTTATAAAGGATTCAAAACAAGAATCTATTATTGAAAACGTATACAAAAAGTGTGTGGATGAAAACAAAAAAGAGGTTGGAAAAATTAAAAATGTTGTAAAAGAAATTTATAATTCTTTTTCAGATGAACAAATTAGCCTGAAAATCTCATCTATGTTAAAAGAAAAAGATATTAAAGCTGGAGTTCAGGTAATTTATCAATCAATTGATAATCTTCATATCGCTTGCCCTGACGATCTTGGAGATTGGTATTTTTCAGGAAACTATCCAACACCCGGAGGAAATAAAGTGGTAAACCAAGCGTTTATTAACTATTTTGAAGGATCTAATAAAAGAGCATACTAGTCTGTAGCAGACTGATACTTATCAGAAACTGCACCCCAATTTATTACATTAAAAAAAGCATTAACATAATCTGGCCTTCTGTTTTGATAGTTTAAATAATACGCATGTTCCCAAACATCAAGACCTAAAATTGGAGTTCCCCCACAACCTATGCCAGGCATCAATGGATTATCTTGATTTGCAGATGAACAAATCTCTAAATCTCCATTTGAATGAGCACAAAGCCACGCCCATCCAGAGCCAAATCTTTTTCCAGCAGCAGATGAGAATTTGGACTTAAATTCATCTAAAGAACCAAAACTTTTTTCAATTGCATTAGCCAGCTCTCCTGATGCAGATCCACCTCCACTAGGTGTCATGATTTCCCAAAAAAGACAATGATTGTAATATCCACC
>CACGNO010000041.1 GCA_902574335.1 uncultured Bacteroidota bacterium
TGATTTGTCGGCCGCAAATATAGCAATTTCTTTCTCTATTGCTGTAATCTTCTTATCAGATTCACTAATAAATTTAGTTTCAGGATAATCTTTAATTAATTCATCATATACTTTTACTGCATTATTTAATCTTTCCAGTCTCTTTGATGGTATACTATTAACAGCTAATTGATATGAGGAATCAAATAAGTAATAAAGTGCATCTTCACGATATGGTGTTCCAGGATAATCAGAGATAAAACTATTAAGTACTTTTATAGCTGATGTATAATCTCTAATTGTATTGTACTGTTTAGCAATCTCAAATTGTTTATACTCCAATTTGATTCTTAATTCCTGAACTAAATCATTAGCCTCCGAGAGTTTTTCAGAATAAGGATAATAATTAATAAAATTTTGTAGTTTTTCAATAGCAGTTCTAGTTTCTTCTTGATCTAAACTATGTCTAGGTGATTGTTTATAATAACAATATGCACCTAAAAATGCTGCCTCTTCAACTTTTTGGCTAATAGGATATGATTTTACGAAACTTTCAAATTGAAAAGCAGCCAAAACATAATTCTTTTTATTTAATAAACTATTTGCATAAAAAAATGTAATTCTTTCTCCTTGTGGTTTACCTCTATATTGAGGTTGGATTTGTTCAAAAAGTGTAGCAGCTCTTCTCCACTCTTCATTTTCATAATACTTTTCTGCCATCTCATACTTTAATTTTACATCCTCATTTCTTAAAAGCTTTTGAAAATCATTACATGAGTTTAAAAACAAGAATGAAAAAACAATAAATATTTTATTTAAATTTTTATTCATCAGAACTATTTTTATGAATGAAGCATGAAATTCTATCTTTTAAATCCTCTGAAATTCCAGTCAAAGGTAATCTAACTTTGTCATTACACAAATTTAAACATTGCAAAGAAAATTTTATGCCTGAGGGGTTGCCTTCTTCAAAAATTAAATCAAAAAAATCATTTAAAAGAAAATTAGATGAATCTACAGTTCCTAATTCTTTTATATTATTAGGCACTTGTTTATCATTCTCCCAAATTA
Organism: uncultured Bacteroidota bacterium; assembly: GCA_902574335.1. Taxonomy (GTDB): domain Bacteria; phylum Bacteroidota; class Bacteroidia; order Flavobacteriales; family Flavobacteriaceae; genus Eutrophosalina. Next base: position 1,051 of record CACGNO010000041.1, read on the forward strand.
AAGATATATAAGTATTATTCATTATAGAAGGGAATACATTGGCTGCTACAGAAATTAATCCATCGGCACCATTTCTAACCGCATCAATCATAGTAAAATCGTCACCAGAGATAATCATGAACTTTCTTTTAATCTTTTTACGTAATTCTATTATCCTTTTAACATCTCCAGATGCCTCTTTTATACCAATTATTTTATCAGAATACTCACTTAATCTTATGATTGTTTCATTAGAGATATCACAGGAAGTTCTGCCAGGGACATTATATAACAATAAAGGAATTGGTGAAACATCACATACACTTTTAAAATGTTGATATAAACCCTCTTGAGAAGGTTTGTTATAGTAAGGACAAACTGACATAATTGCTTCAAATCCTGTTAAATCAGTTTTTGAAATTTGTTGAGTTAAATAGTTTGTATCATTAGAACTTATACCTAGAATTAAAGGAAGACGATCTTTAAAAGCATTAATAAAAATGGAATTAACTTCATTTTTTTCGTCAGGATTTAGGACTGAGGATTCACCTGTTGTACCTTGCACGACTACATAAGAGATACCATTATGAAATAAATGGTCACTAATTCTGTGGATGGCCTGCTTATCAATTTTATTATTTTGATCAAATGGAGTAACAACAGCTACTCCTATACCAGCAAATGGAGATTCATTTTTTTCAGTTATATATGGGTTAGTTTTATAGTCTCCTTTCAAATTATTATAACTCACTTTATGTAATTTAAATATTTGATTAGTTGTTTTCTAAATTTTTCAAAATTATTAAAAATATCAGTAAAAATTATATCATTAATATTTTGGTTAGAACAGTCAAAACCAACTCTAAATTTTGCATTTGTTTTTGATGACAATAATGTTAGTATTCTATTTTCTCCAAAATAATTAATAAGTATATCATATTTAGATGAGGTGAACTCCTCAGCATCAGCTGATATTATATTTCCATAAAAATTTACAGATTTATCAGATATTCTCATTTTACAAAAAGGATCATTATAAATACTATTTGAATAACTAATTATTTTTATATCCTTTTCTTTCAAACCCATTTCTACTGCTAAATCTAAAATGTCAGAATAATCCAAATCAAGATTAGTATCTACTATACAACCAATTGACTTAATTGGTTTTGTTGGAGATCTGTGAGAAGATTTTAAAATTGAAATAGACTCATCTATTTTATTTTCTAAAAATCTTGTTCTTAATTTATTTAATAGTTTTTTAAACATTAAATTTCGATTTTATATAGACTAATAAATTCTTCAATATTTTGGGGTTTTAAGCCAAGCTTATCAGCTTTAGCCATCTTTGATGGTCCTGGTGAATTTCCAACTATAATTTGAGATTTTGAGGAAATGGCACTTGTAACTTTTCCTCCGTTACTTATTATTATTTCTTTCAATTTATCTCTGCTTAAATTTTCAAATGTTCCTGTAACTACGAAAGACAAATTCTTAAGTGAATTACCAGATTTATCGTTTACATTTTGATAAAAATTTAGTTTATGATTTTTCAATCTTTCAATTAGTCTAATATTTGATAACATGCCAAAGTATTCTTTTAAACTCATAGCGATTTTTTCTCCAATTTCATCAACGTTCATAATCTCATCATAACTGGCATCTATTAGTTCATCAATGGATTTGAAATGATTTGCTAGTTTTTTAGATACAGTTTCTCCAACATGTCTTATTCCAAGACTAAAAAGAACCTTATCGAATGGTTGCTTTTTAGAATCATTTATAGCATTAATAAGATTTTCAGCTGACTTTTGTGCCATTCTATCTAAATCCAACAATTGACTAAGTTCAATCTTATATATATCATCAAAGTTTTTAATAATATTTTTATCTAATAATCTTTCTATAGTTTCTGAACCAAAACCATCAATATCCATCGCCTTGCGTGATATAAAATGCTTAAATCTTCCAACGATTTGAGGGTGACAAGTTGAACTATTTAAACAATAATGTTGTGCTTCATCATTACTCTTTTTTAATTTACTATTACAATAAGGACATTCTTGAACAAACTTTACCTTTTTTTGTAAAATATCTCTAGACTTTTTATCGACAGAAACAATTTTGGGTATAATTTCACCACCCTTTTCTACAAAAACTTTATCATCATAATACAAATCAAGTTTTTCTATCTGCTCTTCATTGTGTAATGAAGCTCTCTTAACAATTGTTCCATTTAATAATGTAGGACTTAAATTAGCTACTGGTGTTATTGCTCCAGTACGCCCTACTTGGTATGTTATATCAATTAATTTTGTACTTACTTGTTCGGTTTGAAATTTAAAAGCAATAGCCCAGCGAGGAAATTTTGAAGTAAATCCTAATTCAGTTTGCATTTTTAAATTGTTTACTTTAATTACTATGCCGTCTATTTCAAAATTGAGATTTTTTCTTTCTTTATCCCAAAAATTAATGTAATCAAATACCT
>CACGNO010000042.1 GCA_902574335.1 uncultured Bacteroidota bacterium
TTTTAAAAGTTCTTCATGTGATCCCTCTTCAACAATTTCTCCCTTTTCTAAAACAATAATTTTATCTGCATTTTGTATAGTTGAGAGTCGGTGAGCTATTACAATAGAGGTTTTATCAACCATCAATTTATCGATTGCATTTTGTACTAATTTTTCAGATTTTGAGTCCAGCGATGAAGTAGCCTCGTCAAGTATTAAGATTGGACAATTTGAATATACGGCTCGTGCAATAGCAATTCTTTGTTTTTGACCCCCAGATAAGTTTGATCCGTTATCTCCAACATTATAATTTAATTTTTCTTCATATTCATCAATAAATTCCTGAGCATTTGCTATGCTTATTGATTTTTTTAATTTTTCGTCTGCATCCACACTATTATCTCCTAGAAGAATATTTTCTTTTATAGACGAATTAAATAATATTGATTCTTGACTAACAACTGCAATAATCGACCTAAGATCAGATCTTGGTAAGTCTTTTACATCAAAGCCATCGATTATTATTTTTCCTGTGATATTTTCATAAAACCTTGGAATTAAATTAACTAATGTCGATTTACCACTACCTGATGCACCAACAATTGCAACCATCTGGCCTTTCTTTACTTTAAAAGAAATATTTTCAAGAACTTTTGATTTATCGTATTTAAAACTAACATTATCAAACTCAATTTCTTTTTCAAAAAAATTCAGTTTATTGTTCTTTGAATCATTAAAATATTCACTATGCATATCTATAATATCGAAAACCCTTTCAGCTGCTGCATTCCCTTTTTTTAACGAGTAAAATGCTTTGCTTATAGATTTTGCAGGTGTGAGAACACCATAAGCCAGTCCCATATATGTAATAAATGCTGCTGGTTTTAATTCCATTTCAATCAAAACTAATTTGCCACCATACCACAATAATACTCCAATAACAAGTATGCCTAAAAATTCGCTCAGAGGAGCTGCAATATTTTGTCTATTAATAAGTTTATTGGAAAAATTTAAAAATCTAGAGTTTGTTTTATCAAATTTTGATATAAAAAAGTTTTCAGCTAAAAAACTCTTAATTATTTTAATTCCGTTTATTGTTTCTTCTGTAATCGAAGTTAATTCAGCCTGTTCTTTTTGAACAAGTAGAGACTTTTTCTTTAATGTTTTTCCAATAAACGATATAATAAATCCAGAAAAAGGAATAAAAATTATTACAAACAACGTTAGTTTATAGCTAATTATAAACATAGCCCCAAGAGTAAAAATGATTGTTAAAGGATCACGAATAAAAATTTCTATTATTGATAAAAAAGAGTTTTGAACTTCATTTACATCTGATGACATTCTTGAAATTAAATCACCTTTTTTATTTTTTGAAAAATACTCAAGAGGCAGCACAACGATTTTCTCATATATGTTTTTTTTCAGATCTTTTATAACACCATTTCTAATCAGTGTCGAAAAAAACAGTGCAAAATAATTAGAAACATTTTTTAAAAAGAATAGTATTATTACAATTCCAACTACAAATAATATTGCTTTTTGATTATCATTTGATGCAAAACTACTGACTTGATAGTTAAGCCAATTTTCTATGAAATCTCCTAAATTATTAGAAATTTCCATTGATGGTTTTTTAATGGTGTTATCGGTTCCATTAAATAAAACCTCAAGCATTGGCATAAGTGAAAGAAATGCAACAGCACTAAAAAATGCATATAATACACTGAACAAAATATTTAATGAAAAATATTTTTTGTAATGAAACACATATTTTAGAATACGTTTAAAATGCATTTATACTAGTTGTTTAATTAATGATTTAATTTTTTTATTTAAATATTCTTTCTTAGTCAAAAATTCTTCTTTTGAACTTAATTTAGTATTTACACTAAAATAAAATTTAATTTTTGGTTCAGTTCCACTTGGTCTTATTGCAACTCGTGTACCATCTGACGATTCGAAAATCATCAAATTAGATTTTGGTAGATTGATTTTTGACAATTTACCATTTCTCTTATCTTCCACAAAAGATTTTTTATAATCATAAACTAAGATTGTATCACTATTATCCAATTTATGTGGTGGATTTTTTCTCAACGAATTAATTTTATCTTTTATTTTCTTGGATCCTTCACTCCCCAATTCAGTTTGAGTTATTAATTCCTCCATATAAAAACCATATTTTATGTAGCAATTAATTAAGTATTCAAAAAATGAAGAACCATTATTTTTAAGTTCATTACACATTTCTGAAAGAATTAAAGAGGATGTTAAAGCATCTTTATCTCTTACAAAATCACTAGACAAAAAACCAAAGCTTTCCTCTCCACCACAAATAAAGTTTAAATCTTTAAAATCATTAATCATTTTACCAATCCATTTAAATCCTGTTAAAGAAAGCAATATTTTAACATTATTTTTTTTTGCGATTTTATTCATCATAGGTGTTGATACCACAGTACTAGCTATGAATGAATTTTCTTTATTTCCTTTGTATTTCGATAATATATAATCAGTCATTACTGCCATAGATTGATTTCCATTAATGTGTATAAAATCATTTTCAAAGTTTCTAACAGCAATTCCAAATCTGTCAGCATCTGGGTCAGTTCCTATTACTAAATCACTTTTTTCTAGTGTTGCAAGATCAATGGCTTGGGACAATGAATTCGAATCCTCTGGGTTAGATGAGTTTACATTGGTAAAGTTTCCATCAGGGTTCATTTGACTATCAACTAATTTTAAATTATTAAAACCAGATTTTTTTAACAAATCAGGTAACAGCTTGTATGATGTACCATGCAATGATGTAAAAACAATATTTAAATTTTTTAAATCATTTTTTGGAATAATTGATTGTGTATAGGAAATGGATTTATTAACATAAATTTTATCAATTTTTTCGTCAAGCAGTTCAATAAGTTTTGGATCTCTATTAAAATTTATATCTGCGTATTTTGTTTTGTCAATTTCCGTCATTAATTTATTGTCAATAGGTGGAACAATCTGTCCACCGTCTTCCCAATAGACCTTATAGCCATTGTATTCAGGCGGGTTATGTGATGCCGTCAATACAATTCCACAATTGCAATTAAGTTGTCTGACAGCAAAAGATATGAGAGGAGTTGGCCTTAATGAGTCAAATTTATATATCCTGATTCCATTTGCAGAGAATATATCACAAACAATTTCTTGTAGTTCTTTTCCGTTATTTCTACAATCGTGGCCAATTACAATAGAAATTTCTCCATTTCTATTTATTGATTTTAAAAAATTACATATGCCTTGAGTAGTTTTTCCAAAGGTGTACTTGTTGACTCTGTTTGGACCAACCCCCATAATTCCTCTCATTCCACCAGTACCGAATTCAAGATTTTTATAAAATGCGTCATCAAAATCTTTTGGGTTTTCTTTCTTTAAACTTTTAGCTGTAGTTATAGTTTCAGTATCAAAAATATTTGAACACCATTCTTCAAAAT
>CACGNO010000043.1 GCA_902574335.1 uncultured Bacteroidota bacterium
CTTTATCTAAACTTGAAATCTGCATTCCAGTAGGACCATATGATGAATTTAATCCTCTAGCTGCCACACCTAGCCTATCTGAGATTGTTTCGATGTCCTTTTCTCTAACATCTTTTTTTGATTTATTTCCAGAGATAAAAACATCAATTTCATTAATACTATTATTTAATTCATTATACAAATTAACATTGTTGCTGTAATTTGTAGATCTTGATATTAAAGACATTAGAGATTTATTATTTTCTTTAATTTTATTGAATTTATTGTTAATTACAGAGTAAATCTTATAAGTATTTTCGATTTCTGTAACATAGTCTTCAAATGAATTGGAATTTGGATTTTCTAAAACACCTGATCTTATCCTTTCAACTTCGAAGAATTTACTTCCAATTTTGTTAACTTGACCATTAAAACTTGTATATACATTAAAAGAATACTTTCCAGGATTAACCCTAATACTACGTGAATAAGATCTTGATGATCCTGAGTTAACATTTGAATTTAAGTTTTTAGTTAAATCCCATGAAACCCTATTAAATCCCTTTTTATATGGTCTAGAAAATCTATCAACAAATTCATTATTAGTGTCATAAATTTCAATTACTATTACAGGTGAGTCTTGATTCAACTCAGCATCTAACTCATCCCATCCAGGGAACGGTATGTCAGAATCAGATTTTTCAAGATCTTTTTCTCTTTTTTTTCTTTTTTGTTTTTTTGTTGATACTTCATCACTTAAATAAAAAGTAAAAATTGCACCATAGTCAGGATTTTTAGCATAATAAGTATCACTTCCCTGAGAAGACGATCCTGATCTTATTGGGCTGTATTGAAGTGCTTTTCTGGGTGTAAACACTAAATTACTTTTTAATGAATTTGATGATAAAAATCTTAAAGACGAATAATCATCAAGAACATAAAAGCCTCTACCAAATGTTGCAGCAACCAAATCATTTTCTCTTTTTTGTATAGCTAAATCTCTTATTGAAATTGTGGGTAAACCAAATGAAAACTTAACCCATTTATTACCACCATTAACAGAAACATATATTCCATATTCTGTTCCTAAAAACATTAAATTCCTATCAACATGATCTTGAACTAATCTCCAGCATAAAAAACCATCTGGTATTCCCTCCCCGATATCTTTCCATGATTTACCCCCATCAGTAGATTTATATACATAGGGCTTATAATCTCCGAACTTGTGGTTATCCAATAATACATAAACAGTGTTTGCATCAAATAAATCTGCTTTTATATCATTTACAAAAGATCCTTTTGGAACACCTGGTAATTTTTCAACGTTAACTTTAGTCCAAGTCTGACCGTAGTCTTGTGTGTACTGAATGATACCATCATCAGTCCCTGCGTAAATGATTTTTTCATCAATTGGTGATTGAGATAAAGATGTTATTGTATTATATGTAGACATAGCATAAACATCCCAAGGATTATCCCAACTTTGGACTTTACCCATTATTGGTAGTGAGAATCTTTCTTGATTAAGAGTTAGATCTCCAGAAATTGCCCTCCAATCATCTCCCCTGTTATTTGAAACCCAAACTCTTTGAGATCCAAAAAATATTGTTTTAGGATCATGTGAACTAACTAATATTGGTGAATCCCAATTAAATCTTTCATATTCTTCATTTAAATCATTTTGCGGTTTAATGAATGTAGCTTCTCCATTAGTTCTGTCAATACGATGAATATTTCCCTGTTGAGACTGAGCATAAACAATGTCAGGATTACCTGGCTCAGTAGCAGGTTGATGACCATCTCCACCAAGAAGTACAAACCAATCAGAATTTGTAATACCAGATGTTTTAAATGTTCTACTTGGACCTCCCTGTGTATTATTGTCTTGCGTACCTCCAAAAATATTGTAAAATGGATATGCATCATCAACAGCAAGTTTATAAAATTGTGTAAGTGGAAGGTTTGCAACAAATTTCCATGATTTAGTATCATCAAAAGATTCATAAACACCTCCATCAGTTCCAATCAACAAATAGTTTGGATCACTAAGTTTAAAAGTCAATGAATGATTGTCTACATGTTTATCACTTTCATTCATAATATAAAAATCTTCTCCCCCATTCTCTGATACCTGAACTTTTGTATCCATCAAGTATATTTTATCAAATACATGAGGAGACGCAACAAGCTCTTGATAATAGTGAGGTCCTGTTGCTCCAGAAACAGTATCTGACATTTTTTTCCAACTTCCACCAGAATTAGTTGTCTTATAGACAGCCCCATTTCTTCTGTCAGTTTCGACAGCAGCATATAGTATAGAACTATCAAAAGGAGATATCGCTAAACCAATTTTTCCAAGATTAGAGCTTGGTAAACCATTTTTAATTTCTGTCCATGTAATTCCATGATCTGTTGACTTATACATAGAGGTTCCTGGTCCACCACCCATATATGAAGCCACATTTCTATGTCTTTGCCATGTTGCAGCATATAAAATATTTGGATTATTATGATCAATGGCTATATCAGTAACACCTGTCCACTCATTAACACTTAGAACATTTTTCCATGTTTTTCCTCCATTATCAGTTCTGTATAACCCTCTTTCTCCACCAGGGGACCAAAGAGGACCCTGTGAAGCTACAAATACAATATCTGGATCTTTTGGACTAACAATAATTTTAGATATGTGTTCGGAGGATTTTAATCCCATAGATTTCCAACTCTTTCCTCCATTATCACTTACAAAAACACCATGTCCAATACCAACATGTCTACCTCCAACATTTTCTCCAGTTCCAAGCCATATTTTTGATGAATTATGAGGATCTATGGTAATACAACCTGTAGAATAAAAATCTTGATCATCCGTAATTGCTTTCCATGTTGTTCCAGAGTTAACAGTCTTCCAGACACCACCAGATCCAACAGCAACATACCATTCGTTTTCATTTTCAGGATTTATTGCAATATCTGCAATACGGCCGGACATGAAAGCTGGACCTACAGATCTGAACTTTAGACCTGATAAATCAGAAGATTTTAATCCATCATTGGTATTCTTTTTCTTCTGAGAAAAAGATATAGTTAAAAAAAGTAGAAATAGTGGTAATAAATAATATTTTTTCATGATTCAATATTTGTATTAAATATATTAAATTATGGTATAGAAGCAAATGAAATTGTAATTTTGAAAAAATGAATTTTCACCTTTATTCAAGATTAATTTTAATCTTATTTTTTTTTGTAGCATGTGAGCCAGATGACATTTGTCTTGAATCTAACACTGATACACCCAACCTTATTTTAAAATTTGTTGATAGTTTTTCAGGTGAAACTAAATCAGTTAACAATTTAAGAATAAAAGGGATTAATAATAATGAAGATTTTTTCCTTGGCACTATTGACTCAATTTCAATTCCGTTGAATAATTATGAGAACACTTCTT
>CACGNO010000044.1 GCA_902574335.1 uncultured Bacteroidota bacterium
ACCTATAAGTTCTGGGGAAATATAGCTTCCAATCACCTGACCTTACAGCATGGAGTTCATTTTGTCTATAGTAAAAATATAACTCATCATGTGGAGAATTTTTTTCTTTTTGAGTTATTAGTGGCCATATATCTTTACCGTCAATTTTGTTTTCTGAAAGATTAGATCCTGTTAGTTTAGAAAAAGTTGGCATCCAATCAATACCCATTACTGGTTCGTCAATTACAGTTCCAGCCTTAATTTCATTGGGATACTTAATTATACATGGAACTCTTTGCCCTCCTTCCCATGCTGTTCCTTTTCCTTCTCTATATATTCCAGATGAACCTGCGTGATCACCATAAGAAAGCCATGGTCCATTATCAGATGTAAAAACAACTATTGTGTTTTCTGAAAGGTTATGCTTTTCTAATGCATCTATAACTCTTCCTACTGAGAAATCGATTTCGGTAATAACATCTGCAAATAAACCCTCCCCAGTAGAACCATCAAATTCCTTTGATGCAAATAATGGAACATGAGGTTGAGGATGAGCTATATATAAGAAAAATTGATTGTCTTTATTCTCATCAATGAAACGAATACTTTCATCTGTGATATTTTTTGTTAAATCAGACTGGTCTATCAAAGTTTCGATAGGCTCCATATTTCTATATAATAAAAGATCCTCAGGAAAAGCATTTGGAAATTCAGGATGATAAGGCCACATATCATTTGAGAAAAGTATTCCATAAAATTCATCAAATCCATGATTAGTAGGCATAAACTTTTCTGCATCTCCCAAATGCCACTTGCCAAAAATTCCTGTTTTATAATTATTATTTTTAAGCATTTCAGATAATAATAATTCATCAGGATTAATTCCTCTTTTTGATCTCGGCCCAAAAGCTCCACTTATTCCAAGACGGTTTGGATAACACCCAGTTAATATTGCTGCCCTTGAGGCCGAACAAACTGCTTGTGCTGCATAATATGATGTCAATTTTACACCATCATTTGCCATTTTATCTAAGTACGGGGTGTTTATAAAGTCTGAACCATAAGAGCTTAGGTCACCATATGCTAAATCATCTGTTAAAATAAAAACAATATTTGGTGGTGTTTCGGTGCTTTTGTCACATCCAAAAACAAAAATCACAATTATTAAAATCAGGTGTTTAAAGTTATTTTTTTTCATCTTTTTTACTTATTAGTTTTAGAGCCGCATCAACATTATCTACAGGAAATTTACATGTGTTATTTACACAGACATAAATTAAGTTTTCGCCTTTAATATATCTATTTTTAAGCAAATATTTATCACTGTCTTTTTTAGAGGCAGCAATTAAAATATTTGGGAAATAACTTGAATTTATTTCTTTTGCCATCTGATAAGATTTCTTCCCTGAAATAACAACTTCAAAAAATTCATCATTATAATCCAATGCAACATTCAGCCAATTCATGTAATCCAAAGTATTAGTAATTAAATCATTGGTTATTGCATCAATCATTGATTTTCCAATATCAAAGTATTCTCTATTTCCAGTGTAATGGGATAGTAGAAAAAGGTTTTTTGACATAACTGAATTAGCTGAAGGCATAACTCCATCTTGATTTACAAATAAGTTATCAGAAAAAAGTAGAGACTGGTCGGAACTAAATCTCAGAAATGGTGATTCTGTATGATTGAAAATTGATAAAGATTTATTTATTAGTTTGTCAGCTTTGTCAATTAAATTATATTCAAAAGTAGATTGATATAAGCTTATGTAGGCAGAAATTAAATAGCTATAATCCTCCAAAAAAATGACATTATTATCAGAGGATGATAGAGATCTTTGGACTTCCAAATTATCGTTAATCAGGTTTGATTCAATTGCTTGCAGAATCTTTAATGCTTTATCTAAAAATTTCTTCTCACCTGTTGATTGGTACGCTTCCGACAATCCAATAATGGATAAAGAATTCCAAGATGTTAGGACTTTCTTATCTGTTATTGGTTTTTTTCTATCATTTTTCGATTTTCTTAAAATTTCTAATGATTCTAAAATTTTTGAATATAAAGTCTTAGATGAAATATTGTATTTTTTTGTGAAAAAATCATCATCATTTTCCCTCTTTAATACGTATTTTTTATCCTCCCATAATCCATTTTTATTCACACTAAAGTAATCTTGAAATAATTCAAAATTTTTCCCCAATACTTTCTTTAATACATCTTTATCCCACACGTAATAATCACCTTCAATCTTTTCATCTCCAATTTCAGTAACAGCAGAAATACTTGAATACAGTAATCCGTCATTTCCACTTAAATTATTCTCAATGAAACTAAAAATATTATCAATTTCTCTTTTGTATAATTGTTTTTTGGTTGACCTATATGCTTTTGCGTAGACAGATAACATTTGTGCATTATCATAGAGCATTTTTTCAAAATGAGGCACATGCCAAATTGAATCAACAGTATATCTATGTAGGCCCCCTTCAATATGATCATTTATTCCGCCATAAGAGATATTTTTAAGTGTTAAATCAACAAAATCAGAATATTTTTTTTCTTCAAATTGATTACCTCCCCTCAAATAATATTCAACCATGGATGGTAAATGAAACTTTTGAAATGATCTCAAACCTCCATTTACTATATCCAATGAATTGAATGAAAGTTTAGTGGCATTCTTAATTTTTAGTAGTAATTCAGATGATTCTAATTTATTTTCAATAATTTCTTTTGGCTTTAAACCTACTTTCAATTTTGTAGAATAATCCAATACATCCTCATATCTAGTTTTATACAATTCATCTATTTGATTCAACACATTGATCCAGTTATCTTTTGGCAAATAGGTTCCTCCCCAAATTGGAGATCCATCAGGGAGAGCAATAATATTCATTGGCCACCCCCCACTACCTGTCATCAATACAAGTGATTTCATGTATAATTCATCAACATCAGGTCTTTCTTCTCTATCAACTTTAACATTAATAAATTTATCATTCATAATCTTAGCAGCTTCTTCATTACTGAAAGTTTCTTCCTCCATAACATGACACCAATGACAAGATGAATAACCTACACTTATTATCATTAGTTTTTTTTGACCTTTAGCCAGGCTTAAGGCATCATCGCCCCATGGCATCCAATCTACTGGATTACTAGAGTGTTGTTTAAGGTATAGGCTTTTTTCATTTATAAGTTTATTCATTCTTTC
>CACGNO010000045.1 GCA_902574335.1 uncultured Bacteroidota bacterium
CTCATGGGTGAAGAAGTTGCTGAGTATAATGGCGCATATAAAGCTTCAAAAGGGATGTTAGATGAGTTTGGAGATAAGCGTGTAATTGACACTCCAATTTCTGAACTGGGATTTGCTGGTATTGGTGTTGGATCAACAATGACTGGAAACAGACCTATAATTGAATTTATGACTTTTAATTTTGCTTTAGTTGGTATTGATCAAATAATTAATAACGCAGCAAAAATTCGTCAAATGTCTGGTGGACAATTCCCTTGTCCAATTGTTTTTAGAGGCCCTACTGGGTCTGCAGGTCAGTTGGCAGCTACACATTCACAAGCTTTTGAAAGTTGGTATGCAAATTGTCCGGGTCTAAAAGTTATAGTGCCTTCAAACCCTCATGATGCCAAAGGACTTCTAAAATCTGCAATTAGAGATGATGATCCTGTTATTTTTATGGAATCGGAACAAATGTATGGAGATAAAGGTCAAGTTCCAGAAGATGAATATCTAATTCCAATTGGTGAGGCTGAAGTTAAAAAAGAGGGTAGTGATGTGACAGTTGTCTCCTTTGGAAAAATTTTGAAAGAAGTTTTTAAAGCATCAGAAAAACTCGCAGAAGAAAATATTAATATTGAAATTATTGACCTTAGGACTATAAGACCACTTGATATCGAAACAATTATTAATTCCGTAAAAAAAACCAATAGACTTGTAATTTTAGAAGAAGCCTGGCCATTTGGAAATGTGTCAACTGAAATAACATATCAAGTCCAAAATAAAGCTCTAGATTATTTGGATGCTCCAATTATAAAAATCAATACAGCTGACACTCCCACTCCGTACTCACCTGTTTTACTAAAAGAGTGGTTGCCTAATTATGATGATGTAATAAAGGCTGTAAAGAAGGTGCTTTACAAATAAACAAAGACTTTTTCTTAATTAACTCTATTTCACTATTTTTGCCACCTAATTAAAAAAATAATTATGGATTCAATAATGATATACATGCCAATAATCATGTCAGTTTTAGGACTTGCATATGTTTTTGTGAGAAGATCTTGGGTAATGAAGCAGGATGCGGGAGATGGAAAAATGAAAGAAATTTCTGATCATATTTATGAAGGTGCATTAGCCTTTTTAAATGCTGAATATCGTTTATTATCAGTATTTGTTATTGTTGTAAGTGCAGTTCTAGCAGGTATTTCATTCATTGTGCCAACAACGCATATCTTAATTGTTGTTTCATTTATTTTTGGAGCATTTTTCTCAGCATACGCAGGAAATATAGGTATGAAAATTGCAACCAAAACAAATGTAAGAACTACTCAAGCTGCTAAGACTTCTTTACCAAATGCACTTAAAATTTCATTTGCTGGTGGTACTGTAATGGGTTTAGGAGTTGCAGGTTTAGCTGTCCTAGGTCTAACAGCTTTTTTTATAATATTTTTTAACCATTTTATGGGTGGAGTTTGGGCTGCTACTGATTATGGTTCTGCAAGTGATACCATGACTATAGTTCTTGAAACGCTTGCTGGATTTTCATTAGGGGCAGAATCAATTGCTCTATTTGCAAGAGTTGGTGGTGGAATTTATACAAAAGCTGCTGATGTTGGTGCCGACTTAGTTGGAAAGGTTGAAGCTGGTATTCCAGAAGATGACCCTAGAAATCCTGCAACGATTGCCGATAATGTAGGAGACAATGTAGGAGATGTTGCTGGTATGGGAGCTGATTTATTTGGATCATATGTAGCAACAGTATTGGCTGCGATGGTACTTGGAAATTATGTTATTACAGACATGGGAGGTTCAATCAATGATGCTTTTGGAGGAATTGGACCAATCTTATTGCCAATGGCAATTGCTGGTTTAGGTATTATAATCTCACTAATAGGGACATTATTTGTTAAAATAAATTCTAATGATGCAAAAGAGGCTGAGGTTATGGGTGCTCTTAACAAAGGAAATGGTATTTCAATTATATTAGTTGCTATCTCATGTTATTTCTTAGTTGATTATATGCTTCCTCAGAATTTAGAAATGGAGTTTTTTGGTGAAGGATTAAAGGAAATATCTTCAATTAACGTCTTCTTTGCAACCTTAACAGGTTTAATAGTTGGATGGTTTATTTCTGCAATCACAGAATATTACACGGGATTAGGAAAAAAACCAGTTTTAGAAATTGTTCAAAAATCAAGTACTGGGGCAGCAACAAATATTATTGCTGGTTTAGCAACTGGAATGATTTCAACTTTTGGGTCAGTTATTTTATTTGCTGCAGCTATTTGGGCAGCATATGCATTTGCTGGATTTTACGGAGTAGCTTTATCAGCTTCAGCGATGATGGCAACAACTGGAATGCAATTAGCGATTGATGCATTTGGACCAATTTCAGATAATGCAGGTGGAGTAGCTGAAATGAGTGGTCAGGATCCAATTGTCAGAGAAAGAACAGATATATTAGACTCAGTTGGTAATACAACTGCAGCAACCGGTAAAGGTTTTGCTATAGCATCAGCAGCTCTTACCTCACTTGCTTTATTTGCTGCATATGTAACTTTCACCGGAATTGAAGGGATTAACATTTTTAAGGCACCAGTTTTAGCAATGTTATTTATTGGTGGAATGGTACCTGTAGTATTTTCAGCCCTTGCAATGAATGCTGTTGGTAAAGCTGCAATGGAAATGGTTTATGAAGTAAGAAGACAGTTCAAAGAAATTCCTGGGATCATGAAAGGAAAGGCAAAACCTGAGTATGATAAATGTGTTGATATTTCAACAAAAGCCTCACTAAAAGAAATGATGCTTCCTGGAGTATTAACAATTGGTACACCTATTATAATTACGGTATTGCCAATGTTATTTGGGCTAGATAATCAATTAATTGCTGAGATGCTAGGTGGATATATGGCAGGAGTTACTGTTAGTGGTGTGCTTTGGGCAATTTTCCAAAACAATGCTGGCGGTGCTTGGGATAATGCAAAAAAATCATTTGAAG
>CACGNO010000046.1 GCA_902574335.1 uncultured Bacteroidota bacterium
CACCAAGTCTAAAGAATTATCAAATCCAAAATATGATAGCTACTATGATGATTTAGAGTTGAATACTATTCTTGATATCACTCAAAATAAAGATTCTGTTACATCTCAGTCAAAAATGTTATCCAATTCAAAGAGCTTTAGTATACTCGGATTATCAAAAAGAAAAACCAATGATAAAAAACCAAAAATATATGATATTGAAAATTTAAATATTTCATATAGTTATTCAGAAAATAATTACCAGGATTTTGAAATGGATTATTCAGATAAAAAAATGGTGATGGCCAATATGCAGTATTCTTACAGTTTTGAAAACTTGAGTATATATCCATTTGATAAATTATTGGAAAATAAAGATTCAAAGTATTTAAAATGGTTAAAAGAGTTTAATTTTAATCCTCTCCCGAGTAGTTTAGTATTCTCAGGAAATTATAATCGAACTTTATTTAGTCAAAAATTTAGAGAGGTCAATTACTTGGGTGTTGTTTCAAATAATCAGATTCCAATTCCTGAATTTAGACAATCAAAATTTATGTTTGATTGGCTATTATCAATTTCACATAATGTAAGTAGATCACTCGTTTTAAGTTATAATGGATCAAATTCAAGTTTAATACCCTCTTTTAGTAAAGATCTTGATGCCTCTGAAAGAAACAAAATGGAATTATTTGACAACTTCTTTGAAGTTGGAGAATCTAATTTTTTTAATCAAAATTTTTCTGCTAATTATAATTTGCCAATTTCAAATTTCCCATTCTTAGATTTCATTGATGCTAATTATTCGTATAATGGTAATTTCAACTGGCAAAGAGGTTCTGATATTCAAAATAATATTGTTGATGAATTTGGAAAAAAATTAGGTCGGGTAAATACAATTCAAAATTCAAATAATCAGTCTTTTAATGTCAATGTGAATTTGGACAAGCTTTACAGACAAATTGGCTTTTTAAATAAAAATTCCATTTTCGATATATTAAAATCTTTAAAAAGAATTAGATCAACTTATAGTGAAAATTCTGGCAAGGTTTTACCTGGGTATATTCCTTCTATTGGATTTTTAGGAACATTAAAACCATCTTTTGGATTTGTATTTGGAGATCAAAAGGATGTAAGATATGAGATTGCTAAAAATGGTTGGCTTACAGAATTTTCAAATTTTAATCAACAATATCAAAAAATATACAATTCAAAATTTGATTTGAGTGCTGAAATTGAATTATTTAAAAATTTAAGAATTGACTTAAATGCTAACAGGACATATTCCAATAATTACTCTGAAAATTATTTGATAGTAGATAATGAATATAACTCACTTAATGGAAATTTTTATGGTAATTTTTCTATTTCTACTAATATGTTGAGAACATCCTTTAATAATAAGTCAGTTGATATTTCTGAAGATTTTGAAAATCTAAAAAAAATCAGATTGGATATAGCAAATAGATTGATTTCTAAAAAAGATTTAGCTAATATTAACTATGATGTTGATGGTTTTCCGATTGGTTATGCAAAAAATAGTCAGTTAGTTTTAATACCTGCATTTATTTCTGCATACACTGGGATAGATCCCTCAAAAATTTCACTTAACCCTATTAGTGATAAACCAAAATTAAATTGGACATTGCAGTATTCTGGACTTGAAAAATATTTTGATGATATTTTTTCAAGTGTTTCATTACAACATGGGTATAGATCTAATTTCACTATTAATAATTTCAATTATAATTTAAATTATCAAGAAAATGGGTTTGATATTTCTGGGAATTATTTAAACAAAATAATCTTTTCAAATATCAATTTAGTTGAACAATTTAACCCTCTAATTAGATTAGACCTAGAATTAAAAAATTCACTAAGAATAATATTTGATGTTGTAAAAGACCGGGCAGTTTCATTAAGTTTAGCAAATAACTTAATAACTGAATCGTGGGGAAATGAATACACTCTAGGAATGGGTTACAGAGTAAAAAACTTAAGACTAAGATCAAATTTAGCAAGCAATGGAAATAGTTTTATTGGGGATTTAAATGCTAAAATAGATTTGAATTTGAGAAAGAATATTACGGTTATAAGAAACTTAGAAATTGATGACAATAAGGTATCAGCTGGTCAATCAATATTTTCACTTAAGTTCAGTGCAGATTACGCATTAAGTAGAAATTTTTCAGCTATTTTATTTTATGACCACTTATTTTCAAAGTATGAAATTTCAACTGCTTTCCCGCAAACTAACATAAGATCTGGATTCACGTTTAGATACAGTTTTGGAAATTAGATAAAATATTTTTTTTTGTTTGAACTAAGTTATATTTTCGAAACATGGATGTTAAAGAAAATTTAAAATATACTAAGGACCATGAGTGGGTCAGCGTGGAAGGAAATATTGCAACAGTTGGAATAACTGATTTTGCTCAAAGTGAACTTGGAGATATTGTTTATGTTGAAGTTGACACTTTGGATGAAACACTTAATAAAGATGAAGTTTTTGGAACTGTTGAAGCAGTTAAAACTGTTTCAGACCTTTTCCTTCCGATGTCAGGTAAAATAGTTGAATTTAATCAAAGTCTTTCTGATGCTCCTGAGTCAATTAATGAATCACCATATGAACAAGGTTGGATAATTAAAGTTGAAGTGTCTAATCCTGATCAAATTAATGAGTTGCTTAACAGTGATGATTATTCTGCTTTAATTGGATAAGAAGCTTATTTCACAAATTGCAGTTTTTTACACCTTAATCCTAATTCTACTTTCACTTGTACCTATCCCTGATATTGGTTCACCAAGATTTAAATTACTAGAGCTGGATAAGCTGATACACTTTATTATGTATTTGATAATGGCTATAACC
>CACGNO010000047.1 GCA_902574335.1 uncultured Bacteroidota bacterium
TTTGTTTTTTGGAGGATTGTTTTTATATGTGGTATTCTCATCATTGACAAAAGCACCTCTTGAAGCTAAAGGTGATCCATTTAATGAAGAAAGTAAAAGATTTGTTTATCCATTTTAATGATTAAATAATAATGACAATAGTTTTATCAATAATAACAGTAGTACTTCTTTCAATATCTGTTTGGCAGATTGTGAAAATTTTTGAAGTTTCTAATCTTGGTAAAAAAAGAGATAATTCTCAAGTAGCTAATTACAAAGACAATGATTTACAAGGTAAATTAATGTTTGCATTTTTAGTATTTATTTATTTGGTTACAATTTTTTCTTTCGTTTCATATACCAAGGTTCTATTACCCGAAGCAGCTTCTGAGCATGGTAGCACATATGATACATTATTTTTCATCTCCTTCGCTTTAATAATGTTTGTTCAAATTATAACCCAAGCTTTATTACATTATTTTTCATACAGATACAGAGGCTTAAAAAACACAAAAGCAAGTTTTATTACTCATGATAATAAGCTTGAATTTATATGGACTATAATTCCATCTATTGTTTTATTTGGATTAATATTATATGGTATGACAACATGGTCACAAATCATGAATTTTGAGGAAGATGAGGATGCTTTGGTTATCGAGCTGTATGCACAACAGTGGAATTGGAAAGCAAGATATGCTGGTGAAGATAATGTATTAGGTGATGCAAATGTTAGATTTTTAAATGATTATGATGGTAGAAATACAGTTGGAATTGACTCATCAGATCCTAACGGATTAGATGATATTGTAGTGACACAAGAATTTCATTTACCTGTCGATAGAAAAGTGATTTTTAAATTTAGATCACAAGATGTTTTACATTCTGCATACATGCCACATTTCCGAGCTCAAATGAATTGTGTCCCAGGAATGATCACTGAATTTTCATTTACACCTACAATCACTACAGCAGATATGAGAATGAATGCCGACGTTGTAGATAAAGTAAATAGAATTAATAAAATTAGGTATGAGAACAGCCAAGAATTAATCACAAAAGGAGAAGAATCTCTAGAGCCATATCAATTTGATTACTTACTTTTGTGTGCGAAAATATGTGGATCATCTCACTACAATATGCAAATGAAAATTATAGTTGAGTCTGAAAAAGACTTTGAAAAATGGATCAACGAACAACAAACTTTCTCAGAAATTATACAATAAAAAAATATAAAAATGTCTGTAGCAGTTAATAATAATGTAGATAATCACGATGAACATGTTCATCACCACAAAGAAACTTTTATAACAAAATGGATCTTTAGTCAAGATCATAAAATGATAGCTAAGCAATATTTTGTAACCGGAGTTATTGTTATGGGTATAATAGGAGTTCTTATGTCTCTACTATTTAGGATTCAGTTAGGTTGGCCAGAAGAATCATTTCAAGTATTTAAAATATTTTTAGGTGATAGATGGGCTCCAGACGGTGTTATGGATCCAAATATCTATTTGGCATTAGTAACCATTCATGGTACTATAATGGTATTTTTTGTTCTTACAGCAGGTTTAAGTGGAACTTTTAGTAACCTTTTAATTCCACTTCAAATTGGAGCTAGAGACATGGCATCTGGATTTTTAAATATGATTGCTTACTGGTTATTTTTTGTTTCTAGTGTAATTATGGTAGCCTCATTATTTGTTGAAGCTGGTCCAGCTGCTGCTGGATGGACAATTTATCCACCACTAAGTGCTCTTCCTCAAACTCAACCAGGTTCAGGTTTGGGAATGACTCTGTGGCTTGTTTCTATGGCATTTTTTATTGCTTCGTCGCTTTTAGGTTCATTAAATTATATTGTTACTGTACTTAATTTAAGAACTAAAGGGATGACCTTTTTTAGATTGCCTCTAACTATTTGGGCATTTTTCATCACTGCAATTATTGGTGTTATTTCATTCCCAGTATTATTATCTGCCGCACTTTTATTAATAATGGATAGAAGTTTTGGTACTTCATTTTTCCTATCTGATATTTTTGTTCAAGGTGAAGTACTTCATTATCAAGGTGGATCTCCTGTTTTATTTGAACACCTTTTTTGGTTCCTCGGTCACCCTGAGGTATATATTGTTTTGTTACCTGCACTAGGGATAACCTCTGAGATAATTGCTACACATGCTAGAAAGCCAATTTTTGGCTATAGAGCAATGGTTGCCTCAATTTTAGCTATTGCTTTTTTATCAACAATAGTCTGGGGACACCACATGTTTATTACTGGAATGAATCCTTTTCTTGGCTCAGTATTTACATTTACAACATTATTGATTGCAATTCCTTCCGCCGTAAAAGCATTCAATTATATAGCCACCCTATGGAAAGGAAATTTGCAGCTAAATCCTGCAATGTTGTTTTCAATTGGATTGGTTTCAACATTTATTACTGGGGGATTAACGGGAATTATCCTCGGAGATAGTGCCTTAGATATTAATGTACATGACACGTACTTTGTAGTTGCACACTTTCATTTAGTTATGGGTATTTCTGCATTATATGGTCTTTTTGCTGGTGTATATCATTGGTTCCCTAGACTATATGGTAGGATGATGAATAAGTCTCTTGGATACATACATTTTTGGATAACTGCAATTGGTGCTTATGGTATATTTTTCCCAATGCATTTTGTTGGAATGGCAGGATTACCGAGAAGATATTATACAAATACAGCATTCCCATATTTTGATGATTTAGCTGATATTAATGTATTAATTACTGTATTTGCGTTAATTACTGGATTAGCACAACTAGTATTTTTATATAATTTCTTTCACAGTATGTATTATGGAAAAAAGTCTGAACAA
>CACGNO010000048.1 GCA_902574335.1 uncultured Bacteroidota bacterium
TTAAAAGAACGAGCAATTTTTGATTGTTGGAAACTAGAAAAAACAACCTTTTAAAAACTAAAACTAACTTTCTTTTTATAAAAAATGTTAAGAGCTTTTTTGCGCTCTTTTTTCTAGTGTTCTTTTTTTCGTTTTCGTCTCATTCTCAGGATGTTGACATCGCTAAGGGTAAATCTCTTTTCAATGCTAATTGTGCTGCTTGTCATAAACTTAACAAAAACTTAGTTGGTCCTCAGCTTGCTGGAGTTACCGAAAAATATGAAAAGGAATGGCTGTATACATGGATAAAGAATAGTTCTGCGATGATTAAATCAGGTGATGAACGTGCTGTTGCGGTTTGGGAGGAGTGGAATAAATTAGCAATGAACGCTTTTCCACAGTTATCAAATGAAGATATTGACAATATTTTAGCTTATACTGATTATAAGCCCGAGCCAGTGGTTAGTACAGCCGTAGCCGATAGTGGTGTAGCTCAATCTCAATCTAGTGGATCAATTTCTCAAGATTTAATCTTGGTTGTCTTAATCGTTGTTTTGATGGTTTTAATTACCATGCTTTATCTTGTAAACAAAACGTTAAGAGAAATTGCTTTTAGAAATGGAGTTGTAACTGAGAAGAAAGACAAGAAACCTTCAAAACCAATATGGATATTATTTATCAGAAACCAATTTTTGGTCTTTTGTTCCGTAGTTTTCTTCCTTCTATCTAGTGCGTATTTTGCATATGGATGGTTAATGCAAGTTGGAATTGATCAAGGTTATATGCCAATACAACCTATCCATTACTCACACAAAATTCATTCGGGTGATAATCAAATTGATTGTCAGTATTGCCACTCATCGGCTCGAGTTTCTAAGCATTCTGGAATACCATCTCTGAATGTCTGTATGAATTGTCATGAAAATATTGCTGAGTATGATGGAGAAGAAGATTTAGAAAAAGGATATACAAAAGACTTTTACACAAATGAAATAAAAAAACTTTATAAAGCTGTTGGATGGGATGAAAATAAGAGGATATATACCGGGGATGTTGAACCTGTAAAATGGGTTAGGATTCACAATCTTCCAGATTTTGTTTACTTCAATCATTCACAGCATGTCAACGTTGCTGGTGTTGAATGTCAAACATGTCATGGACCCGTGGAGGAAATGGAAATTGCTTATCAGCATTCATCATTAACAATGGGTTGGTGTATTAATTGTCACAGAGAAACTAATGTTAATGTTAAGGACAATGAATATTACACCAAAATTCATGAGGAATTATCAAAAAAATATGGTGTTGAAAAGTTAACAATTGCACAAATGGGAGGATTGGAATGTGGAAAATGCCACTATTAATTATAAATGGATAAGAATTTAAAGAAATATTGGAAAAGCGAAATTGAGCTAACAAATAATGCTCAGTTAGATACTTTAAGACAAAATGAATTTGTTGATAGTCTTCCCGTAGATAATATTCTTGAAGACGATAAATCACTAAAAGAATCCTCAACAAACATTCCTCGGACTGTCTAGTGTCAAATAAGGTTCTAATAGTTGGCTGACAAAGGCTATATTCACCATTAATGAATTGAAAATCTCCCCAGGATTCTAAATAGTGAGATGCTGCAGCAACATATTTACAAACAGAAGAAGTCTCATCCATTTTCATTGAAATATTTACTGAAAATTCTAATTGTTTTATAGAGGATGCGAACAAATCAGGGTTGGGAAGAGTATATGCCGGATTGATACCAAACATTATAATTCCTGAGATTTCTGATTGATTAATCTTTGTTAATACTTCATTAACCTTTTTATTATTACCGTTACGAATTAAAGAGATTTTAGTTGAATTTTTAGCTTTACTCAAGATTAAATCATTTATTGAATTTGTAAGTAATTGAGCATGGACATTATCAATTCCACACACTAATAAAGCTGACTTACCAAATGATATTAATTCATCGTAAATTTCATTTAACTTTATATCATATATTTTATCTAATTCAGGTAAAATTAGATCTAGCTTAGCAACCTTTTTATAAAGATGTGCTAAAAAAAGTTTTTGAGTTGCAACTTTCATAGGAACCCTTACATCAGCATTAGCCCCAGTTACTGACATGTTCGATTCAACTTGAACATGTTTTGACATTTGTGCCTTGGTATCTTTAGATTTTGTTGGTATTCTACCTTTCGCATATTCACCATCATAATTGGATCCTAACCAATCGCCAAGGAAATCAGCACCAATTGATAATATATATTTAGCATTCTTGAAATCATAGTAAGGTATTGCCCGCTTACCATACATAATTTCATGTGCATCTAGAACAGAACTTTCTGAAATTGAATCATATTCTACATGAGTTACGTTAGGGTATTTATTCGTAAAGTCTTTAATAATTTTAGATGTTGTGGGACTAGCTATCGTATTTGTCAATAATACAACAGGCTTATTATTAAATCTCAATGAATCTAATTTTTGAATAATTTCTGTATCAAAATCATCCCACGAAATATCCTTTCCATTTGAAATTGGACCTTGAATTCTAGCACTGTCATACATAGATAAGATAGATGCGTGAACTCTAGCATTAGCTGATCCATGGAAGTTAGCAAGCTTATTGTTTTCAATTTTGATGGGTCTACCCTCACGAGTTTTAACTAGGATATTGGCACAATCATATCCATTAAACATTGAGGTTGCATAAAAATTTGCAATTCCAGGTCTTATCCTTTCAGGCTGAATTACATATGGAACAGATTTATGTACAGGCCCCTCACAACTAGCCAATACAGCA
>CACGNO010000049.1 GCA_902574335.1 uncultured Bacteroidota bacterium
CACATTCCCAACTTGGGATTTGGCGCAGCCATTCAGATATATGTGTCATAATGGAGAAATCAACACTCTTAGAGGAAATGTAAGTAGGATGATAACAAGAGAAGAGCTAATAAAATCTGAACTTATTGAAAATGATCTATTAGATAAAATTTTTCCAATAATTCTTCCTGGTAAATCTGACTCAGCATCAATGGATATGGTTTTAGAATTATTATTAATGACGGGAAGATCTTTACCAGAAATCATGATGATGTTAGTTCCAGAAGCATGGGAGAAACATCAGTCTATGAGTGATGAAAAAAAAGCTTTTTACGAGTTTAATGGTTGTATAGTGGAACCATGGGATGGCCCAGCATCAATACCATTCACAGATGGAAAATACATAGGTGCTCTCCTCGATCGTAATGGACTAAGACCCTCAAGGTATACAGTAACTAAAGATGGATATGTTGTGATGTCATCTGAGACTGGAGTAATAGAAATTAAGCCAGAAAATATTGAAAGACATGGAAGACTAGAGCCTGGAAAAATGTTTTTAGTAGATATGAAAGCAGGAAGGATTATAGAAGATGAAGAGATTAAAAATAATGTTGTTTCCAAACATCCTTACAGAAAATGGGTTGATGACAATATTTTACCATTAAGTAAAATACCCTACACTGGTAACAGAACACCTGAAGAAAAAACATCTTTTGAAACTAGATTAAAAATATTTGGTTATTCCAAAGAAGATTTTAAAACAATCATAATACCAATGTGTGTCAAAGGGAAGGAAGCGATTGGTTCAATGGGCACAGATACCCCATTAGCTATTTTATCAAAAAGACCACAGCTTCTTTATAATTATTTTAAGCAGCTATTTGCTCAAGTAACTAATCCTCCTCTTGATGGAATTAGGGAGGAAATCGTAACAGATACTAGTCTCTCAATCGGAAGTGATTATAATATTTTTGATATTATTCCAGACCACGCAAAAAAATTAAAAATTCAAAATCCAATAATTTCAAATGAAGACCTAGACAAAGTTAAATATATAAAGCACCCTGATTTTAAAGCTTCTTCTGTTAAAGCTATATACAAATTATCTAAAGGACATAATGGACTGGAGCAGGCATTGGAAAAAATGGTTAATGATGTAGAAAAGAAAGTAGATGACGGTGACAACATTATAATTATAAGTGATAGAAATATAAATAAAAAGTATGCTCCTATTCCAATCTTGTTAGCATGTTCCTGTGTCCACCATTCAATGATTAAAAGAAAAAAGAGATCTAAATTTGGAATTGTTATTGAATCTGCCGAACCTAGGGAACCTCATCACTTTTCAATGTTATTTGGATATGGAGCCAGTGCTATAAATCCATATTTAGTAAATGAAATAATTACATATCACCATAATATTGGTTTACTTGAAAATTTCACTCTCGATGAAGCAATTATAAACTACAATAATGCAGTAGCAAAGGGAATTCTAAAGGTTATGAATAAGATTGGTATTTCCACTTTGCATTCTTACCGTGGTGCTCAAATTTTTGAAGCCTTGGGATTAAGAAAAAAGTTTGTAAATAAATATTTTAATAACACACCATCTAGAATTGAAGGGGTTGGACTTTACGTTATTGAGAAAGAAATTTCGACTAGACTAAAAAAAGCTTACGAATCGGAAGATGGATTTGTTAGTATAGAGATTGGCGGTCAATACAAATGGAGAAGGAATGGTGAAGCTCACATGTTAAATCCTCTAACAATCTCAAAACTGCAACAGTCTGTTCGTGAAGAAAGTTATGAAACATATAAGGTTTACTCAGATGCTATAAACAAGCAAAATGAACAATTTATGACTCTCAGAGGGCTTTTGAAATTTTCAGAATTCGATCCAATTCCAATTGAAGAAGTTGAGCCATGGACTGAAATAGTTAAAAGGTTTAAAACTGGTGCAATGTCTTACGGATCTCTAAGCAAAGAAGCTCATGAAAATCTTGCTATTGCAATGAATAGAATTGGAGGCAAAAGTAATTCAGGAGAAGGCGGAGAAGATCCAAAAAGATTTAAAACCCAAAACAATGGTGATTCAAGGAACAGTTCAATAAAACAAGTAGCGTCAGGGAGGTTTGGAGTAAGTTCTCACTACTTAACAAATGCGAATGAAATTCAAATTAAAATGGCACAAGGTGCCAAGCCTGGTGAAGGTGGTCAATTACCAGGTCCAAAGGTTAACCCAATGATAGCTAAAGTTAGAAACTCTACTCCGTATGTCGGATTAATTTCTCCCCCACCTCATCACGACATATATTCAATTGAAGACTTAGCACAACTTATTTATGATTTAAAAAATGCAAATAGAGATGCAAGAATAAATGTCAAACTAGTTTCTGAAGTTGGTGTTGGTACAATTGCAGCTGGAGTTGCTAAAGCTAAGGCAGATGTTATATTAATATCTGGCTTTGACGGAGGAACTGGTGCTTCGCCACTTACCTCACTTAAACATGCAGGGTTGCCATGGGAACTTGGAATTGCTGAAGCTCAACAAACATTAGTTCTAAATGATTTAAGAAGTAGGGTAGTTATTGAATGTGATGGACAATTAAAAACAGGAAGGGATGTTGCAATTGCTTGCTTAC
>CACGNO010000050.1 GCA_902574335.1 uncultured Bacteroidota bacterium
TCTGAAAATAATATTATTGGTAATGATAATAAGCTAATATGGCATCTAAGCGATGATTTAAAAAGATTTAAAAATTTAACTAAAGGGCATCATGTAATAATGGGAAGAAAAACATTTGAATCAATGCCTAGAGCTTTACCTAACAGGACTAATGTTATTATTACTAGAAAAAAAGATTACATAGCTGATGACGCAATTGTTACAAACTCACTTGAAGATGCTATATCAATTGCATCTGATGACCCACAGCCTTTTATAATTGGGGGAGGAGAAATTTATAAAATTGCCCTTGATTACTGTGATAGAATTGAATTAACTAGAGTTCATGATAATTTTGAAGGAGATACAGTTTTTCCAGAAATTGATGAAGAAAAATGGATTGAATCAAATAGAATTGAAAAGAAGAAAGATGAAAATCATAATTATGATTTCACCTTTATCACTTATAATAAAATAAAGAGATGAATGTATTTATATTTCCAGGTCAAGGAGCACAATTTCCTGGGATGGGACTAGAGGCATATAAGAGTTCGGATAAAATTAAATCATTATTTAATGAGGCTGATGAGATACTTGGTTTTAAATTATCAAAAGTAATGTTTGAGGGGACTGAAGATGAGTTGAAACAAACGAAGGTAACACAGCCTGCAATTTTTTTACACTCAATTGCAGAATTATATTTAAAAAACAATGAATCAACACCCGATTTTGTTGCAGGTCATTCTTTAGGTGAATTTTCAGCATTGGTAGCAAATCAAACTATGTCTTTTGCCGACGGATTAAAAATTGTTTCAATTAGAGCTAAGGCTATGCAAAAAGCATGTGAAAATAATAAAGGTGGAATGGCTGCCATTTTAGGTTTAGATGATAAAACAATAGAAAAAACTTGTGAAAATTTTAACGGATATGTTATTGCTGCAAATTTTAACTGTCCTGGACAAGTCGTTATTTCAGGAAATTTTGATGATGTAAAATTAATTTGTGAGAAATTCAGTGAACTTGGGGCGAGAAGAAGTTTATTATTGCCTGTTAGTGGAGCATTTCACTCAGAACTTATGAATGATGCCAAAGCTGAACTTAGTGAAGCAATTAATAATGTAAGTTTTCAAAATCCAATATGCCCTATATATCAAAATGTTAATGGAAGTCCTGAAATTGAATTAGAAAAAATTAAAATTAATTTAATTAATCAGTTAACATTCCCTGTAAAATGGACTCAATCAGTAAAGAATATGATAAATGATGGGGCAAACAATTTCACAGAATTTGGACCAGGTAAAGTATTATGTGGACTAGTCAAAAAAGTCGATAGGGAAGTTAATGTACAATCAGCTTTTTAACATAAACTGATTTACCAAATCTGCAATATATTTTTGTTGCTCTTCATCTAATTCAGAGTGCATTGGTAGTGAAAATACTTCATTGCTAATCTGATTAGTTATTTCAAAATCAGACTCTTTATATTCATCTCTTTTATAAGCATTTTGACTATGTAAAGGAATAGGATAATATACACCACACGGCACATCATTTTCGTTTAAAAACTTAACCATCTCATCTCTTTTACCATTAGTCAATCTTAAAGTGTACTGATGAAAAACATGAGAATTTTCATTGTATTTAATTATTGGTTTAATTATTTCTGAAGAATTTATTAGCTTATTATAAATCATTGCTGAATTTCTTCGTGATTGATTGTACTTGTCAAGATTTTTTAACTTAATGTTGAGTATAGCTGCCTGAACTGAATCTAATCTTGAATTTATACCAACTAGATCATGGTAATATCTTTTATACATACCATGATTTACCAATCCTCTCATTTTTTGTGCTAAATGATCATCATTAGTAAAAATTGCACCACCATCTCCATAACAACCCAAATTTTTTGATGGGAAAAAAGAAGTTGTCCCAATATGTCCAATAGTTCCTGCCTTTATTTCTTCATTATTTGAATTTGTGTAAACAGAACCTATTGCTTGAGCATTATCTTCAATAACATATAAATTATTTTCTTCTGCTAACTTCATAATTTTATCCATCTCGGCAGTTTGACCAAATAAATGGACTGGAATAATTGCTTTGGTATTTGATGTGATTGCACTTGATATTTTATCTACATCAATATTAAAAGTATCCATTTCAACATCAACCAATACGGGTTTTAATCCTAGTAATGCAATGACCTCTACACTTGAGGCAAAAGTAAAATCTGTAGTTATAACTTCGTCACCTTGCTTTAAATCTAATGCCATTAAAGCGACTTGCAGAGCATCTGTACCATTTGCACATGGTATTACATGATTAACGGAAAGATATTGAGCTAAGTTTGATGTAAAATTTTGAACAGCTGGTCCATTGATATATTGACCGCTTTCTATTACATCAATGACAGCATTATCAATCTCAGATTTTATATCTGAGTATTGACTTTTTAAGTCAACCATTTGGATTTTATTCATTAAATAAAATTTGATGTAAAAATACTATTTCTAAATGTATTACTTTAGTAATTGTGAATCATTTATATAACATATTTATTA
>CACGNO010000051.1 GCA_902574335.1 uncultured Bacteroidota bacterium
AGCAACCATTGAATCCCATTCTTCTCCGCTTAAAGGAAAATTCACAACTTCAACACCATTAAAAATTACATTTCCAAAGTTGGTTTTGTGATCAATTGTAATCAAATATGTATTCCACTGACCAACAGGTTTGGTCATATCAACTGTCGGGGAAACCATTCCATATAAACTACCAGCTTTAACAGGGTCAGGATAATTGTTATCCATTATTTGAATTTCAGGACCAGTTACAAATGGAAATTCATAATTTTTGCCCTCTTTAACACCCCACATAAATCCACTATTAGTTAATGTGTCAACTTTCCATTCAAAATACAGTTTAAAACTTCTATAATCAACATCTGATACTAAATCATTATTCTCCTTTTTTAAACTTCCATTTCCATGCTTAAGAATATTTCCTAATGAATCACGTTGATACTTACCCTGGGTTGGATCAAAGGATAAAACCCCATCAGAAACAGACCAACCAAACTTATTACCATTATCATTATAATAATGCCATCCATCCATGCTATTATCACTTAATAAAACAGTCCAATCCTTATTTTCTTTACAAGAAAAAAAAAGAAAAGGGATAATAAATAGTAAACTAAACTTGTTCATAAATTAAAGATTCCATCCAGGTCTTCTGGTTCGTCCCACGTATTTATTTGCTTCCTCAAAGTTCGTTATTTTCATATTGTCTCCATCCCATAATAATTTCTTTCTCCCAACAAATTTGCTGTACTCAGATGTGTGATATCTATTCGGGGAATACTTAGGTTTATCTTTACCCATACTCATGTAAGATCTAATAGCTAGATTTCCCATTAAAACCGTTTCTGTAAATGGTCCAGCATACTCAAAAGGTGCTGTTATTTTTTTGTATTCATCACTACCATATCCTGCCTTAATTCCATTTATCCATTCCATATGATGCACGTGATCTAGAGACTTCCAATAGTCGTCAGTAGAAAATTCAATTGTTTCATGACCTTTTCTGTACAATTTGGGACCTAGGCCATATACTCCACAAGATATAACTCCAGTTTCTCCAATCATTAAAACACCATTTGTACTATTCTTTTCACCAAGAAAATCATCTGCAGGAATAAATTCAGGATGACTAGGTCGTAAGCCTCCATCCATCCATACTAATTCAATTTTAGAATCATTTTTAGCAGTCTTATCAAAATTTAATGTAACTATTGAAGATGCTGGACAACCTGCAGGTATAAAATTCTGGCTCCATGCTTGCTGAAAAACCTGTCCAACACTACACTCAACATCTGTTGGATAATGTAAGCCTAAAGTTTTATATGGAGCATCTAAAATATGACAACCCATATCTCCTAAGGCACCAGTTCCATAATCCCACCAACCTCTCCAGTTGAATGGATGTAGCTGTGATGTATATTTAGCTGAAGCAGCAGGACCTAACCATAGATCCCAATTTAAATTTGCAGGTTTTTCTTCCTCCATATTCTCCATATCAAAGCCTTGAGGCCAAACAGGTCTATTTGTCCAAGCATAAATTTTGTGAATTTTTCCAATCATCTTTTTATCAACCCATTCTTGAATCTTTACAACTCCAGTGCTTGATCCACCTTGATTACCCATTTGAGTAACTACCTTGTTTTTAGCAGCAATCTTTGTTAAAGCTCTTGCCTCTTCAATATTATGAGTTAATGGTTTTTGTACGTATACATGTAGTCCCCTGTTCATTGCATTGCTAGCAATTACACCGTGAGTGTGATCTGGCGTACTAATTGTAACAGCATCCAAATCCTTTTCATTATCTAACATTTCTCGATAATCAACATAAAAATTAGCATTAGGATATGTCTTTCTAGAATCAGTTACACCATGCGAACCATCGGGGTGAACATCACAAAGTGCTATGACCCTCTCTCCGCTTGCCCAGTCATGTGTAATGTCATTTCCTTTTCCACCTGCACCAATAGCAGCAATATTTAATTGATCACTTGGTGAAATGAATCCATTACCACCTAAAACATTTCTTGGTACAATAAAAAAACCTGTACCAGCGATTGCTGACTTTTTTAGAAAACTTCTTCTTTTATTTTTCATAGCTAATTCTAAGATTAAATTCTGATTTCATAAATTTAAAAAATAATAATGAAAAAAAATAAAATTTATCAATTAGTCCTAATCATATTTTCTAATATTTTACTGTCACAAAGTTTAGCTGACAAAAAGGTGCTTGTAGTTTGGGGTGGATGGGAAGGTCATA
>CACGNO010000052.1 GCA_902574335.1 uncultured Bacteroidota bacterium
CGAATTAACTCAAAAGCTACTGATAGTTTTCAAGTTGCAACTTATATTGCAAATTATGCAAAGGAAAATTCATATGACTTAATAATTGCAGGCAGAGAGTCAATTGACTATAATGGATCAATGGTTCCCGGAATGATTTCTGAGATGTTAGATATAAGTTTTGTTACGAATTGTGTAGGCTTGGAGATTGAAAATGGAAATGCTACTTTAGAGAGAGAGATTGAAGGTGGAAAAGAAACCCTAAAATGTAAACTACCATTAATCATAGGAGGTCAAAAAGGTCTTGTTGAAGAAAGTGATTTAAAAATCCCTAATATGAGAGGAATTATGCAAGCAAGACAAAAACCATTATTATTGATAGAGCCCTTTGATATTAAAGTTAAAACAACAACTAATAAGTTTTACATTCCTGAAGAAAAAAAAGAAATTACGATGATAGATTCAGATGACCTGGATAAGCTTATCGATCTTCTTCATAACGAAGCTAAAGTTATATAATAATGTCAGTACTAGTTTACATAGAATCTAAAAATAATAAGCCGAAAAAAAACTCTGCAGAGGTTATATCATATGGAAAAGAATTGGCAAATAAACTTTCTTCTGAACTTACAGTTCTTACAATAAATATAGATGACTCGACTGAAATAAATAAATATGGTCCAGATAAAATTTTAAAAATTGATGACGATTCATTAAATAAATTTGATGCAAAAAGATTTGCTGATATTATTTTTCAAGCAGCAAATAAATTTTCTATTTCACACGTAATAATAGGCGGAGGTGTTGACTCAAAATACTTAGCTCCAATATTATCTGTTAAGTTTCAAGCTGGATATGTTTCTAATGTGGTTGACTTACCGTCAACACTTGAGCCCTTTACTGTAAGAAGAACATCTTTCTCAAATAAATCATTTTGTGATGCTTCAATTGTTTCTGATAAAAAAATCATCAGCCTATCTAATAACTCTTTTGGGTCATTAGAAAATCCATCCACACCCGAAATAGTTGACTTCAAAGCTAATGTAATTGAAAGTGATCTAAAACAAGATTCTTTTGATTCAGCAAAAGATCAAATTACAATTGCAGATGCTGATGTTGTGGTATCAGCTGGAAGAGGACTTAAAGGTCCTGAAAATTGGGGAATAATTGAAGATCTTGCTGAAACACTAGGTGCTGCTACAGCCTGTTCAAAGCCTGTTTCAGATTTAGGATGGAGACCTCACAGTGAGCACGTCGGACAAACTGGTAAGCCAGTCTCAACTAACTTGTATATAGCAATTGGGATTTCTGGTGCTATTCAACACTTAGCTGGTGTTAGCTCTTCAAAAGTTAAGGTTGTAATCAACACTGACCCTGAAGCACCATTTTTTAAAGCAGCAGACTATGGTATTGTTGGAGATGCTTTCGAAGTAGTTCCCAAATTAAACGAAAAACTTAAAGCATTCAAGGCTGAAAATAACTAATTTTCTATTTTTGAAATAAGTTATTTAAATGAGTCTTGTAGAATTAAGCGTTAACAGAATTTCATACAGTCAATCTCAAAACGGTGCATATGCACTTATTTTGGAGGAGATTGAAGGTGAAAGAAAACTTCCAATTGTAATTGGAGGATTTGAAGCTCAATCGATTGCAATAGCGTTGGACAAGGAAATTCAACCTCCAAGACCACTTACCCATGATTTATTTAAAAATCTAGCTAATAATTATGAAATTAAGATTAAACAAGTAATAATTCACAAGCTTGTAGATGGTATTTTTTTCTCGAGCATAATATGTGAACGAGATAACGAAGAAGAGATTTTTGATGCTAGAACATCGGATGCAATTGCATTAGCTCTAAGGTTTGAATCACCAATTTTTACCTATGATAAAATTTTAGATAATGCTGGAATTATTCTTAAAAAAGAAATCTCCAATAAGAATAAAGAAAAAAAGTTTGACGAAAGCTTTAAAGGTTTTAGTATAAAGGAGTTAAATAAAAAAAATTGCAAAAGCTATTGAAGATGAAAAT